>JBKBXP010000075.1:0-13346 GCA_046314035.1 Pseudorhizobium sp. | reverse complement strand
GATCGTCGGCCGGCCGACATTCAGTTCGATTTCACCTTCTGCGGCAATGACTTCGCCCGGAATCATGAATCGGTTTCCCACTCTCTTAACGTATCGGTTCATGGACGGTGACGAGCTTCGTCCCGTCCGGGAAAGTGGCCTCCACCTGCACGTCGTGGATCATCTCAGCGATGCCCTCCATGACCTGGTCGCGGGTGATCACATGGGCGCCCGCCTCCATCAGGTCGGCGACCGAGCGCCCGTCGCGCGCACCTTCCACCACGTAATCGGTGATCAGCGCGATCGCCTCCGGATGGTTGAGCTTGACGCCCCGCTCCAGCCTGCGCCGCGCCACCATGGCAGCCATGGAGATCAGCAGCTTGTCTTTTTCTCTCGGCGTGAGGTTCATGTTCGTCCCAACAAAATCAGATGTTCCAGACCTTCGGCACCGCAGCACCATTACGCAATACGGCAATTGCCGGTACCAGCAGTTTTCTGAGCTCAAAGCCGCTGGAGGCCACGAGCCGCACCACGAGCTTCCCCTGCCAGTGGCTTGCCCCGCCGACGGCGCTGCCGAGGCTCTCGCGCACCCTCGGCAAAAGGATCTCCGCCATGGGGCCGATGTAGAGGAGCGTCGCGAAGGCGCACTGGCCGCGAAGCGTTGCCGGCAGCGCCGTCAGCTGATCAATCTCGCCGTCAAGCCGCAGGTCCTCGGCGTGAACCAGCCGCCCCTCGCGCCGGACCCGCCAGCGGTCGCGGAAGAGACCTCGGTTCAGCGTCTCGCCCATGGCCTGGCGTCCCATCAGCACGGCCTCAACGGCGAGGAACTCGGAGGTCTCCTGGAGGTCGACGTCGAGGCGGCGGCTGAGCGCCGACTGGTCGAAGAGGATCGTTTCCTGCGGCAGCCAGTGCAGCTTCGCACCCGGCCCGGCGGAAACACGCGCGGTCACGGTGGCTGTGCCCGACGACGCCTTGTAGACCTTCTCGCAGGCCTGGGTGGTGACCACAAGCGAGGTACCGGCGCCGGCGACGGCCTGCCATTCAAGTTCGTCTCCGCCGGTCAAACCACCGGAGGAATTGATGAGAATGGCTTCTGCTTCGTTCGAGTAGGTTTCCGGAAGACGGATCTTGGCGCAGCCCTCCTGGTAGAATTCGGCCAGCCGCGTGCGCCCGTCGAAGAGCTTGGTTACAAGGCGCCCTTTGCCCCTTGCCCGCTGCGGCGCACCTGGATTGGCTGCTGTTTGCTGCACGTCGTCCCCTGCAGATCGGCGCCTTCGAGGGCACCCGTTGCGGCGGCCGTGCAGGGCTCGGTCACCTTGGCAGCGGCGGGTGCGACCGTGGCAACCATGTCCGACCTGTCGGCCTTCTGGAAGAAGTCCCACATTCGGGAGGCAGGATCAACACTTGGATTGAACGAAGGCTTCTTGGTCGAGGCAACCTTGACGATACCGGCCTGCGCATCGGCATTGGCTGCCATCACCGCATCCGTTGCACTCGGCTTCGGCCAGTCGTGTGTGCCGTTCGCAAACACGTAGGAGGCGATGCGCGCGCCGTTCTTGCAGGTATCGTAGACGCCGTAGCTGACGCCGTCGGCGCTCTCGACCTTGGCGCCGCCGTTGCAGCCCGCAAGCTCGCTCCAGCGCTGCACGGCCGTCTTGAAACCATACTGCCAGTAGGCCTTGCCGCCGCCTGCATAGGGGTTGGCGGTATCCTTCTCGCCGGCGAACGCCATGATCGAGATAGGGCGGGCCGGCGAGCAGCTGCCCGGACTCCACTTGCCGTCAACCTCGACAGGCGCGCCTGCCCGCAGCGAATGGACGAAGCCGGCGGCGGCAAAATCGCCGTGACCGCTGCAGATGTAATGGGAGAGCATGCGTCCGCCGCCGGAATAGCCGGAGGCATAGATGCGGTCCGGATCGACGCAGAACTCCTGCTTCACTTGGGTGAGCGCCGAGGTGATGAAGCCGACCTCGTCGAGGCCGCCTTCTACCTGCGTGACCAGCGGCACGTTCCAGGCATGGGTGCCTTCGAAGTTGCCGCGCAGGCTGCCCTGCAGCGCCACGACCAAGAAACCGTTCTTTTCGGCGACCTTGTCCCAGGAACTCCGGTTCAGCTGCCCCTGCGGGTTGCTGTCGCTGCCGTGGAAGTCGAACACCACCGGCAGCTTCTGCGTGCCGGTGTAGGACGATGGAACGTAATAGACGCCCGACCGGATCTCATCCGTGGATTGGACGCTGAAGTCGTGACGGCCGGGCTCGAAGGGCTGGCCGCAGCCTGCAGCCATTGCTGCCCCGGAGGCGCCCAAGAAAAAGGCCCCTACTCCGATCATGCGAGTAAGAGCTTTCAGGGGATGAAAACCAGCAATGCGGGCAATTACCATCTAGCGCCTCAAAAGGTGGGGTGCAGGAGAAGTCTCATGGTCTGCGATATGCTCTGAAACCGCAGCGGTGATAGCATGTTCGCCGTTGCTTAATAAACGCTTTAGTCGAATAGAAGCTATGCGATTATTGACCCCTAAACAGTAAGGTGACGCCTTGCTTCTGCCGTATCTAGCGTTTCGGCAAGTCCTTCATGCACAATCTCGCCACGATCCATAATATAGACGCGATCTGCAAGCTCGCGGCAGAAGTCCAGGTATTGCTCCACCAGCAGGATCGCCATGCCGGTCGAATCGCGCAGGTAGCGGATCGCCCGTCCGATATCCTTGATGATCGACGGCTGGATACCCTCGGTGGGTTCGTCGAGCACGAGGATCCTTGGCCGCATCACCATCGCCCTGCCGATCGCCAGCTGCTGCTGCTGCCCGCCCGAAAGATCGCCCCCACGCCGCGACAGCATGCTGCCGAGCACCGGAAACAGGCTGAAGATCTCCTCCGGAATGAAGCGGTCCTTGCGGTTGAGCGGCGCAAATCCGCTTTCGAGGTTCTCCTGCACGGTCAGCAGCGGGAAGATTTCGCGCCCCTGCGGCACGTAGCCGATCCCCTGCTTCGCCCGCGCATAGGGCGCCATGCCGTCGAGCGATGCGTCGCCGAAGGAGATCGTCCCGCCGCTCACCGGATGCTGCCCGGTGATGGCGCGCAGGAGCGAACTCTTGCCGACACCATTGCGGCCGAGCACGCAGGTGATCTTCCCCATCTCCGCCGTCAGGGACACGCCGCGCAGGGCCTGGGCCGCACCGTAGTGGAGGTTGATGTTGTCGACAGTCAGCATGGCAGAACTCCCAAAGTGTAGCTCGGCGCCGGTACGCCCCCCTCTGTCACTGCGTGATATCTCTCCCACAAGGGGGGAGATTGGAGAACGCCGACGGCGCCACAGCCGATCTCCCCCCTTGTGGGGGAGATGCCCGGCAGGGCAGAGGGGGGTGTCTTGCGCCAATGAGAAAACATCATCACCGCCCCAGATAATTCTCGATTACCTTCGGATCGTTCGACACGAAATCGATCGACCCTTCGGCGAGCACCGATCCTTCCGCCAGACAGGTCACCTTGACCCCGAGATCACGGATGAAGCCCATGTCGTGCTCGACCACGACGACCGACCGGGTCCGGGCGATGTCGCGCAGCAGGATGGCGGTTTCGGCAGTCTCCGCATCCGTCATGCCGGCCACCGGCTCGTCGACCAGGAGAAGCTTGGGCTCCTGGGCAAGCAGCATGCCGATCTCCAGCCATTGCTTCTGGCCGTGCGACAGATTGGCGGCAAGCTCGGTCTTGCGGTGGGTGAGCCGGATGGTGGAAAGGATCTCCTCGATCCGGTCGCGGTCCTCGCCCGACAACCGATAGAACAGCGTGGCGAACACGCCGCGCGAGCGGTTCAGCGCCAGTTCCAGGTTGTCCCAAACCGTATGGCTCTCAAACACCGTCGGTTTTTGGAACTTGCGACCGATGCCGAGCTGCGCGATGTCGGCCTCGTCCTTCTTGGTCAGGTCGATGGAATCCTCGAACAGTACCGTGCCGCTGTCGGGGCGCGTCTTGCCGGTGATGATGTCCATCATCGTCGTCTTGCCGGCCCCGTTCGGGCCGATGATCGCCCGCAACTCGCCGGGCTCAACCACGAAGGAGAGCGCGTTCAGCGCCTTGAAGCCGTCGAAGGAGACGGAGACGCCGTCGAGATACAGCAGGCTTTTCGATCTGTTTTCGGCAATGGTCGCCATCATCCTACTCCGCAGCCTGCGGCAGGGCGCTGTCGCCCCTGCCCTTTTCCTGATCGGCTGCCGCCCTCATCGCCTTGCGACCGTTCCAGCCGTGCTGGATGGTGCCGACGATGCCGCGCGGCAGGAAGAGCGTCACGGCGATGAACAGCCCGCCGAGCGCATAGAGCCAGAACTCCGGGAAGGCGCCGGTGAAGAAGCTCTTGCCGGCGTTGACGAGGATGGCGCCGATGATCGGACCGATCAGCGTGCCGCGCCCGCCGACCGCCGTCCAGACGACCACTTCGATGGAATTGGCCGGCGCAAATTCGCCCGGGTTGATGATGCCGACCTGCGGCACGAAGAGCGCCCCGGCGATCCCCGCCATCATGGCCGAGACGACGAAGGTGAAGAGCTTGATGTTCTCCACCCGAAACCCGAGGAAGCGCACCCGGCTCTCCGCGTCACGGACGCCGACCAGCACCTTGCCGAACTTCGAGCGGACGATGCCTGAGGCAATCAGCAGGCAGAGCGACAGCATGAGGGCCGACAGCGCAAACAGGACGGCACGCGTTCCCTGCGCCTGGACGCTGAAGCCGAGGATCTCCTTGTAGTCGGTGAGACCGTTGTTGCCGCCGAAACCCATGTCGTTGCGGAAGAAGGCCAACATCAGCGCATAGGTCATGGCCTGGGTGATGATCGACAGATAGACGCCGTTCACCCTGGAGCGAAACGCGAACCAGCCGAACAGGAAGGCGAGCAGCCCCGGCACGAAGAGCACCATCAGCATGGCGAAGGGGAAGATGTCGAAGCCGTACCAGAACCACGGCAGCTCGTTCCAGTTCAGGAAGACCATGAAGTCGGGAAGCACCGGATTGCCGTAGACGCCGCGCGAGCCGATCTGGCGCATCAGATACATGCCCATGGCATAGCCACCAAGCGCGAAGAAGGCGCCGTGGCCGAGCGAGAGGATGCCGCAGCAGCCCCAGACGAGATCGAGCGCCAGCGCCAGAAGCGCGTAGCAGAGATATTTGCCCATCAGCGACATGGCATAGGTCGGAATGTGGAAGGCGCTGTCGGGCGGCACCAGCAGGTTGAGGACCGGCACCAGGATGCCGGCGGCGAGCAGCATGCCGATGGCAACGACGATCTTGCCGTCGAGGGCCCGAAAGATGAAACCGGTGATCATGCCTCGACCGCCCTTCCCTTGAGTGCGAAGAGACCGCGCGGCCGCTTCTGGATGAACAGGATGATCAGCACCAGCACCAGGATCTTTCCAAGCACCGCACCGACAGACGGCTCGAGGAACTTGTTGAGGACGCCGAGCGTCATGGCCCCGACGAGAGTGCCCCAGAGATTGCCGACGCCGCCGAAGACCACGACCATAAAGCTGTCGATGATGTAGCTCTGCCCGAGGTTCGGCGAAACATTGTCGATCTGGGACAGCGCGACACCGGCGATCCCGGCGATGCCCGATCCGAGCGCGAAGGTGAAGGCATCGACCCAGGGGGTGCGGATGCCCATCGAGGACGCCATGCGACGGTTCTGGGTGACGGCGCGCATCTGCAGGCCGAAGGCCGAGCGTTTCATCAGCGCCAGCAGCGCAAAGAAGATCGTCAGCGAGAAGACGATGATCCACAACCGGTTCCAGGTGACGGTCATGCCGCCGAGCGGGAAGGAGCCGGACATCCACGACGGATTGCCGACCTCCTGGTTGGTCGGGCCGAAGATCGAGCGGATCGCCTGCTGCAGGATCAGCGAGATGCCCCAGGTGGCCAGCAGCGTCTCCAGCGGCCGGCCGTAGAGGAAGCGGATGACGCCGCGTTCGATGGTGAGACCGACAAGGGCCGTGACGAGGAAGGCGACGGGCAGCGCGATCGGCAGCGACCAGTCGAACAGATGCGGCGCATTGGTGCGGATGATGTCCTGGACGACGAAGGTGGAATAGGCCCCCAGCATCACCATCTCGCCATGCGCCATGTTGATGATGCCCATCACCCCGAAGGTGATGGCAAGGCCGATGGCGGCCAGCAGCAGAACGGAGCCGAGCGACAGGCCGTACCAGATGTTCTGCGCCATATCCCAGAACGCAAGCTTGCTCTCAAGCCGTGCGATCGCCGCATCGAGATCCTCCTGGAGGGACGGATCGAGCGTACCGGCGGACGACATCAGGATGCCGATCGCATTGCGGCCGCCGAGGCTGGCGATCGTCTCGATGGCTTCGCGCTTGGCCTCCGGCGGGCGGTCTGAGGGCAACAGCGACACGGCGCGCGCCTCCACCATCCGGGCCGTGACCTCGGGGTCGGTTTCGCGTGCCAGCGCCGCCTCGACGAGATCGAGATTTTCGGCGCTCGGAGAGGCGAGGACGGCGCTTGCCGCTTGCAGGCGCACATTGCGATCGGGGCTGAGCAGCGTCAGCCCGCCGAGCGCGGAGCGGATGACGCGCCGCAGGGTGTTGTTGACCCGGATCTTGGTCACAGCGCCCTTGGCGACCTCGCCGGCACTTTCACCGGTCAACGGCTCGATTAGCGCGAAATTCGAGCCGGCGGCACGGGCAATGAACACGGCATCGTCGGACTTGCGTGCATAGAGATCCCCTTCCGCGAAAGCCTCCAGCGCCGGCACCACGCGCGGATCGGCGGATGCCGCCAATTGCCCGACGATCTCTTCCGCCTGTTTGAAACTGGCGTCCGCAAGCGAGTCGAGGAGTGCCTTGCTGTCGCTCTGCGCCAGCGATGGCGCGGCGAGAGAAAGGATTAAAAATATCACTTGGATAAGCAACCGTATCGTCATCACACCGCCCCTCGTTCGCACAGTTCGCGGTTCGATCCCCTCACCTGCGATTTCTAGCACTTGGGCTTTTGCCCAAGATGCTGAAATCGCTTCCTCTCCCTCAAGGGGAGAGGAGTGGCGAGGCGAACTCGACGTCCCACCTCTCCCCTTGCGGGAGAGGTCACAAAATCAAGATCTTAGCGAAGCTAAGTCTTAGATTTTGTTGGTGAGGGGATTGCCCCCACCAACAATAACGCCCTTGATCAGCTGCCCTTGCCGCCGCATTTGCCGGTGGCGACGTTGAAGTTGCCGCACTCCATCGGCTTGCGCCAATCGGAGATCAGGTCCTTCGAGTCCGGCAGGTAATCGGACCATTCGTCACCGACGACGGAGGCCGTTTGCTGGACGATCTCGAACTGGCCATCCGCCTGGATCTCGCCGATCAGCACCGGCTTGGTGATGTGGTGGTTCGGCATGACGGTGGCATATCCACCCGAGAGGTTCGGCACGGCAACGCCGATGATGGCGTCGAGAACCGCGTCGGTGTCGGTGGTGCCGGCAGCTTCCACGGCCTTCACCCAGGCATTGAAGCCGATGTAGGCGGCTTCCATGGGGTCATTGGTGACGCGGCTTTCGTCCTTGGTGAAGGCGTGCCAGGTTTCGATGAACTCGGCATTCACCTCGGCATCGACGGACTGGAAGTAGTTCCAGGCGGCCAGATGGCCGACCAGCGGCGTGGTGTCGAGGCCGGCGAGCTCTTCTTCACCGACAGAGAAGGCAACGACCGGAATGTCTTCCGCCTTGATGCCCTGGTTGCCGAGCTCCTTGTAGAAGGGAACATTGGCATCGCCGTTGATGGTGGAGACGACGGCAGTCTTCTTGCCGGCGGAACCGAAGTTCTTGATGTCGGTCACGATCGTCTGCCAGTCGGAATGACCGAAGGGCGTGTAGTTGATCATGATGTCTTCCTCGGCCACGCCCTTCGACATCAGGTAGGCCTTGAGGATTTTGTTGGTGGTCTGCGGATAGACGTAGTCGGTGCCGGCGAGAACCCAGCGCTCGACACCTTCCGTTTCGGCGAGATAATCGACCGCCGGGATGGCCTGCTGGTTCGGTGCGGCACCCGTGTAGAAGATGTTGCGCGAGGACTCCTCACCCTCGTACTGGACCGGGTAGAACAGGATCGAGTTCAACTCCTCGAATACCGGCAGGACGGACTTGCGCGACGAGGACGTCCAGCAGCCGAACACGGCGGCAACCTTGTCCTGGGAAATCAGCTGGCGGGCCTTTTCGGCAAACAGCGGCCAGTCGGACGCCGGATCGACGACGACCGCCTCGATCTGCTTGCCAAGCACGCCACCCTTCTTGTTCTGCTCTTCCACCAGCATCAGCATGGCGTCCTTGAGCGTCGTCTCGGAAATCGCCATGGTGCCCGACAGCGAGTGCAGCACACCGATCTTGATCGTGTCTTCCTGCGCAAACGCACCATGGAATGCAGTCGTGGACAGCGCGGCGGCAAGCATTGCCCCGCCGAATTTTGCGGAAATCTTCATGATCGAACCCCTCTTCTTGTTCGTTGGCAGCCGGAAGTGAAAACCTTAACCGTTGCTGAACATGACTATCGGGTGCTGCACCGCAAAACCGTATACGTCGTTTGACGTACCGCGGGGGGAGAAGAGGGAACAAATGCCCATGGGCACCAAAGGTCGGCCTGTCCTGTCAATGGCGGCAGCGGCGGGAAACGCCTGGTATTGCGCATGATCCTTCTTCCGTAGGGCTTGCAAAAGCGCATGCCACACAGGAAGGTGCCCAATCATCAGTCACATCATCATGGGCGCTAGATATTAGGCATGGCCGCACGCCAACGCATCATACCGGTCCGTCGGGAGTACAACCGCTGGGTCGCCGACCAGACGCTTGAGGACTACGCGCTGCGCTTCACCGCAAAGAGCGCGCGGCGCTTCTCGTCGAGCCGGATTTCGCAGACGGCGATCGGCGCGATCTCCTTCCTGGCGCTCGAAGCGATCGGCGGCGCGATCACCCTTTCCTACGGGACGACCAACGCCTTCTACGCCATCATCGTTGCAGCCGTTGTCATGCTGGTTGTCGGCCTGCCCATCAGCCGCTATGCGATCCGCCATGGCGTCGACATCGACCTCCTGACCCGCGGCGCAAGCTTCGGCTATATCGGCTCGACGATCACCTCGCTGATCTATGCAAGCTTCACCTTCATGTTGTTTGCGATCGAGGCCTCGATCATGACCGGCGCGCTGGAGCTTGCCTTCGGCATCCCGCCCTGGATCGGCTACATCATCAGTGCCGTCGTCGTCATCCCGCTGGTGATCTACGGCGTCCGGCTGATCTCCCGCTTCCAGCTGGTGACGCAGCCCTTCTGGATCGTCCTCAACATCCTGCCCTTCATCTTCATCGCCTTCCTCGACTGGGAGAAGATCGACCTCTGGCGCGCCTTCGCCGGCATCGACCATTCCAATGCGGAGGTCTCCGGCGTTGCCCCCTTCAACCTCCTGGAATTCGGCGCCGCCTCGGCGGTGATCCTGGCGCTGATGCCGCAGATTGGCGAGCAGGTGGACTTTCTGCGCTTCCTGCCGGCCGAGGGTCAGCGCAAGTGGCGCCATAGGCTGGCCGTCTTCCTCGCCGGTCCCGGCTGGGTCGTCGTCGGCGTGCCGAAGCTGCTCGCAGGCTCCTTCCTCGCCGTGCTGACGCTCTCGACCGGCTTTCCCGCCGACGAAGCGGCCGATCCGGCCCACATGTATCTCGCCGCCTTCGGCTACATGATCCCGAACGAGACCGCAGCACTGCTCCTGATGGCCGCCTTCGTCGTCGTCTCGCAGCTGAAGATCAACGTGATGAACGCCTATGCGGGGTCGCTCGCCTGGTCGAACTTCTTCTCGCGGCTCACCCACAGCCATCCGGGGCGCGTGGTCTGGCTGATCTTCAACGTCGCCATCGCCCTCTTGCTGATGGAGCTCGGCATCTACGGGCTCCTGGAAGAGACACTCGGCATCTTCTCGATCATCGCCATGGCCTGGCTCTGCGCGATCTCCGCCGACCTCTTCATCAACAAGCCGCTCGGCCTCTCGCCACCGGGCATCGAGTTCAAGCGGGCCCATCTCTACGACGTCAACCCGGTCGGACTGGGCGCCATGGGCGGATCGACGGCCATCGCTCTGGCAGCGCATTTCGGCCTCTTCGGTTCGGTCATGGCCTCGCTTTCGACCTATCTGACGCTGAGCGCCTTCCTGATCTCGCCGGCGATCGCCTTTGCCACCAAAGGCAAATTCTACCTGGCCCGCAAGCCACGCCACAGCTGGAAGAACCTCACCTCGATCACCTGCTCGATCTGCGAACATCCTTTCGAGCCGGAGGACATGGCCTGGTGCCCCGCCTATTCGGCACCGATCTGTTCGCTGTGCTGTTCGCTTGACAGCCGTTGCCACGACATGTGCAAGCCGAAGGCCCGCCTGAATGCGCAGATCGGCTTCGTCGCCCGCACGCTGCTGCCGCTGACGGTGGTGACCCGGCTCACCACAAGGCTCGGCCGCTATGCGATCGCTGCCGTGCTGTCGATCTCCGTCATCGGCGTGATCCTTGCCATGATCGGCTATCAGGCGGGGCTTGCCGCGCCGGCCAATGCCGAGGTGATCTACAGCACCATCGTCATCGTCTTCTTCGTTTTTGCCGTCATTGCCGGCATCGTCTCCTGGTTCTATGTGCTGGCCCATGACAGCCGGATGGTGGCGGAAGAGGAATCCTCGCGTCAGAACACCCTGCTGCTGCGCGAAATCTCCGCCCACAAGAAGACGGATGCCGCCCTGCAGCAGGCCAAGGAAACGGCAGAAGCGGCAAACCGCGCCAAGAGCCGCTACGTCGTCGGCCTGTCGCATGAACTGCGCACGCCGCTGAACGCCGTCATGGGCTATGCCCAGATCCTCGAGCGCGACGAGACAATCCCCGTCCCACGCCAGGCGGCGATCAGGGTCATCAAGCGTTCGGCGGATCATCTGGCGGGGCTGATCGACGGCCTCCTCGACATTTCAAAAATCGAGGCCGGGCGCCTGCAGGTCTATTCCAACGAGATCAACATCCAGGATTTTCTCGACCAGATCGTCGAGATGTTCGGTCTGCAGGCGCAGGCCAAGGGACTGTCTTTCGAACATGACCGGACCCGGGCGCTGCCGCAATATGTCCGCACCGACGAGAAGCGCCTGCGCCAGATCCTCGTCAACCTGCTCTCCAACGCCATCAAGTTCACCGATGCCGGCACGGTTCGCTTCGATGTGACCTATCGCAGCCAGGTGGCGACCTTCACGGTCAGCGACACCGGCCGCGGCATTGCGCAAAAGGACCTCGGGCGGATCTACGAACCCTTCCAGCGCGGTGAGGCGGAAACAATCAAGCCGATGCCCGGCCTCGGCCTCGGGCTGACGATCACCCGGCTGCTGACCAACACGCTCGGCGGCGACATTTCGGTGGAAAGCGTCAAGGACAAGGGCTCGACCTTCCGGGTCCGGCTGATGCTGTCGGCGGTCGATCGGCCGAGCACGGCCCCTGCCCCCGAACGGCGCATCGTCTCCTACAGCGGCCCGCGCCGCACGATCATGGTGGTCGACGACAACGAGGACCATCGCGACCTGATGCAGGAAGCGCTGGCGCCGATGGACTTCGTCGTCCTGACGGCCGCGAGCGGGCCGGACTGCCTGACGCTGATCGAAGGGGTGAAGCCCGATCTCTTCCTGGTCGATATCTCCATGCCCGGGATGAGCGGCTGGGACCTGGTGACGCGATTGCGCGAAGGCGGCCAGACGGCGCCGATCGTTATGCTTTCGGCCAACATCGGCGACGGCACCGCGGCCAAGACGGAGGGGCATAACGACGCGATCGGCAAGCCGGTGGACATGCGCAAGCTGAGCGACCGGCTGGCGGCGCATCTGGGCCTGACCTGGGTCTACGAGGACGAACTGCAGGCGATTGCGGTCCCGAAACCGGCAAAGATCGTCAGCCCCGGCGAAAGTCATCTGCAGGACCTGTTGCGACTGGGCGAGATCGGCTACGTCCGGGGGATCGAAAGCAAGCTCGCCGACCTGGCGCAGTCGGAGGCCTACCGCCCCTTCGTCGCCGAGCTGGGCGTCTACGTGCTGGCCTTCGACTTCGACGGCTACAGGACCTTCCTCAACCGAGTCAGTGGAGAACACGCAACCGATGGCTGATGCAGCCCTGCCCCGCGACATCGTCCTGCTGGTCGACGACAGTCCCGAAGCCCTCGGTTTCCTGACCGAGGCGCTGGAGCAGTCCGGCTTTTCCGTGCTGATCGCCACCTCCGGACAGGCAGCGCTCAACATCGTCGAGCGCATCACCCCGGATCTCATCCTGCTCGACGCGGTCATGCCCGCCATGGACGGTTTTGCCACCTGCCGGCGGCTGAAGGCCAATCCGGCCGTGTCGCAGGTTCCGGTGATCTTCATGACCGGCCTGACGGAGACCGAGCATGTGGTGAATGCGCTGAACTGCGGCGGTGTGGACTACCTGACCAAGCCCATCAACATCGACGAGCTGCGGGCCCGCATCCGCGTCCACCTCGCCAATGCCCGCTCCGCCCAGAGCGCCCGCGTGGCGCTCGATGCCGCCGGCCGCCACCTGCTGGCCGTCAAGGGCGACGGCAGCATCCACTGGTCCACCCCGCAGGCGACGCGGCTGGTGAATGCCGCGACCGGCAGCGACGACGGGCTGGAAGCGGTTGCGCACCACATCGCCTCCTGGCTCGGTGCACGCGAGCAGGCCGGCGCCTCGCGCGACGGCAGCTTTTCGCTCAGCCTCAAGGACGAGGCGGGTCTGCATTTCACCTTCCTCGGCGCCATCGGCGCCGACGAGTTCCTGTTCCGGCTGACCGGCTCCAACCAGCGCGGCGGGGCCGACGTGCTGCGCCAGCATTTTTCCCTGACGCTGCGGGAATCGGAGGTTCTCGAATGGATCGCCAAGGGCAAGTCGAACCGCGACATCGGCGACATCCTGGGGCTCTCGGCCCGCACGGTGAACAAGCATCTGGAACAGATCTACGTAAAGCTCGGCGTCGAGAACCGCGCTTCCGCTGCGGTAAAGGCGGCGCAGGTGATTTACCTGGCGTAAGCGTGACCGGTTCAGGCCTCCGTGAGAGCGATCACACCTCCAGCGATCCTCCGACACAGATGGAATTGCTACAAAGTTCTGCCTCCGGCGCTGCACAAACGTCAGCCATCGGTTTCCACGGCCAGTTGTTTGACCAAAACCAACGACAGTATCGCAGCAATGACTAGAAACACCGCACCGACGATCCATGCGATGGGTGTCGAGTAAATCTCGGCGACCGTTCCGGCCAACACCAGACCCAACGCGGCCCCCAACTGCTGTATCAGCGATCTCAAAGACAGCATGGTCGACCGCTGACGGTCTTCTACGCACCGATGCAGAATGC
>JBKBXP010000074.1:0-13390 GCA_046314035.1 Pseudorhizobium sp. | reverse complement strand
TCGACCAGGTGGCGCGCAACCCGATCCTTGCGGGCCTTCCCTGCAAGCTCGTCATGGCCGGCCCCGAGACGTCCGACAGCCGCCGCAAGATCGAGGATGCTTCGATCATCCTGAAGGCGGCAGGCTTTGCAGTGGAGACTGAGATCGCTAAGGGCGAGCCCGGCACGGTGATCTCGGAGACGATCGAGCGGGAAAAATTCGACCTGCTGGTCATGGGCGCCTACAGCCACTCACGCCTGCGCAGCCTCTTCCTCGGCTCCACCACCACGCAGATGATCCAGTCGAGCAAGGTGCCGGTGGTGATTTTTCGCTAGGACGGGTTCGGCTGGCTGCCGCGGCGGCCTCCGCAAAATGCCTGGAAAGCCTCTGCCCCTGGGTGGAGGCTTTTGCGCGTGTAAATCCTGGGCGCCAGCTACGCGCCCCCACCGTCAGTCATCGCGGCAATTCTTGCGGCCGGAGAATGAGCCGTTCGCGACGGTTGCGGAATGGCGCCAGCCGAAGCGCTCCGCCTCTCCGGCAACTGTGGATCACCGTGGTGAGCGATCTCTCGCGCGAGCTTCCGGCTCAGAGCCGCGGTGTAGTCGCTGGCCGTCTTCGGCACCATCACGAAGGCACTGAAACCGCCGATGACATTGTCGGAAAAATAGCGGGCCAACGAAAGGGCAGGGCTCTCGTCGCTGTCATTGGGGACAACGATGGCATTGATCGTATACCCCTTCGCAACGGCCTTCCTTCTGGAATCCCGAACAGGCAAGCCGTCGTTGTTTTCCCCGTTGCCGGAGATGTCGATGACCTTTCTGTCGGCGGTTCCCGGGAACTGCTCGAGAAACAGGCTTCCGATATCGATGGCGGAGGAAATGGACGTTCCTCCCCGACCCCGGCGCCTGAAGCCGGTATCGCCTTTCTCGGCGATCACGCGGGCGGCCGTCTCGGCGTCCTTGCGTCCGCATATCCGCGTCCACGGTAAAATGCTCCTGATCTGTGCCGGGCTCGCCCATTCGAAATAGGTCACACCGATACAGCCCCGAGGATTGCTGGAAATCGCATCGATGAACTCGGGCGAGGTCAGCGCCGTGACATGCCCGTTCCTCTGCAAGTCGGCGGTGTCTGGGTAGATCGATGAGGAGCTATCGACTGCAAATACGATCGCCACATCGACATCGAAGGTCTGCGCCTCATCGATGCTGCCAGCGTGAGCCTGAAATCCGAGGCCCAACGCCGCTGCGATCGCACTCGCCGTTATCAAGGAGAACCTCCCCATGCCCATCAGACGTCCCCCCGGTCGCATTTTTTAAGGAGCATCGGCCCCCGTGAGGAAAACTGAACCATCGGGCAGTATTATATTCGACCCCCTTTTGGGGGTTGATGTCAGGAAGATGTAAGGGGATGCCCGATCAGCGTCTGATGGATGAGAGTGAAATAACGGTATAAAAAGTTGCTTTTATGTGTAGCCCGCGTTGGGCCGTACTGTCCGAAAAAGCTGCCATTGAACGATCAACGATAGTCGATATACTGCGCCTGCCATACAAGGTTGCATATGAGTATTAGAAATTATATTGTACTGCCGCAAATGGCTTGGAGCGTTTCCCCTTCGAAATGTCTCCGGATGTTGTCTTGCCTTGAAATGAACGCGCGGATCGCGCCCGGAAGTCACGTGAGGGCAAGATGACGATCGACATCAGCCGCCTGCAACATGCATCCGCAAAGCTATCCGATGTCATTGCGGACCCCTCATGCTGGACCCAACGTCTCGAGGATGTCGCAACGGCCACCGGTGCCATGGGGGCAGGGTTGATCCCACCGACGGCCTCCGAGGGAGCAATGGCGACCGCACATCTCGGAGAGTGCCTCGAAACCTATGTCCGCGAGGGCTGGTTCGAGCGAGATGCTGCCAGTCACCGTCGGGCAAGGATCCTGAATATGCGCGGCGAGGTCGCCCTCGACCGAGACCTGACCAATGCCGGCGGAGATGCTCCCTTTTTCGACGAATTCCTGCCGCGTTTTGACGGGAGGTGGTGGGCAGGCATCGGGTTCTACAGCGGCCCGGACCTATGGTCCCTGACCCTGCATCGCTCTTCTCGCCAGGGGCCATTCGATCAGACGGAGAGAGCCATTCTCCGACAGTTTTCCCTGCGGCTGAACGAGGTGGGCAGTCTTGCCCATCTTGCCGGGCGTGTCACCTTGTCGGCGGCTGCGAATTCCTTTGATCAGATCGGCAAGGCGGTGGTCGCCATCGATGCGGCCGGCAGGTTCATCCATGCCAACACGGCAGCACAGCGACTTCTGGGCGCCTCAGTCCATATCGCTGGCGGCAAGCTTTCATTTCGCGATCGCCAGGCCGCGGCGGAATACGACAGGGTCATCGACCGGTTGAGAGCGCTGCCTAAGGGAAAGACCTTGTGCGCACCCCCCATTGTCGCGCGGCGGGAGAACGCCGCGCCGATCGTGATCAGGATCCTGCCCGTCGATGGAGAGGCGAGATCTCCCTTCCTCTGTGCCAGAGCATTGGTGCTTCTGAGTGAGATCGTTGCTCCCGCAAAGTCCGACTGGCAGACATTCAGTCGCGCCTTTGGCCTGACCCCGGCGGAAGCGCGTCTTGCGGCACTGCTCGCGGTCGGTGAATCCCTCGAAACCGCCGCGCAGGCACTCGGCGTGACCAGGGAAACCGCACGAAGCAGGGTCAAATCCATTTTCCAGAAGACCGACACGCATCGACAAGGCGCTCTCGTGGCCTTGTTGGCTTCGTTCGGGACGTATTGATCGTGGACTGGCAGATCCCGAAGACTGGCTTTCAGCCGGATCACGGTTGACTTTATGTGCAGTTACACGTAAATTGCCCGCATGAACGCTTCACTACCGACCGCTCTTGAATTCCATGCCGCCTGCGTCTGCCTCGGACTGAACCGGGCGGCGCGCGCGACAGCCCGTCGCTACGATGCCGCCTTGAAACCGGTCGGCATTACTTCGGGCCAGTTCAGCATCCTCTCTTCGCTGACCGGCGATACGAAAATGACCATCGGCAGTATGGCCGAACGTCTTGGCCTGGAACGGACGACCCTGAAACGCAATCTCGAACCACTTGAGGCACAGGGATTGCTGCAGGTCGTCGACCACGAGCAGGATCGACGGCAACGTCTTGTATTGGCAACCAAGGATGGTCTTGCACTGCTGGCGCGCGCTTATCCGCTCTGGCTGGCGGCACAGGAGGCGAGCACGAAACGCATCGGTGATCCGCCTTGGACGACGCTGAGGGCGCAGTTGGATGGTCTGACGTGACCGGCAAAGCGTCGTCTTTCTCGGAGGCTTAATGTGTAACTACACCTATATTCTGGCTTGCTTGGTTTGATGGCCCGGAACGGTCCGTCCCTGACCCAAGGCTTCCTCGCATTTGGCTGCGGTCCGGGCCAGGCGAGCCCTCACTTCCGGACCTAGGAGACCGACGATGTCCAGCATTTCGACCCCATCGCAAGACCGCGGCCACGACAAGATGCTCTGGTTTATCGGAGCAGTCCTCGTGCTTTGGCTGTCCGCAGTCATCTTCGGCGCGACTTCAGGGTATTTCAGCCGGCTTTACATGCCCCTGGTCGCGGCCATCGTGGCTGTCACGATCATCGCGCCCACCCTATGGTATTTTCTCTCGGCAAGCTTTCGCGCCGTTGTTGAAAGGGTAGGGCACCACCGCATCATGCTCTTCCACATCTGGCGGATACCGGCCGCTCTTGTCTTCTTCTGGTACGGGGTCCAGGGCTTGCTGCCTCCGGTCTTCTGGATCCTCGCCGGCACCGGGGATCTGATTGCCGGCTGCTATGCAGTCTATCTCGCTGGCCGGCCAGAAAGCGCCCGGACCTATTGGTCATTCCACGGCTTCGGCTTTGCGGATTTCATCGTCGCGGTTGGAACGGGGCTCACCTTCACCCTGTTGCAGGATCCCCGCATGGAACCGATCGTATTGCTTCCCTTGGCGCTGATCCCATTATTTGGCGTCGGTATTTCCGGGGCAAGCCACCTGATGGCGTTCGATATGCTGAGGCGCCAGGTAGGATTTCGGCCGGGTCCGCAAGGCGGCAAATGACCATGCATCAAGGCGCCGCTCATGTTGCAGCCTGGGCGGCCCTTTGAGTCGGCGATCCGTAGGCCCCGGGGGGCAAGCGGCCTCGGCGACCCCGTCTTCGGCCCGCAGCTTCAGCCGTGGAAAGGAAGCGCGGGCGATACGCGGATATTGGCAGGTCCAGGCTCGAGGATCAGGACAGGCACGAATGAGTACCAACGGCTTAAGTTTGCCTGCCGTCAGTGGTTCGCCCCGTGAAGCACGGCGTCTCCTTCTCAGCGCAAAAAGGCCGACTCCCAATGCCTCTTGCCCAAACCCGCACCCTGCCTTAACCTCGGCTCATGCGAGGTCGTATCCCATCCGACGTTCTTTTGCGCCCAGACGATCTGGCCCTGCTCGAACGCGTGTTCGCCCAGGTGATCCCGGAGCACGATACCCATCCGGACGAGCTGGCGATGCTGCTCGTGCGCCTGTTTCAGGACGGCATCCGCTCGGAGAAGGAACTTCTGGCCGCGGCCGAGACCTGGTTTCGCTGATATCACCGAATGTCGCCGGTCACGACAAAGGCCAGCGACGATGCCGCTGGCCCCTGATTCTCTGCCGCTGACGGCCGCGTTTACTGGCGCCGGTTGGCTTCCACCGTCACGCCCAGCACGTCGGGCAGCGTGTTCGGCGCGCCCATGGCCGCTCCCATGATCATCGGGAAGGGCACCGGGTTTTCCGGTGCCGCGCTGATGATCAGGTTGCCCGGGTTGTCGAGATAGGCGTTGATCGCCTGGCTCACCATGTTCTGCAGCTCCGGCACATTGTACTGCGCCAGCAGGAGCGGCGTCATGCCCTTCAGCATCTGCGCCATGGTATTGCCCGAGACGCCCTGTTCCTTGCCGGCATAGTCCAGCGCACGGTTCGTGAGGCCGGCATCCCGGAAGCTGATCTCGGCGCTGTTGAAGGTGAGCCGCTGCATCAGCCCGAGCATGGCCAGCCCCGCCGCATCCTGGGCCTGCTTGCCGGCCGCCGGCTGCATCGCCCGCGAGGTTTCCTCCGCCGCCTTGATGAAGTCGAGCGTATAGCCCGAGAAGCTCAGCGAGGTCGACAGCGTGCCGACATTGGCAAAATCGAGCGTGTAGTCCTCGATGTCGACGAGCCCGTCCGCCGCCTGCCAGTTGCCGGACATGCTCATGCTGCCATCGAGCGAGGTGAGCCCGAGCGACTGGATGGTATCGCGTGCCTTGGGATCCTCGACGATCGAGAGGTCCGCCTTGATGCCTGCCACCTCGACGTCGAAGCCGATGGTGGAGTTGTCGTCGGCGATGTCGGTGGTCGAGGTGGCCGACGCCAGCGAGAAGATCGACCTGCCGTCGACGGAGACATCCACGGGTCCTGTCGCTGCCGTCTCGTAGACGAGGACCGAATCCAGCGTGTCGCCGGTGACATCCGCCGGCACCGTGACATTGGTCATGGAGATGTCGGCAATGGTGACGGTGGTCTTGTCTTCGCGGGTGGTGAGGTCGGGGAGGGTCACCGTTTCGATGAAGTAGCCGCCGTCATCCCCTTCCTGGACACCCTCGAGCGTGATGTCGCCGATCGGCATGGCCTGTTCGGCCGGCATCGGCTTGTAGGCCGCGCCGCGCAGCGTCACCGTCGTGCCGTTGACATCCACCGACTGCGCCGTGATGGGGGTGCCGGACATTCCCGTGGCGGCGTTGATCTTGGCCAGAAGGTCGGGGCCGTCCAGGGAAAAGGCAGGACCCGCCATCAGCAGCATTCCGGTGCCGGCCATCAGGGCCTGCAGCTTGCTGGTGTGAGACATTCAATGCTCCTCCGTCTCGGCCTTCCGGCCTCATGTTTCGTTTCTGCAGTTATAGGGGGAGGCAATCAAACGTCTATGGCTTTTGTATTGCACGCCGTGCGTCCTCACGCAGTGGTTACGTCCGGTGGCGCGGCGGCAACCGTCATCCACAGGCTGCGCGAAAGCGAATCTTGCCCGGAATAAGGCTTTCCGCTAGTCAAGAACCATGGGTAAAAATCTGACACCGCCGTCCGACGGCGAGGGTGGCGATCACATCGTTCCGATCGACCTCAAGGCAGCGCTCGAAGAGCGCTATCTCGCCTATGCGCTGTCGACCATCATGCACCGGGCGCTGCCGGACGTGCGCGACGGGTTGAAGCCCGTCCACCGCCGCATCATCCATGCCATGAGCGAGATGGGCATCCGCCCCAACTCGGCCTTCAAGAAGTGCGCCCGCATCGTCGGTGACGTCATCGGTAAGTTCCACCCGCACGGCGACCAGTCGGTTTACGACGCACTCGTGCGCCTGGCGCAGGATTTCTCGCAGCGCTACCCGATCGTCGACGGCCAGGGCAACTTCGGCAATATCGACGGCGACAGCGCCGCCGCCTACCGATACACCGAAGCGCGCATGACCGATGTCGCAGCGCTTCTGCTCGACGGCATCGACCAGGACGCGGTGGATTTCCGCCCCACCTACAACGAGGAAGATGAGGAGCCGGTGGTCCTGCCGGCCGCCTTCCCGAACCTGCTCGCCAACGGCGCCTCCGGCATTGCCGTCGGCATGGCGACCTCGATCCCGCCCCACAATGCCCATGAGCTCTGCGACGCAGCCCTCCACCTCATCAAGCATCCCGATGCGACGGTGGAAAAGCTCGTCGAGTTCATCCCCGGCCCCGACATGCCGACCGGCGGCATCATCATCGACAGCCGCGAATCCATCATCGAGTGCTACAAGACAGGCCGCGGCGGCTTTCGCGTCCGCGCCAAGTGGGAGATCGAGGATCTCGGCCGCGGTGGCTATCAGATCGTCGTCACCGAGATCCCCTATCAGGTGCAGAAGTCGCGGCTGATCGAGAAGATCGCCGAGCTCCTGATCGCCCGCAAGCTGCCGCTGCTCGAAGACGTGCGCGACGAATCGGCCGAAGACGTGCGCGTGGTGCTCGTGCCCAAGAGCCGTACCGTCGACGCCACGCTGCTGATGGAATCGCTGTTCCGGCTGACGGATCTGGAAAACCGCTTCCCGCTCAACATGAACGTCCTCTCCATGGGCAAGGTGCCCCGGGTGATGGCGATCAACGAGATCCTGCTGGAGTGGCTCGCCCACCGCAAGGAGGTGCTGGTCCGGCGCTCGAAGTTCCGGCTGGCCGCCATCGACCGCCGCCTGGAAATTCTTGGCGGCCTGCTGATCGCCTACCTCAACCTCGACGAGGTGATCCGCATCATCCGCGAGGAGGACGAGCCGAAGCCGGTGATGATCGCCAAATGGGATCTCACCGACATCCAGGCCGAAGCCATCCTCAACATGCGGCTGCGCAACCTGCGCAAGCTCGAGGAATTCGAGATCCGCAAGGAGCACGACGCGCTCTCGGCCGAAAAGGCGGAGATCGAGGCGTTGCTCGCCTCCGACGACAAGCTCTGGCAGACGGTCGCCTGGGAAATCCAGGAGGTGAAGAAGAAGTTTGCCAAGGCCACCGAACTCGGCCGCCGCCGCACCCAGTTCGCCGAAGCCCCGAACGCCGATCTCGATGCCATCCAGCAGGCGATGATCGAGAAGGAGCCGGTCACCATCGTCATCTCTCAAAAGGGCTGGATCCGCGCGCTGAAGGGCCATATCGCCGATAAGGCCGCGCTCACCTTCAAGGAAGGCGATGCGCTGAAGCTCGCTTTCCCGGCCCAGACGACCGACAAGCTGCTGCTCGTCACCACCGGCGGCAAGGTCTATACGCTCGGCGCCGACAAGCTGCCGGGCGGTCGCGGCCATGGCGAGCCGCTGCGCATCATCGTCGAGATGGAGAACGACCAGGACATCCTGACCGCCTTCGTGCATGACCCGTCGCGCAAGCTGGTGCTGGCCTCCACGGGCGGCAACGGCTTCGTGGTCGCCGAGAACGAAATGATCGCCAATACCCGCAAGGGCAAGCAGATCATGAACGTCGCCATGCCCGACGAGACAAAGCTGGTGGTGCCGGTCGCCGGCGATCATGTCGCCGTCGTCGGCGAGAACCGCAAGCTCCTGGTCTTCCCGCTCGCGCAGTTGCCGGAAATGACCCGCGGCAAGGGCGTGCGCCTGCAACGCTACAAGGACGGCGGCATTTCCGACATCAAGTGCTTCGCCATCGATCAGGGCCTGACCTGGGAAGACACCGCCGGCCGCATGTTCACCAAGACGAAGGACGAACTGGTCGAATGGCTGGGAGACCGCGCCACCGCCGGCCGCCTCGTGCCCAAGGGCTTCCCCCGCAGCGGCAAGTTTTCCGGGTGATTTAGGGGAGGGTGATCAGGGGTAGGGGACGGCGTGGTCGCGCAGAAAGGGCGTCGCACCGTGCTCGTCTGTCTTCAGGATAAAGCGCGCGCCTTGGCGCGCCCCACCCGCATCTGCCACCCCGAATGCATAATCAGCGCCAGCACCAGGATCGCGCCGCCGACAAGCGTCTGCGCCGCTGGCACCTCGGCAAAAATCATCCACACCCAGATCGGCGCGAGGATCGTCTCCAGCAGGTAGAACATGCCGACTTCCGGCCCGCTGAGATAGCGCGGGCCGGTGGCCAGGCACCAGAAGGCGAGGGGGATCATCACCGCACCGTCGAAGACGATCCACACCGGCGCCTCCAGCGAAAATCCGTGGTGGCCGACGAAACCGGCACCGATCAGCGCCGGCAGCGCCGTGGCCACCAGCGGCACGAAGCCCATGTCGAGCCGCGTCTTGCGCGCAATGGTGATGGCGCCAGCCAGCAGCGCCGAGGTCAGTGCCGCCAGCAGGTCGCCGATGAGCCCGCCTCCCTCCAGCCCGCCGGCGACGATCAGCGCGACGCCGGCCGCCATGGCCACCATCGTCAGTACCGTCGACCGTGATGGCACCTCCTTCATCACCAGCCAGCCGAGAAGAGCCGCAAACATCGGCGTGAAGGCGACGATGAAGACGACGTTGGCGGTCGCCGTCAGGAAGACCGCACCGAGGAAGGTCATGGTCGACAGGCCGTAGCAGAGACCCGCCAGCAGCCCCGCCCGGCCGGGGATCAGTACCGGCCGCCGCTTCGAGATTAACCCGACCACCAGCCAAAGCAGGATCGCCGCCGCGAAGGTGACGAGGCTGCGCAGCGCGATGACCGACCAGACCTCGCCGCCGCCGAGCTTGACGAGCGGCACGTCGAAGGAGAGCGCCAGCCCGCCGACCGTGGTCAGCAGAAGACCTTTTTTGTGTTCGGTCATGATGAAGGTTCAGTCTTCGGCGGCGGGATCGAAGTGTTCCCAGCCGCGCGCCGTCAGGTGCTCCTGCGGCTGGAACCGCGTCTTGTAGTTCATCTTCGGCGAACCCTTGACCCAGTAGCCGAGATAGACATGCGGCAGACCCAGTGCCCGCGTCCGCTTGACATGGTCGAGGATCATGAAGGTACCGAGCGACCGCTTCGCCAGATCCGTGTTGAAGAAGGAATAGACCATCGAGAGCCCGTCGCTCATCAGGTCGGTCAGCGCCACGGCCAGCAGCTCGCCCTGCGGCTTCTCGCCGATGCCGTCACCGGGCTGCCGCAGGCGGTATTCGATCAGCCGCGTGTTCACATGGGTGTCCTCGACCATGATGGCATAATCGAGCGCCGACATGTCGGACATGCCGCCCTGCTGGTGACGGTCGTCGAGATAGTGCCGGAAGAGCGAGAACTGCTCCGTCGAGGGCTGTGCCGGATAAATGGTCGAGATCACGTCGCTGTTGGTGGAGAGAATGCGCCGCATGGTGCGGGTCGGCTGGAACTCCTCGGCAAGGATACGCACCGAGACGCAGGCGCGGCAGGTCTCGCAGGCGGGACGATAGGCAATGTTCTGGGATCGGCGGAAGCCGCCCTGGGTCAGGAGATCGTTCATCTCCGCCGCACGCGGCCCGACCAGATGGGTAAACACCTTCCGCTCCAGCTGCCCGGGCAGATAGGGGCAGGTTGCGGGCGCCGTCAGGTAGAACTGCGGGGAGGGCGTTGTCTGAGTGTTCATCGCTGCGCGTGCGGTCCCGTCGTGGCTTCGTGGTGATGCCGTAACGACCATAGCATGGCGCAGATTGGCAAAAGGTCAACTGCACCGGCGGCAGGATACTGCCACCGGAGCCGGACGAAAGGTCCCAGCGATGATCAGCCGGGGATCAGTCGGCGCGCACCACGACGGTCCCGAGAAGCATGTCGTGAACGAGCCGCGAGCGCTCCGTGAACAGGCCGGCCAGCAGAATGAGCGGCGTCAGCACCGAGTTGATGATCCAGAACAGCACCGTATGGACCATGGCGGTGAGAAAATCCATGCGCCGTCCGTCGACCCGCATCATCATGATGCCCGAGGCGCGCATGCCAGGCGTCGCTTGGCTCGATCCGCCGAGCGTCATCCCGAAGTAGAGAAGCGCGACGATCACGAAGAGGGCCGGATAGAGGAAGAAGCCGAGCCCCAGCGTGATGATGCCGAGGAAGAAGACGACGACCGCGGCGGGGATGCACAGCAGCAGCACGATGGCGTAATCGATCACGAAGGCAAAGCAGCGACGCGTCAGCACGCCGCTATAGGCACGCCAGTCGTCCGGCGCAGTCTCTACGGGGTTCGGGTCGAATGCCATGTCCGTTGTCTCCAGTTGTTCCATGGATATGGGGGGCATTGGCCGCCGACGCAAGCAGGCGGCTCCGGACCTTACCCCTTCGCCAGCTTGCGCGCCGCCTCGACCGCGAAATAGCTGAGGATACCGTCGCAGCCGGCCCGCTTGAAGCAGAGCAGCGTCTCCATCATGATCCGGTCGCCGTCGATCCAGCCGTTCATGGCGGCGGCCTTGATCTGCGTGTATTCACCCGACACCTGGTAGGCGAAGGTCGGCAGGCCGAAGGCTTCCTTCATCCGCCAGCAGATGTCGAGATAGGCGATGCCGGGCTTGACCATCAGCATGTCGGCCCCCTCCTCGACGTCGAGCGCCGCATCCCGCAGCGCCTCCGTGCCGTTGGCCGGGCTGATGTAGTAGCTGTTCTTGTTGCCCTTCAGCAGGCTGCCGGTGTTGATCGCCTCCCGGTAGGGGCCGTAGAACCCCGACGAGAACTTCGTCGCATAGGACATGATGCCGACGTCCTGGTGGCCTGCGGCGTCCAGTCCGCGCCGAATGGCGCCGATGCGCCCGTCCATCATGTCGGAGGGGGCGATGATGTCGGCGCCGGCGTCGGCCTGCATCACGGCAGCCTGGATCAGCATGTCGACGGTCTCGTCGTTGACGATCTCGCCATCGCGCAGGATGCCGTCATGGCCATGGCTGGTGAAGGGGTCGAGCGCCACGTCGGTGATCAGGCCGATGTCGGGCACTGCCTTCTTGGCGGCGCGCACGAACTGATTGATCAGATTGTCGCGCTGCAGGATTTCGGAACCCGTCGGGTCGCGTTTCTCCATCTCCACGTCGGGGAAGGGCGCAATGGCGGGAATGCCGAGATCGGCTGCCTCCCGGATCGCCTCGACCGCCTTGTCGACGCTCATCCGGTTGACGCCGGGCATGGCCTCGATCGGATCGACGATGCCGGAGCCGGGAACCAGGAAGATCGGCCAGATCAGGTCGTCGACGGTCAGTCGGTTTTCCTGCACGAGGCGCCGCGTCCAGTCCGCCTTGCGGTTGCGCCGCATCCGCCGGTGTCCGGTGATCTCATCAACGAGATGGGTCTGGTCGCTCATGAAATGCCTCGCTTCCTGAAAATGGGGTCAGGGGTCATTACCATTTCGGGGCTCGATTGCGAATGGTCAGATCGCCGCGTCGCCAGAGGTGGCGGGCGCCGCTGTGTCCGGCTATGGTATCGCCCATGGAGCCTGATTCACCCACCGTCCCGAAGCGCACGCTGACCGAGATCCTCTACGTGGTCTTCCTGCGTCTCGTCGCCGTCACCAGTCTCTGGTTCGGCCTGCAGTACTGGGGGATGCTCGTCGGCTATTCGCTGGACGGCGAGGGGCGCTTCGATCTTCTGACGCTTCCCTGGCAGGTGGTGGCGCCGACGCTCGCGGTGGTCTTCCCCGTCGCCTCGCTCGGTCTCTGGCTGGCCGTCTCCTGGGGCCCGGTCCTCTGGGCGCTTGCCGCCATCGTCCAGTTTCTCATGCACGAGACCTGGTCGGAGATCTTCGGCACCAACACCTTCGTCCTGCTCTTTCACGGGCTGGTGGCCGCACTTTACGTGCTGTTTCGCATCGCGTTCTGGCTGGATGAGCGCCGCAGAGCCGGACAGGTAACCACCCATTTACCGTAAGTCGAAAGCTTTGATCGCTGCGATTTGAATGAATTTCCGGGCTAAGTCCCTGTTTTTTATTGGTGGATTTTCGACGGTGGGGAGCCCGCCCCGGATCGGCCGCAATTGGAAGCAGGGGTGTAACCTGCTGTTAAACATATGTTTTAAGTCGAATTTTATGGGCTTCCGATAGTTTTGTTTTCAAGGCGGACAAACAAATACCGCCAAGCAAAACAGTGAGGCAGAAACCATGAACACGAAACTGAAGCCGCAGACCGCACCCTCCGCAGATCTCCGTGAAGATGCCATTCGTTCGCTCTACATGGAATCGCTCCACCTCGTAGAACGCCTGCACCGCCGCCTGCTCGACGTCATCAAGGACGAGTTCGATCGCCAGGGCCGCGACGACATCAACGCCGTCCAGGCACTGCTGCTCTTCAACATCGGCAACTCCGAACTGTCGGCCGGCGAATTGCGCTCGCGGGGCTACTACCTCGGCTCCAACGTCTCCTACAACGTCAAGAAGCTCGTCGACCTCGGCTTCATCAATCACCAGCGCTCGCGCATCGACCGCCGCTCGGTCCGCATCAGCCTGACGGAACAGGGCCAGGAGATCGCCGAGACCGTCGCCAAGCTCTACGAACGCCACATCGGCTCGATCGAAAAGGTCGGCGGCATCGGCGAAGGCGAATTCGCCCAGATGAACAAGCTTCTGCAGCGCCTCGACCGCTTCTGGAACGACTCGATCATGTACCGCCTCTGATCCACCAGAAGCTGAGACACCCACGCATTTCCTCCAGTCATGCGGTGGCATTGAGAAGGCGCTAGGTCGCGGGTTTCAGCCTGCACCGTAGCGCCTTGTCTCGTTTTGCGTTCGTTCCAGGTTTCTCGACCGCAGTTCCGTAATGAGAAACGCTGTCGGCGCCACCGTGTAGCCGCACTCGGCAAGAAACCGTTTGACCCGTTTTGTGTATTTGGGTTTTGGAACCGTGTTGTATCGACCGGCGACCTCTGTGACCTCACGGCCGACAAGCAAAATGTTGGCTCTCGGTTCGTTGAGCGAGTTGCGGAGGGAATAGATGGTGTGAGGCCCGTCGTAATACATTCCGACGCAATTGC
>JBKBXP010000073.1:0-13493 GCA_046314035.1 Pseudorhizobium sp. | reverse complement strand
TCGAGGCGGCGCGTGAGACGGTGCGCGCCTTCCTCAATGCGCCGTCCACGGAGAATATCGTCTTCACCAAGGGCTCGACGGAAGGTATCAACCTCGTCGCGGCCGCCCTCGCGGCCCGCATCCAGCCAGGCGACGAGATCGTGCTATCGATCATGGAGCATCACTCCAATATCGTGCCGTGGCATTTCCTGCGGGAGCGGCAGGGCGTGAAACTGGTGTGGGTACCCGTCGATGAAGACGGCGCTTTCCATCTTGATGAGTTCGAGAAGTGCCTGACTGAACGAACGCGTCTGATTGCGATCACCCACATGTCGAATGCGCTCGGCACGGTGGTGCCGGTGAAAGAGGTTTGCCGGATCGCTCATGAGCGCGGCATTCCGGTTCTGATCGACGGCAGTCAGGGCGCCGTCCACATGACTGTCGACGTCCGGGACATCGATTGCGACTGGTACGTAATGACCGGGCACAAGCTCTACGGCCCTTCCGGGATCGGCGTGCTCTACGGCAAGATGGACCGGCTGAAGGAGATGCGTCCCTTCCAGGGTGGCGGCGAGATGATCGTTGACGTCTCCGAGGACGACGTCATCTACAATGATCCACCGCACCGCTTCGAGGCCGGCACGCCGCCGATCGTGCAGGCGATCGGGCTGGGCTATGCCCTGGACTACATGGACAAGATCGGTCGCGATGCGATCGCAAGGCACGAGGCCGATCTTGCGGCCTACGCCGAGGAACGGCTGCGGGCAATCAACTCGCTGCGGATCATCGGCAACGCGCCCGGCAAGGGCGCCATCTTCTCCTTCGAGCTGGCCGGCATCCATGCCCACGACGTGTCGATGGTGATCGACCGCCGCGGCGTTGCCGTCCGCGCCGGCACCCATTGCGCCATGCCGCTCTTGAAGCGCTTCGGCGTCACATCCACATGCCGTGCATCGTTCGGCATGTACAATACGCGTGCCGAGGTCGATGCGCTTGCGGATGCGCTAGACTACGCCCGTACATTCTTTGCCTGAGGATTTTACCATGGCCGTCGAAGACAGCGAACTGAAATGGGACGCCCGCGAGGGCATCATCCAGTCTGCCATTCCTCCGGAGGAACTGGCGCGGTTGAGCGATGACATCATCGCTGCCCTGAAGACCGTCTACGATCCCGAAATCCCGTCGGACATCTTCGAGCTCGGCCTGATCTACAAGATCGACATCGAGGACGATCGCTTGGTAAAGATCGCCATGACGCTGACGGCCCCTGGCTGCCCCGTCGCAGGCGAGATGCCGGGCTGGGTGGAAAATGCCGTCGGCGCCGTCGAGGGCGTGTCCGGAGTAGAGGTCGAGATGACCTTCGACCCGCCATGGACGCCGGAGCGGATGTCAGAAGAGGCGCAGGTCGCCGTCGGCTGGTATTGATCCGTTCACCGTCCGCCCTTACATTTGATCCAACACACCGGACCTTGCATCCGGCTGTAGAAGGAGCATGAGCCGATGGGCTTTGCAGTGATGACCATGACCGAAGCCGCCGCCGACCGCGTCAAAGCGATCGTCGGCAATGCCGGGCCGGATGCCAAGGGCGTCCGCGTCGGCATCAAGAAGGGCGGCTGCGCCGGCATGGAGTACACCATTGACCTGGTGACCGAGCCGAACGGCAAGGACGATCTCGTCGAACATGCCGGCGCCAGCGTCTGGATCGAGCCGTCGGCCGTTCTCTACCTTCTCGGCACGCAGATGGATTTCGAGACGACCCAGATGCGCTCGGGCTTCACCTTCGTGAACCCGAACCAGACATCCGCCTGCGGATGCGGCGAGTCGGTGGAACTGAAGCCGGCCGATCTTGCGGCACTGGCCAGCCAGCGCAACGCCCAGTCGCACGCCGGCTGATCACGGTACTCTTTCGACCCTGAGAACCTGGCTGACGCGCTTTGCCTATTCGTGGCGAAGCGCGTCAATCGGGTTCAGTTGTGCGGCGCGCCGCGCCGGGAAATAGCCGAAGACGACGCCGATGATGGCCGAGAAGGCGAACGCCACGAAGATGATCATCGGGCTCGTCACGAAGGGGACGTTCAAGAGCGACACGACGCCGTAGGCCAGCGAGAGCCCGAACAGGATGCCGGCGACGCCGCCGAAGATCGACAGCATCACGGCCTCGACGAGAAACTGCGTCAGCACCTGGCGCTCGAGGGCGCCGATCGCCAGCCGGATGCCGATCTCGCGTGTCCGCTCCGTCACCGAAACCAGCATGATGTTCATGATCCCGATGCCGCCGACCAGAAGGCTGACGGCCGCCACCGCGCCGAGCAGGCCCGTCAGCAGCGTCGTTGTGCCGGTCATGGCGGCGGCCATCTGCGACATGTCGGCGACGGAGAAGTCGTCGTCGCGCCCGATGCCGATGCGCCGGCGTTCCCGCAGCAGGCTTTCAACGTCGGACTGGACCTTGGCCGTCGACACGCCGTCCTGCGCCGAAAGGATGATGCTGGAGATCGTCGACGTGCCACCGATGCGCCGCTGGTGCAGCTTGAGCGGCATGATCACCGTGTCGTCCTGGTCGTCGCCCATGCCGGACTGGCCCTTGGCCGACAGAAGTCCGACCACCGGGCAGGCAATATTGCTGACGCGGATTGTCTGGCCGACCGGATCGGCAGCACCGAAGAGTTCCCGCCGCACGGTCTCGCCGACGATGCAGGCCGCCTGTCCGCGCTCCTCCCCGGGCAGGAACGTGCGGCCGGAGGCGAGATCCCAGTCCTGGGCGATCAGATAGTCGTTGGTGGTGCCGATGACGCTGGTCGAGCGGTTCTCGCCGCCGGCGATGACGGTTGCAGAGCCGCGGTTCAGCGGCGCCACGGCACGAAGGCCGGAGATCTGGTTGCGCATGGCCTCCACGTCGCGGTCTTCGAATCGCTTGGCTTCCGTGCTGGCGCGGCCGGGACCCCATTGGCCGGGACGCACGAAGAGAGTGTTGGTGCCAAGCCGCGCCAGTTCCGACTGCACCTGCGCCGTCGTGCCGTTGCCGATCGTCACCATGGCGATCACCGCGGCAACCCCGATCACCACTCCGAGCACCGTCAGGAAGGAGCGCAGCAGGTTGCGGCTGATGGCGCGCCAGGCAAGTTTTGCCGTTTCAAAGTACATGCGCTGGCTCCCTGGTCTGGACTTCGTCGCCGGCCAGCCGTCCGTCGACGAAGCGCAGCAACCGCCGGCCGTAGGCAGCGATGTCTTCCTCGTGGGTGACCATGATGACGGTGATGCCGTTCTCGCGGTTGAGACGGGAGATCAGCTCCATGATCTCGCGGCTGGTCTTGGTGTCGAGATTGCCGGTCGGCTCGTCGGCGAGAAGGACTGCGGGATCGGTCACAATGGCGCGGGCAATCGCCACGCGCTGCTGCTGGCCACCCGAAAGTTCCTGCGTCGTATGACCCTCGCGGCCCTTCAGGCCCACCTGTTCCAGCGCGAGCTTTGCGCGCTCCCGGCGTTCGCCGACCGCCATGCCGCGATAGACCAGCGGCAGTTCGACGTTCTCGACCGCCGAGGTGCGGGCGAGCAAATTGAACCCTTGGAAGACGAAGCCGAGCATGTGGCGCCGCAGCAGCGTCAGCTGCGTCCTGTTGAAGGTCGCAGTCGGAATGCCCTGGAACAGGTAGTCTCCGGAGGAGGGGACATCGAGGCCGCCGATGACGTTCATCGCAGTCGACTTGCCGGAACCCGACGGTCCCATGATGGCGACGAATTCTCCGGCCTGGATCGACAGATCCACCCTGTCTAGAGCCCGGATTGTGGCTTCCCCGCTCCCGTAGAACTTGGAGACCTGCCGGAATTCGATGAGCGGCGTGCTGGCGATGGGAGCCTCAGCCATTGCGGGCAGCGGCATCTGTGATCACCAGATCGCCTTCCGTGAGTTCGCCCTCGCGGACGACCGTCGATTGACCGTCGGAGGGACCCGTCTGGAGAGCGATGCGCTCCGGCGTACCGTTGCGCAGGACCCAGACGCCGCGGTTGGCGCCGTCACCGGCGGATTGCCGGTTGCCGCCCATCCTCGGAGGTCGAAACAGGCGCGTCAATACGCTGCCGCTGCTGCGGCCCGATGCGGCGGGCGGTGAGTAGCGAAGGGCGGCATTGGGAACGAGCAGGGCGTCCTCGACCGATTCCACCACGACATCGGCCGTCGCCGTCATGCCGGGACGAAGCAGCAGGTCGTCGTTGTCGACGGTGAGGATGGCCTTGTAGGTGACGACGTTGGAGACCGTCTCGGACGCAAAGCGCACCGTCTGGATCGTGGCCGGAAAGGACCGCTCGGGATAGGCGTCGACGGAGAAGGTGGCCGACTGCCCCTCCTGGACCTGACCGACATCCGCTTCGTCCACCGCAACCTGAAGCTCCATGCGCCTCAGGTCGCCGGCGATCGTGAAGAGGACGGGAGCATTCAGGGAAGAGGCGACCGTCTGGCCGGGCTCGGCACCCCGCGTCAGGATGACGCCGTCGATGGGAGAGATGATCTTGGCCTTGCCGAGATTGACTTCGGCCAGACGCAGGCTCGCCTCCGCCGATTGCACGGAGGCTTCGGCCACGGCCCGGGAGGCGATGGCCGAATCCTGCGCATAGCGGGCGGCGTCGAGATCCTGCTGGCTCGTAATGTTACGACCGGCAAGTCCCGTCAGCCTGTCGAGGGTCGTCCTCGTCGAGGCCACATCGGTCTGGGCCTTCATCAGATTGGCACGGGCGGAAGCGAGCTGGGCTCGGGCATTCTCCAGGTCGGCCTGCAGCTTGCTCGTATCCAGTTCCGCAAGAACCTCGCCGGAGGTGACGGTCGAATTATAGGTTACGTTGACGGCCCGGATCGTACCGGACTGCTCGCTGGAGATGTCGACCTGATCGGTCGGCTGTACCGAGCCGGTCGCCGTGACGATGACCTGCAGGTTGCCGCGCTGCAGGGGCTGCGTTGTATAGTCGTATGTCTGGCCGTCGCCCTGCAGGTAGAGATAACCGCCGACTGCGGCACCCAGCAGAAGAAGCGCCAGCGCGGCAAACTTGAGCTTGCGCCCCCGTGGCTTGCGGCCCTGATCGGTCAGAATGGCGGCAAGATCGGGAACGCTGCTCGCCTGCTTGCCGGCAATGTCGGTCTCGGCTTTCACTTGGTTTTATTCCTCTTTCGACAAACCATAGCGCCCGCGCCCGGGTTGGGCCCTGCGCCAGATCAAACGGGCTGTCGCTGGTTGTGGATTGCCATCGCATGTGGACCCGGCAAATCCAACTTAAACTTCCGTAACATCTCGCCTCGATACCGGCTTCGTCTCTGGTCGGGGGAGCTTGCCAGTGTCCTGCTTCCTGCTATGGAGCAATGCCCGCTCATGGGCAGGAGAATTTCTCGTGAACAAGCTCACTGTTGCTGCCGCCACTGCACTGGCGGCTCTCTTGGTATCTGCCGTTACATCCCAGGCGGAAGACCTGGTCTTCAAGCTGACCAACTCCACCAGCTCCACCCTGGAGCGATTTTACACCTCCCCGACCGGTGTCGATCAGTGGGAAGATGACGTCTTCGGCCAGGATGTCCTCAGCCCCGGCGACAGCATCGAAATCACCATCGCCGATGGGCGCAGTGTCTGCGAGTACGACATGCGGTTCGAGTTTTCGGAAGATTCCGATCTCGACACGACGGAAGACACGCAGAACCTGTGCGAAATGGGGTCCTACGAAATTCACGAGTGACACAGATCAACCTGCATCCAATCATCTGCTCGTACGTTTAGTCCCGTGCGAAAGGAGATCCACATGATTGATTCAGGACTCATCAAGGAACACGCGAAGGTCATCGGTGCTGACGGCGTCCCCATCGGGACGGTCGATCGCGTCGAGAATGGCCGCATCAAGCTGACCAAGGCAGACGCCGGTGAAGGCCACCACAAAGGCCATCACCACTTCATTCCGCTCGATCTGGTGGCGGACATCGAGGGCGACAATGTCAGGCTCAGCGCCAATGGCGACGTGGCCGTGATGCACGAGGAAGAAGACAGCGGCAAAACCGTCTTCTGAAAATTATGCCCCGCAGTGCGGGGCATAATTTTTTATTCGATGCGTATCGCGTCCTGGTCGGGCGACGGCACGCCGAATCTCTCCCGGAGGAAAGCAGTCTCAGAAGGAGGGCCCGCCAGGCGGGCGCCCTTGTTCAGGTCATTGGTGCTGGACGGCCACATGAATACGGTCACGACATAGATCGCCATGGCCAGCACGAAAGTCAGTATGATCTCTCTGTTGTTCATCACTGATACCTCTCTCACCTGCGCCGCACGATATTATGGTCCTTCGACACGCCTCAGTTTTGCTCCGACATATCCATGGGCGAGGCCATCAGATCGGATTCCCCGATCGACCGGTCCACATATTTGAACGCGAGAATACTCAAGACCGAGGCAAGCATAACGACGAAGATAATCCGCATGTGAAACTCCTTAAGGCCACATAACCCGCAGTCGGCGAAGTGGTTCCTCGCTTGCCGCAATGCTTTCATCACGAATCGCGGCAGTGTTCTCAGCGGAGCAAGACAACTGCCATTTTCCGGCGCTGCGGGACGTCTGCCTTAAAGCTTCACCCGGCCAGATAGATGCGGTCGATGACCTTGGCGGTTGCGATGTACTCCTCGCAGGCGGGGTCGTATCGCCTGCCGGCGCCCAACCGGGCCGCCCAGTCCGCAGCTGCACGACCGCCCCAATCGTCCGGCGGATCGATCAGGAGTTCGCGGCTCGTGCCATGGAACCGCTCGGCGCTGAAGTCGTAGAAGGAGCCGTCGACATTGGCCATCTGAACGCCGCCATGGGTGCCGTAAAAGGTCGCGCCGATGATCGCATCGCAGCCGGCCTGCAGGCGCCAGGAACAGGTCAGGCGCAATACGGTGCCGGTGGAAAGTTCGATGGTGGCCGTCGCGAAATCCTCCACCTGATCGGAAGAACCGGTGATCCGCTGTCCCTGATGGTAGAGTTGCGAGGTAACCTTCTCGACTTCCGGGAAATCCAGCGCCCAGAGGGCCAAGTCCGCCAGATGGATGCCGAGATCCATGACGCAGCCGCCGCCGGAGAGGGACTTGTCATAGAACCACGGCTTGTCGGGACCATAGGCGTTGTGGAAGACGAGATCTGCAGCAAACACCTGGCCAAGATCGCCGCCCTTCAGCAGGCTGCGGATCCGGCGCATACCCTCGGTGTGGCGGTAGGACAGATCGACCCCGAGCAGACGGTCTGCGGCGCGGGCCGCGGCAACCACCGCTTCGACTTCCTCGGCATTTCGTCCGAGCGGCTTCTGGCAGAAGACCGCGACGCCGGCCTGCAGTGCCTGGATCGACTGGGCCGCGTGCTGCGCACTGGGCGTCGCGATGACTACCCCGTCCAGATCCAGTGCCAGAAGCTCTTCCAGCGTGCCGACGATTTTGGCGTTCGGAGCCAGCTTGCGGGCCTCTTCGGCCATTTCCGGGGAGCGGTCGGCGACGGCGACGGCCTCGGCGGCACCGGACGCGAGGGTCGCCTCCATGCGGTGCCGCCCGATCCAGCCGACGCCCAGGAAGCCCAGACGGGCGGGTTTGGTGGCAAGTGCGAGGTCTGAAATCATGTCATTCATGCGTAGGTCACCAGTGCCTTGAGAAATCCGTCCGGCCGATCGCGGGTCGCGTTCAGCGCCGCGTCGAGCTGCTGCAGAGGGAAGCTGTGGGTGTAGAGCGAGGAGGGATCTAGCCGCCCGGCGACGACCGCTTCGACCGCATCACGGATACCGCGGACATATTCCGCCGGGTCGCGCTCATGGGCATTGATGACGTCGATGCCGCGCCAGTTCCAGAGCTGCATGTTGACCTGCCGCGCGCCGTCCTGGTGGTAGCCCGCAACCACCAGCCGCCCGCGCTCCCGGGTCAGTTCGGCGGCGAGATCGAGCGGCCACTGCTTGCCGACCGCTTCGATGACGCAGTCGCACATCTTCTCGTCCGTGAGCGCCTTCACCTCCTCGATGATCCGCCAGTGATCCTCCATGGGGATGCAGGTCTCGGCACCCATCCGTTTCGCAACGTCCAGTGAATACGGTCGGCGCGAGATGGCGATCACGCGGGCGCCCGCCGATGTGGCAAGCTGCGTCAGAAGCGCCCCGAGAAAGCCGATGCCGATGATCGCGACCGTCTGCCCGGCCTTGATCTCGCTGCGGCGGAAGATGTTCATGGCGCAGCCGAGCGGTTCTCCCGGGAACGGTTGACCGTCCAGCGCGGCGGGAAGACGCACGACCTTGTCGGCGTCCGCAACATCGTGGCTCGCATAGGCATGAAAGGAGAGGGCAGCCACACGGTCGCCGATCCTCAAGCCAGTTACGTCGTCTCCCACGGCGTCGATATGTCCCCAGCCTTCGTGCCCGAGCCCGCCTGGCTCGGTCGGGAACTGCATCCACTCCGGCCCGGCCCAGGGCGTGAGATTGGAGGCGCAGACGCCGCAGCCTTCCAGCCTGATCCGGACCTGTCCGGCGCCGGGATGAGGCAGGGGTGCGGGTCTGATGTCGATCTTGCCGGGCCCGGTGATGATCGCCGTGTCCATCGTGCCGATATCCGGTTTCGTCATCATATTCATCCTGAAGTCTCTCCGTCGTTTGGATCCGGCTGCCGCTTCGTCGATGACGGGCAGCTTTGGGACGCTAACCATGGGAGCCGCAGGGAGTTCCTGAAGAAGATGAAGAAGAAGCTGATGGGCCGTCGGGAACTGTCGGCAGCACTTCTGCATTTTGTTTCGTTGGCTCAAACGGTGATCTCAATCAATGGGTTCCCACCGACAACCCATCGGTTGTTGATGAAGACATTGATGACAAAGATGTTGCTGAAGCAGGAACTTTTGATCCGGGCCGCTGTTCGAAGCTCACGTTGCAGTGATGTTCCAGCAAAGAGTAGATCAGTATGTCGACAATTCTCGTAACCGGCGGCTGTGGCTTCATCGGCCGCCATGTGGCTGAAGAGCTTCTTGCGGCGGGCTATCAGGTCCGCATTCTCGACGCCATGATCGAGCAGGTTCACGCGGACGCCGAAGCGGAGGTTCCCGAGCAGGCCGAAGTCATCCGAGCCGACGTGCGCGACAAGGAAGCCGTCAGCCAGGCCCTCGTCGGCGTCGACGGTGTGATCCACCTGGCTGCCGAAGTCGGCGTCGGCCAGTCCATGTATGAAATCGCCCGCTATGTCGGCGGCAACGATCTCGGCACGGCCGTCCTCCTGGAGGCGATGATCGGTCTCCCGATCCGGCGCATCGTCGTTGCATCCTCCATGAGCGTCTATGGAGAGGGGCTGTACGCCACCGACAGCGGTACGACGACCGGCTTCATCCGCCGCAAGCCGGAAGAGGTGAAGCAGGGCCGCTGGGAGCCGCTGGGTCCAAACGGCGAGACGCTGACACCGATGGCAACCGACGAGAACAAGCCCGTCGACCTAGCGTCGATCTACGCACTGACCAAATACGCCCAGGAAAAGCAGGTGCTGATCTTCGGTGAGGCCTACAATGTCGAAGCCGTGGCGCTGCGCCTGTTCAACGTCTTCGGCGCGGGCCAGGCTCTCTCCAATCCCTATACCGGCGTGCTCGCCAACTTCGCGTCGCGGCTCGCCAACGGCCAGCCGCCAACGATTTTCGAGGACGGTCAGCAACGTCGCGATTTCGTGCATGTCCGTGACGTCGCCCGTGCCTTCCGGCTTGCGCTGGAGCAGCCGAGCGCCAACGGCCACGTCATCAATATCGGCAGCGGCCAGGCCTACACGGTGGAAGAGGTCGCAAACCTGCTCGCCGACGCCATGGGCGTGCCGGAGATCAAGCCCGAAATCATGCACAAGGCCCGCTCCGGCGATATCCGCAACTGCTTTGCCGACATCTCCAAGGCCCGCGATCTGCTGGGCTTCGAGCCGCAGTACAAGCTCGAGAATTCCCTTGGACCCTTCGTTGAGTGGGTGCGCACGAGCGGTGCCGTCGATCGCGGCGCGGAAATGCGACGCCACCTGGAAGAGCGGGGCCTCGTATCATGAAGGCATCCGGATCCGCAGCCAATGAGCGTGCAGCGTCGAAGAAGCAGTTCGGCTTCGTCGAATGGTTTCGCCCGGGCGAATACGAGCGAACCGAGGAGATCTTTCCGTCGATCCTAGCAAGCGGTGCAAGCCATCTTCGTACCCATCTCTCCTGGGCCGAATATCTGGCACCGGGCGGCGAGGAGTGGTTCGACTGGCTCATTCCCAAGCTCGGTTCTGAGATAGATCTTCTCCCTTGCGTGCATTACACGCCACCGTCGATGTCCCGCACGGGACGATCTTCCGGTGCGCCGCAGGATCTGAAGTCCTATGCCGATTTCATCGACCATGTACTGACGCGCTACGGCAAGCACTTCCGCCACATTGAACTCTGGAACGAGCCAAACAACCTGCTGGACTGGGACTGGCGGGAGGACGGCGATTTTCAGCTGTTCTGCGAGATGGTCGGCGGCGCTGCCTATTGGGCGCAGGAGCGCGGCTTCAAGCCGGTGCTCGGCGGGCCGTGCCCCTTCGATCCCTACTGGCTGAACCTGATGGGCGAGCGCGGCGTCTTGGGCGTTGTCGATGCCGTCGGCTTCCACGGGTTTCCCGGCACCTGGGACAGCGAGGAGGGCAGCTGGGGTGGCTGGGACATGCATCTCGGCGAGATGCGTCGCATCCTGGACCGCTACAACCCTCAAACCGAGATCTGGGTGACAGAGACCGGATATTCCACCTGGCGCAAGGACGAGATGGAGCAGGTACGCCGCTTCTCCAATGCGCTCGATGTGCCTGCCGACCGCGTCTACTGGTACTCCTGGGCAGATGTTCCCCCAGACATCGCCGTGCAGGAGGGCCTTTGGTTCGATCCACGGCATTACCACCTTGGTGCGGTAACCCATGACCGGCAGCCCAAGCTGCTGGCACGGCTGCTGATGGAAGGCGGGGTCGAACGCGTCCGTGAGGTGACCGGTCTTCCGACTCCCAACATCGCCAATGGCGCGGCCCCGATCGTCATCACGGGCGGCAGCGGCTTCATCGGCTCCAATCTCGCCGACAGCTTCCTGAAGGACGGCGAGGATGTCGTCATTCTCGACAATCTCGGGCGTCCAGGCGTCGACCAGAACCTCGCCTGGCTTCGGGATCGCTACGGCGACCGCGTTCATCCCTACCTTGCCGACATTCGCGACATGCGCGGCATCGAGGATGCCTTCGCGGATGCCAAGGCAGTCTTCCATCTGGCCGCCCAGACGGCTGTCACCACCAGCCTGGTCCACCCGATCGACGACTTCGAAGCCAATGCCCGCGGCACGGTGAATGTGCTGGAAGCAGTCCGTAAGGCGGGAAAAAAGACGCCGGTGATCTTTGCCAGCACCAACAAGGTCTACGGCGCACTCGAAGACATCGCCATGCTGGAACTCGACGACCGCTACATTCCCGCAGACGAGGCGGTGCGCGCTCATGGCATCGACGAGCAGCGACCGCTCTCCTTCTGCACGCCCTATGGGTGCTCCAAGGGGGTCGCCGATCAGTATGTCATCGACTACGCCAAATCCTACGGGATCCCCAGCGCCGTCCTCAGGATGAGCTGCATCTATGGCCCGCGGCAGTTCGGTACCGAAGACCAGGGGTGGGTTGCCCACTTCCTGATCCGCGCGCTCGCGGGTGAAGAGATCTCGGTTTACGGCGACGGCAAGCAGGTCCGCGACATTCTTCACGTCGATGATGCCGTTGCCGCCTACCGCGCCGTTCTCGCGTCGATCGACGGTCTGAAGGGCGGCGTCTTCAACCTGGGCGGTGGTCCGCACAATTCGGTCAGCCTCCTCGGCGTGCTGCGCGAAATCGAGAAACTTACCGGGCGTCCGTTGCAGACCTCTTTCGGTCCCTGGCGTGCCGGTGACCAGGCCTTCTTCGTCGCCGATACCCGCAAGCTCGAAAGCGAACTTGGCTGGCAGGCCAAGGTGCGCTGGCGCGATGGGATGCGCCATCTCGCGGAGTGGCTTGTGGAGAACCGCTTTGGTGGAAAACCCAGCCTCAGCGACAAAAGGAGGATACCGGCGTGATGCAGGCGCCATCCCTGACAGGCCTGCGGCTCTTGATGACCGTGGACGCCATCGGTGGCGTCTGGCGCTATGCGATGGATCTCGCCGCTGAACTGAAGATGCTCGGCGTGGAGACCGTTTTCGTCTGCCTCGGTCCGGCACCCTCGGCGCAGAAGGCGCGGGAAGCCAATGCGATCGGCCGTCTCCTTGTCGTGGAGGCGCCGCTCGATTGGCTCGTCGAGAGCGCCGAGGCCGTCGCCGGAGTGCCCTCGATGATTGCGGATCTTTCCCGGCGGGAACAGGCGGACTTGCTTCATCTGAACCTGCCGTCGCAGGCAGCAGGTTTGGAGACGGATATTCCGGTCGTCACCGTTTCGCATTCCTGCGTTGTCACCTGGTTTGCAGGTGTCCGGCAGTCGGGGGTGCCTGAGGCCTGGGAGTGGCAGCTTGGTCTCAATCGGTCGGGCTTGCAACGCGCCGATGCAGTCATCTCTCCAAGCCGCAGCCATGCGGAGATGCTCGAACAGGCCTACGGGTCCGTTCCGCATCTTCAGGTCGTTCATAACGGCAGCCGGATCACAAACGAGCTGACGGAAAAGAAGGACATGGTCTTTGCCGCCGGCCGCTGGTGGGACGACGGCAAGAACGGCGCCGTCCTCGAGGCGGCAGCAAAGTCATTGAACTGGCCGCTCATCATGGCCGGTTCGAACGCCGGTCCGAACGGTCAGCATCTGCCCATTGTTCATGCCTCGCACGAGGGAGAACTTACCCACGACGAGACGGTCGCGCTGATGCGGCAGGCAAAGATCGTCGTGTCGCCCTCGATTTATGAACCTTTCGGCCTGGCACCACTGGAGGCGGCTCGCGCCGGCGCGGCTCTCGTCCTCTCCGACATCCCGACCTACCGCGAGCTCTGGGATGGCTGCGCGCTGTTTGCAGACCCGCGCGATCCGGAGGCCTTCCGGTCTGCCATATCGCGGCTGTCGTCGGACGCGGGCCTGAGGGCGACGTTGGCGGTGAAGGCCTACGAGCGCTCGCTGCGCTTCACCGTCTCTGCTCAGGCGAGAGCAATGGCTGCGATTTACGAGCGATTGGTCACCCGAAGCACAACCCTAAGCGCTGCGGAGTAGATATGCGTTTCATCTTCTATACCCATTCTCTGATCTCCGACTGGAACCACGGCAACGCGCATTTCCTGCGGGGTGTCATGCGTGATCTCATCCGCCGCGGCCATGAGGCATTGGCCCTCGAGCCGGAAGGTGCCTGGAGCCGCGACAACCTGGTGCGGGACCAGGGAGAGGGGGCAATCGACCGCTTCCACGCGACCTTCCCGGATCTCCGGGCCGATGTCTATGGTCCCGACTTCGACCACGCCTCGGCCCTGGCCGATGCCGATGTGGTGATCGTTCACGAGTGGACGGAGCCTTCGCTGGTCGAGCAGATCGGCCGCATCCGCCGCGACGGAGCGC
>JBKBXP010000072.1:4310-13531 GCA_046314035.1 Pseudorhizobium sp. | reverse complement strand
CTGAAATACGAACGAAGCGTCGCTCTGGAAGATAGGCGGCTGGCATGGCATGACCCGGATGTTGTTGCTGGACATCAGTTAGGCCTTTGCCGACAGCGCAGCAAGAGCGGCATGGCGGCTGCCGCCTAGTCGCCGCTCATCAGCGATTTCCATTCGCCGTCCGGCGTGATGCTGAGTCGGTAGAAATTGTAGTTGCCGGCTTCTTCCATGCCGAGCAGATCGCCGGCCGTGACGATGCGCAACAGTTCCACCCGTTCGGGAGGCGTGAGCGAGGCAAGCGTCCTGCCGGCGAAATACGGCCAGACATAAACCTCGTCCGGCGTACCGGCATCCATCCGGGCCGCACCCGCGGATAAGATATCGATAAGGATGGCGAGGATCTCCAGCCCCTCCGAATCGCCCGACAGCCCACGCATCGCGTCGACGGGCTCGTCGTTTCCGAGGTCCACCTGGGTCTGCCGCGGGCCGGGGTTGGTGAGCGGACGCAAGTGTTCGTAATCGCCGGAAGCCGCCGCCTCGACGATCAGTTCCCGCATGCGCCGAACGGGTTCGGGAAGCTGCGACACATCGAGGATGATCTCGGCATCTTGCGGATCTGGTTCTGAGGAAAGAATGCCCGCATCGTCGGAGCCGTCGACCGGCCGGCGGTTGATCAACGGCTCGGGGAGTGGGAGCCCGCCTTGGCTCTCCTGCGTCTCCGCCTCGCTGCCTCCACGATTCGGCGTGCCGCCGACGCCGAACTCCGACAGTGCCTGCGCCTGGATCGGGTGGAGAGCGGTCACCGCCAATAGGGCGGCCACCGTAAGCGAGAGACCGTTTGTCATGCGCCTGAAGCCCAGAGCGTCCTGCATAGGAAGCCTCGGACGTTACTGGACGATGCGTTCCGGGGAGAACTCACCCGCAAGCATGCGATCGCGAAGCGTCTCCAGGATGGCTTCCGCACCGTGCTCGCCATGGATGCGAATCGTTTCGCGCATTGCCAGCGCAAAGGCGGCGTCGGCGATGATCTCCGGCTCGATGCCGTCGGCAACACCGTCGGCCCAGGCCTCGTGCTGGTATTCCAGGGCCACCTGCATCTTCTCATGGACAATCATGTCGTCGATTTCGTTGCGGCCAGTCTGCATCATGTCTTCCTCGGTTACCCGTGGGTTACTGCGTTGTTAAGAACTCTAACAGCCTTTTATCAAAACGACACGGCCTGCTGGCGAAAGAGGTAAATAATGCCCTAATTTCCGAAGCGTGCCGCAATTTCGGCAGCGAGTGTTGCGCCTTCGTTACGGTGGCGCTCTTCTGCCATTCTTGCGGCGTCGGTGCAAACGGTGTGTACGGATGCAAACGACCGATAGCCGCGATTGAAGGCGGCGGTAAGCCGTTCGCGCCGCTGCGGCTCGTTGATGGTGTCGGCGTCCAGCAGTTCCTGCATCGACTGCCGCCAGTCCCCGTCTTCGCCGCCGCAGAGCGCGCGCAGGTAATGGATCGATCCGAGCACTTCGGAAAGCCGCGCAAGCTGTGCGTCGTAGGGTGCCGGTTTCGTCTCTTCCACGGGCGCTGCCGGGGAGGGAGCCGCCGTGGAGGGAGTGGAGCCCGAGGGCGCCGTCTCCTGCGCTCCTGCCGGCGTGACGAGCGCAAGCAACAGGATCAGGCTGGCAGAGGCACGCTGGACAGGGGACATGGTTTCTCTTGAACTCAACGGGATGTCAGACGCTCGGCGCAATCCAGCACGCTGGCCGGCACAGGAAGGGCGCGAATCTCCTCCACCGTATACCATCCCTGATCCGCCGCATCATCTGCCGCAATCGCCTCCGAAGCGACATCGGCCTGCACACAAAAGACGGAAAGAAAGAAGTGGCTGGCGGCCTCACCGTCGTCTCCCGCCGACTTCAGGTCATAGGTGGCAAACAGCTGTGGATCATGCGCCGTGATTCCGGTCTCCTCGAAGAATTCCCGCAGCGCCGTCTCTTCCGGGGTCTCGTCGGGTTCGGCCCGCCCGCCCGGGAAGGCGTAGTGATTGGCCGCAGGCGGATTGCGCCGGCGGATCAGCAGGAAGCGGCCCTCCCGCTCGAGAATGGCCGAGGAGGCACGTTGCGGCGGCGTATCTGTGGTTTGGTGGTTCATGACCGCCAAGGTAGAACGATCGCCTCCCGATTCAAACGGCAGGCCGCGAAATGAAAGCCTATTTACTCTTCTCGATTGCAGCGCTTGCGGAAATTGCCGGCTGCTTTGCCTTCTGGGCCTGGTGGCGGCTCGACAAGGCCGTCTGGTGGCTGGCGCCCGGCATGCTGTCGCTGGCCGTCTTCGCCGGCGTCCTGGCGCTCGTTCCAAGCGATGCGGCGGGCCGCACCTATGCCGCCTATGGTGGCATCTACATCATCGCCTCGCTGCTGTGGCTCTGGCTGGTGGAGGGACGCTTGCCGGACCGTTGGGATGTCGGCGGCGGCCTCGTCTGCCTCGCCGGTGCCTCGCTCATTCTCTTCGGCCCGCGCGGCTAGCGGCCTTCTTGACCAACCCCGGAGCCGGTGCGATGACAGGCGCATGTGTGGACGCTACGCCCTGACCGCGACGCCGGAGGAAATCCTGCATTTCCTGAGCGTCGTCGACATCGATTCCTTCCCGGCGCGCTACAACATCGCGCCGACGCAGCCGGTGCTTATCGTCATCGGCTCGGAGCGCGAACGGCCCGGCAGCAATCTTCCCGAGCGGCGCGCGCTTCTGGCCCGCTGGGGCTTCATCCCGGGATGGGTCAAGGATCCGGGCGAATTTCCGCTGCTGATCAATGCTCGTGCGGAGACGGCCGCCGAAAAAGCCTCCTTCCGGGCGGCGATGCGGCATCGCCGCATCCTCGTCCCCGCCTCAGGCTTCTACGAGTGGCGCCGTCCGCCCAAGGAAACGGGCGTCAAGCCGCAGGCCTATTGGATCCGCCCCAAAGGCGGTGGTCTGCTCGCCTTCGGCGGCCTGATGGAGACCTATGCCTCGGCGGAAGGGTCGGAGGTGGACACCGCCGCCATCCTCACCACCCGGGCCAATGCCGCGATCCGCCTCATCCATGACCGCATGCCGGTCGTCATCCGGCCGCAGGATTTCGGCCGCTGGCTGGACTGCAGGACCCAGGAGCCGCGCGCGGTGGCCGATCTGCTGCAGCCGGTCGAGGATGAGTTCTTCGAGGCGATCCCTGTCTCCGACCTCGTCAACAAGGTCTCCAACATGGCCCCCGACGTCCAGAAGCCGGTTGCGCTCGCCGAACCCGCCGAACCTCCTCAGAAGCCACCGAAGGGCGAAAGCCCGCAGATGTCGCTCTTCTGATTTCCTCCGGCAATTCCATCAGGTCTGACAGTCATGCTCTCTGCAACAGTTTCCGGCTTTGCGCTCGGCGGTTCGCTGATCATCGCCATCGGCGCCCAGAACGCCTTCATCCTGCGGCAGGGGCTGATCCGCCGCCACGTCTTCGTGCTCTGCCTGATCTGCGCGGCGTCGGACGCCTTGTTGATCGGAGCGGGCGTTGCGGGTCTGGGGACGATCATCGCGCGTTCGCCGGCACTGATCACGGGCGTCACTCTGGCTGGGGCAGTCTTTCTCGCGACCTATGCAGCCTTGGCCTTCCGGCGTGCCTGGAGGCCTGCGGCGATGGTGGCGGCGACTCCGGTAAGCGTGGGTCTGAAGCAGGCGATAGCCACCTGCCTCGCCTTCACCTTCCTCAATCCGCATGTCTATCTGGATACGGTGGTGCTGCTGGGCAGCCTGTCGGCCGCCTACGAGGGCCAGGAGCGTGTCGCCTACGGAATGGGGGCGGCAGTCGCGTCCTTCGTGTGGTTCTTCGGCTTGGGATACGGCGCGCGGCTCTTGGCGCCGCTCTTTGCCAAACCCGCCGCCTGGCGGGTTCTGGACATCCTCATCGGATTGGTGATGAGCCTGCTCGCCCTTGGACTGCTGTTCAGTCTCGGCGGCGCAGGCTGAGCGCCTGGGTCAACGGGCTGGCTTCAGAACCTGCTTCGGCTTCACCATCAGGGCGGCAGCAATAACGGCCTTCAGGCCGAGCGGACGGTAGGGGTGGGCCTGCTGTTCGGTCTTGGCCTGCTCTGCTGCGGCACTCTTCTCGGTGGTCACGGGGTTCTCCTCACGCTTGCGATTTTCAATCAGTCGATGGACTGATGAATCGGCTTTCGTCTGGAAAATCGGCGGAATAGTGGCGGCCGACGTCGAGACATCCGACCGCCGCCCGCCTGCCGTAGAAGCCCGGGTGACTGTGGCAGTTCCGCCTCGCAAGGCGGGACCGCGGCTTAAACGTTGGCCTCGTCATCCTCGATCATCAGCGTCCCATAACGGCGATGCCAGAGACGCGCACTGAACGGGAGAAAAGCGAGATAGGCGATCACCGTGATCACCAGCACCTGCCATGTGTAGCTCATCAGCAGGGCGACATAGAGCACGCCGACGAGCAGGATCGGCAGCATCAGGTCGCGTCGCACCCTGGTCTGCGACTTGCCCGACCATACGGGCACGCGGCTGATCAGCAGATAGCCGATCAGGATCGTATAGGCGACGCTGCCGTAGACGAAGAAGGGGGAGGGTTCGACGCCGAGGAAGCCGAGATAGACCGGCAGCAGCACGAGCACGGCGCCCAGCGGTGCCGGCACACCGACGAAGAACTCAGACTGCCAGGCAGCCTTTTCCTGGCGTTCCTCCATGACGTTGAAGCGGGCCAGTCGCAGGCCCGCGCCGATGGCGTAGATCAGAGCCGCGATCCAGCCGAGCGAGCGGGCGTGATCCAGCAGGAAGGCGTAGGAGACCAGGGCAGGCGCGACGCCGAAGTTGATGATGTCGGCGAGCGAGTCCATCTGCACGCCGAATTTCGAGTTCGCTTTCAGGAGGCGTGCGACCCGCCCGTCGATACCGTCCAAGAAGGCGGCCAGCAGCACCATGGCGACGGCCAGCTCGTAGCGTCCCTCGAACCCAAGGCGGATGCCCGTCAGGCCGGCACAGATCGCCAGGACCGTGATGAGGTTCGGAACCATCAGCCGCAGCGGGATCTCTCTCAGCCGCGGACCCCGACCGCTATCCTCGGTCCGGGGCGTCTCTGTCGGCGAACCTGGCGTCTCCATGACGTCTCCTTGCTGTTGTCTGTTAGCTGCGGCGGCTGATGGTCGGACCCTTGGTGGAGCCGAATTCGGCAATCACCGTCTCGCCACCGTAGGTCCGCTGACCGACGGAAACACGCGGCTGGGCACCGGCCGGCAGAAGGACGTCGAGACGCGAACCGAAGCGGATGAGGCCGAACCGCTCGCCGGCATTGACCGGCTCGGTGGGCTTGACCCAGCAGACGATGCGACGGGCAACCAGTCCGGCGATCTGGACGACGCCGATATTGCCGTGGCGGGTCTCGATCACCATGCCGTTGCGTTCGTTGTCTTCGCTGGCCTTGTCGAGCTCGGCGTTGACGAACTGGCCGGCGCGATACTGGATGGTGGTGACCTGGCCACGTACCGGCGAGCGGTTGATGTGGCAGTCGAACACGTTCATGAACACGGAGATGCGCAGCATCGGCTCAGTGCCGAGGTTCATCTCCGCCGGCGGCACGACCATCTGCACCGACGACACGCGACCGTCGGCAGGGCTCAGCACCAGATCGTCGTCCTGCGGCACGACGCGTTCCGGGTCCCGGAAGAAATAGGCGCACCAGAGCGTCAGGACGAGGCCGATCCAGAACAGTGGCTCGGCGATCCAGCCAAGAATGAGCGACGCCACGAAGAAGGCGGCGATGAACACGTAGCCTTCCTTGTGGATGGGCACGAGAGTGTTACGGATCGTATCGAACAGATTGACCAACGGTGTCTCCTGGAATTGTCAGTTAACGCTGACTACTAGCAAACAGTTTCCGGGGCAATGCGGTTCCCTCTTCCCTCAGGTGGCGGGCGCCAGCCGCATGATGACCCCGAGGTCGTCGCTGTCGCGCACTTTGCGAAGATGCTCCTCGGCCTGCGTCGCCTCCCGCTGGCGATTCCACATCGAGGCGTAGAGGCCGTCGGCCTCCAGCAGGGCCTGGTGCGTGCCGCGCTCGGCGATCTTGCCGTCGCGCAGCACGATGATCTCGTCGGCGCCGATGACGGTGGAGAGCCTGTGGGCGATGACGAGCGTCGTGCGGTTCTTCGAGACGATATCGAGCGCCGACTGGATCTCCTGCTCGGTCGTCGTGTCGAGCGCGGAGGTCGCCTCGTCGAGGATCAGGATCGGCGGTGCCTTCAGGATCGTCCTGGCGATCGCCACGCGCTGCTTCTCGCCGCCGGAGAGCTTCAGGCCACGCTCGCCCACCATCGTGTCGTAGCCATGCGGCAGGCTGCGCAGGAAAGTGCCGATCTGCGCAACCTCGGCTGCCGCCGAAACCTCCTCGTCCGTCGCCGACAGCCGGCCATAACGGATGTTGTAGGCGATCGTGTCGTTGAACAGCACCGTGTCCTGCGGCACCATGCCGATCGCCGTGCGCAGCGACTTCTGCGTCACCGCGCGCACGTCCTGTCCGTCGATGGTGATGGAGCCCTGCTGGATGTCGTAGAAGCGGTAGAGGAGCCGCGAGATCGTTGACTTGCCGGCGCCGGACGGTCCGACGATCGCCACCGTCTTGCCGGCCAGAACCTCGAACGACAGGCCCTTCAGGATCGGACGGTTCTCGTCATAGGCGAAATGCACGTCCTTGAAGGCAATGGCGCCCTGTCGGATCTGCAGGGTCGTCGCATCCGGACGGTCTTTCACCTCGGCCTCGACCTCGAGAAGATCGAACATCTGCTCGATGTCGGTGAGCCCCTGGCGGATTTCGCGGTAGACGAAGCCGATGAAGTTGAGCGGCACCGAGAGCTGCAGCAGGAGCGCGTTGACGAAGACGAAATCGCCGATCGTCTGCTCGCCGCGCTGCACGGCCAGCGCCGACATCACCATCATCGCCGCCATGCCGAGCCCGAAGATGACGCCCTGGCCGAAGTTCAGCCAGCCGAGCGAGGTCCAGACCTGGGTTGCGGATTTTTCGTAGCGCGCCATCGAGCCATCGAAGCGGCGGGCCTCCATCTCCTCGTTGCCGAAATATTTGACCGTCTCGAAGTTGAGGAGCGAGTCGATCGCCTTCGTGTTGGCGTCGGTGTCGCTGTCGTTCATGGACCGGCGGATCGCGATGCGCCAGTCGCTTGCCCGCACGGTGAACCAGACGTAGGCGGCGACGGTGGCCGCGGTCACGGCGACATAGGCCAGGCCATAGCTGAACCAGAAGATCACCGCCGTCAGCAGGAATTCCACCAGCGTCGGGACCGAATTGAGAATGGTGAAGCGGACGATCGTCTCGATGCCCTTGGTGCCGCGCTCGATGATGCGCGAAAGCCCGCCCGTCTTGCGCTCCAGGTGGAAGCGCAGCGACAGCTTGTGCATGTGCACGAAGGTCTTGTAGGCGAGCTGCCGCACCGCATGCTGGCCGACGCTGGCAAACAGCGCGTCGCGCAGCTGGTTGAGGCCCACCTGAAAGATGCGGGTGAGGTTGTAGGCGATCACCAGCGCGACGGCGCCGAGCATGAAGACCGGCAGCACGCCTGCCATGTCCACATTGCCGTTAAGCGCGTCCGTTGCCCATTTGAAGAAATAGGGGACGCCGAGCAGGACCACCTTGGCGACGAAGAGGAAGAAGGTTGCCCAGACCACCCGCAATTTCAGGTCGGGCCGACCATGCGGCCACATGTAGGGCCACAGGTTGACGAGCGTCGAGAGCGGGTTGCTGGAATCCGCCGAGACTGTCTTCTTCCGAGGGGTCATGCTGGTCTCCGAGAGGCGTGGCCCGAACGAGCCTCAGCGGACATAGGCCCTGGCGGCAAATCTTGCAACGACGCCGCGCCAACTCCTCATGGTAAAGTCCCCGGAACCACAGGTGCAGTTCACGTTGCGGTCAAGCCGAAGATTTTTCGGGCGGGTGCCGTGAGTGACAGATCTAGCGAACCTGCTGCTGCAGGCGCTTGCGGTGCAGCTCTTCCGAATCGGGTCGCGCTTCGCCCGGAACGCCGAAGATCTGGCCGGGTTCGATCAGGTCCGGATTGAGGATCTGGTCCTGGTTGGCAAGGTAGATCGTCGTGTAGCGGACGCCCTGGCCGTAGACGCGGCGGGAGATCTGCCAGAGCGTGTCCCCTCGGCGGATGATCACCGAGTTGTCGCTGTGGGTCAGGGGGGCCTGTTCGATGATCAGGGGCGTCTCGCCCGCCGCTTGCAGGGGGGCATCGCCACCCATGACCGTGTCCTCGGCAATCGCCGGGCCGACTGCCCGTTCGATCATGGAGGCGACGCTGCCGAGGTTCTCGCCGACGGCCTTCGGATCGTCTGGAAGCTGCCCGAGGGCCTCCAGCGCCTCCGCAGCCTGCCTGGCGGTTCTGTCGGCAATCTCCTGGATGGTGGAATTGATGCCGGCCGGCAGCCGGTACTCCGACAGCGACTTCAGCGCGATGCTGGTGGCCGAGCGGGCGGCAGCCAGCTCTTCCGGGGATGGGTCGCTGCCGTCACTGTAGAGACCCTTGAGAAGGGCAAAGGCCTGTCCGGTCTCGTTGCGCAGCCGGTCGAAGGCGCCGTCGTCGATCGGCGAGATCGCGTTCGGGCCCTGCTGCCCGGCAACGGCGGCAACCTGCTCACCGGCGGGACGATTGAAGGGAACGTCGACGCGAAGGGCCGTGCGGCCGTTGCTGTCGAGCATCTCGACGGCGATCACATGCTGTCCGACGGCAAGCGCGACGGTTCCCTCGATCACGAAGTGCCCGTCCTGGCCCGCCTTGGAGCGGCCGACCGGCTGTTCTCCGGCAAATCCCAGCAGCGAGGCGCCGGCGGGAGCAGTACCGGCGATGAAGATGCGGTTACCCTCGATCTCGACCGCCGTAACCAGGAGCTGCGCCGGGGGTGCCGACGGTGTGGCCGGCTGCATCGCCGGAACCGGCGGTGCCGAAGCCACGAGATTGGAGGATTGATCCGGCAATGCGGGAAGTGGAGGTGTGTCGGAACCGGCAGGCGCCGCGGTCTCTGTCATGGCGGGAGCGGGCAACTGGTCGCCGGCGGGGGCCGGATCGGCAGTCGGAAGGCTGACCAGGCGGCTTGCCTTGCCGGGCTTCGTCACCATGGCCAGCAGCTTGCCGCCGGTGCTGCCCGGAATCGAGACCGTCGCCGTCTCGTCGGACATGGTCGCCCGGCCATCCGGTGCCGTCGCCTTCAGCGTCAAC
>JBKBXP010000072.1:0-4300 GCA_046314035.1 Pseudorhizobium sp. | reverse complement strand
CTGGTGGTCTCCAGCAGGGAGCGGATCGTCGAGCGCGATGACGAAATCGCCGCTCGGACCCGCTTGCGTCGTGGCGATCGCCTTGTCCGCGCCGCTGAGTTCGACGATCGCACCCGGTTCGGCGCGACCGGCGATGACCGTGGAGCCATCCGGCTCGACGCGCAAGACATCGAAAGCCGGTGTGATCTGTGGCGCCGGCGGCGTGGTCGCGGCAGCGACTGTCTGCGAAGACGTCGTTCCTGCCTCGTACTGCGCTTGCTGCGTCTCTGTTGGCGCTGTGTCTTCCGTCACCGCATCCTTGACCGTCTGGCCTGCCTGGTTGACGGCATCGGTGATCCGCTCGCCTTCACCGGAGATGCGAGGCAACACAAAGAAGACCATCAGCAGGGTCGCAGCAGCGAGGACGACTATGGCCAGCCAGGCGGCGCGGTTTCTCATGTCTATAAATCTCCGGACGGATATTCCCGTCTGTCTATTCGAATTACCTCTTTCCCACTGGCTTCACAAGCTTTTCGGACTATCTAAGCTTGCTGTGGCAGCTGTTTCCCGTCACTTTGGCGCGCAGCCATGCCCGCGGCTTGCCCCCAGACAAATCTTCCGGAGTTTTAGAGTGCCCATCCAGTCCATCTGCGTCTATTGCGGTTCCCAGCCTGGCCGCGACCCTGCTTATATCGCCGCCGGCCGCGCGCTCGGAAAATCGATCGCCGCGCACGGATTGCGTCTCGTCTATGGCGGCGGCACCAAGGGCATCATGGGCGCAGTGGCTGCCGGCGTTCTGGCGAACGGCGGTCAGGTCACCGGAATCATTCCGGAATTTCTCGTCGACATGGAAGCCACGCGCCACTCGCTGACCCAGCTCGACGAGCTGATCGTGACGGAGGACATGCATGCGCGCAAGCACGCCATGTTCGAACGCTCCGACGCCTTCGTGACGCTTCCGGGCGGCATCGGCACCCTTGAGGAGATCGTCGAGATCATGACCTGGGGGCAGCTCGGCCGCCACGAAAAGCCGATGGTCTTTGCCAATATCGGCGGCTTCTGGAACCCGATGCTCGATCTGATCGAGCACATGCGCGAGCAGGGTTTCATTCACCGGGCGCACCTCGTTCAACCGATGGTGATCGACGAGGTTGACGATATCGTGCCCGCCATCCTCGATCGCAGCGAAGGGCGTTCCCCGCCGTCGGGGCAGGAGGATGTGATCTCCCGCCTCTGATCTTGCCGGAAGACTAGCGCTGGCGGCTTCCGCGCAGGAGGCCCCAGCTGTAGATGGCCAGCGCCACCCAGATCAGCACGAAGGCGGAAAGCTTCACCGTGCTGAGCGGCTCGTGGAAGACGAAGACCGCGATCAGGAAGATCATCGTCGGCGCGACATACTGCATGATGCCGATCGTCGATAGCCGCAGCAGCTTTGCGCCATTGGCGTAGATCATCAGCGGTCCCGCCGTGATGATGCCGCTGCCGATCAGGAGCAGCGTGTCGGACAGGCTGCCGTGGAGGAGATGGCCGCTGCCGGAGGCTTCGGCGTAGAGGATGAAGAAGAGTGCCGGTGGGCTGAGGATCAGCACTTCCAGGAAGAAGCCCTGGTTCGGCCCGACCGGCAGGGTCTTGCGGAAGAAGGCGTAGAAGCCCCAGCTGAAGGTCAGTGCCAGCGAAACCCAGGGCAAGCCGCCGGCGTCGACGGTCAGGATGACGACCGCAACCACCACAAGCGCGATCGCCGCGAGTTGCACCGGCTGCAGGCGCTCCTTGAGCAGCACCGCGGCAAGGAAGATGCTGAAGAGCGGATTGATGAAATAGCCGAGCGCCGTATCGAGCGCACGGTCGGCGGCGATCGCCCAGACGTAGATCCCCCAGTTCACCGTGATCAGCGCCGCCGTGAGGCCGGCCATCATGAGGATGCGCGGCGACCGGAAGGCGACCTTCAGGTCCTGGGTCCGACGCAAGAGGAAGAGCACCAGTCCGGCGATCGGCACCGACCAGACGACCCGGTGCGCCAGCACCTCGAAGGGCGACATGTGCGAAACCGCCTTCATGTAGATCGGCAGGAAGCCCCACAGGAAGTAGGCTGTCAGTGCAAAGGCGAAGCCGCGCGGCGAATCCTCGTTCTTCGCCGCAACGGGCGCGTCACTGGTGGCCATCGGGGTGTTTCCAATCTTTTGTTCTGATTATGGTCCGATCTACTCCCATGCCGGACGGTGAACCAATTCATTTGCGTGAAGCGTTGATCGCGGTCATGAATTCATCCGGAGACAATGCACCGACGGTTATGGGGGCAGGATGCGCTTCGAAGACCAGCCGATCCATCGCCAAATGTTCGCCCGGCATGTCCTGGCGAAAGCCGGCGTTACCGACGATCCGGCCTTGCTGGCCGCCTTCGCCGGGATTGCACGGGAGGACTATCTCGGCCCCGCGCCATGGTTCTACAACGACTTCTCCCGGTACCGGGAACTCGCCTCCGACGATCCCATAGTGCTCTACCAGGACATGCTGCTGGCGCTCGACCCCACCCGCCACGTCAACAACGGCGTCCCCTCCCTGCATGCCGCGTCCCTGAACCAGCTGGACATCCGCCCCGGCGAGCGGGTGGCCCACCTCGGTGCCGGTACCGGCTATTACAGCGCAATCCTGGCGGAACTCGTTGGCCCCTCCGGCTATGTCCTGGCCGTCGAATACGATCCTGTGCTCGCGGCCCGGGCTCGCGACAATCTCCGCCACTACGCCAATGTCGAGGTGGTGGAGGGCGATGCGACACGGCTTCCCGATGCCGAGATGGACGTGATCTATGCCAACTTCGCTCTGGATCATCCGCCGGCCGCCTGGATCGACCAACTGGCCCCGGGTGGGCGGCTCCTCTTTCCTCTGGGGGTGCCGGCGCTGGACGAGGCGGGCAAGCCGCTCGGCGTCTCGCGGATGGCCGGGTTCCTGCTCATCGACCGGCGGGACCGCGGATATGGTGCCGGCTTCCTGCAGCCGGTCTCCTTCATCTGGGCCGAAGGGCAGGAGCCTGCACCGCCCGGCCGCCACAAGGGTCTGGAGGCGGCCTTCCGGCAGCGGATCGCCCATGAGGTCCGGCAGCTTCGCTGGCGCCGAGAGACGCAGGACGGGGAGCCGGAATGGTACGGCGAGCCCGACTGGGGGCTGTCGAAGGCGGAGCCTTGACTACTCCGCCGCCACCCGGCCCGCGAGTTCGCGGTTCTTCATCAGCTTGTAGACGATCGAATCGATCAGCGCCTGGAAGGAGGCGTCGATGATGTTTTCCGAGACGCCAACCGTCCACCAGCGGCTGCCGTCGCCGTCGCTCGATTCGATCAGCACCCGGGTGATGGCGGCGGTGCCGCCGTTCAGGATGCGCACCTTGAAGTCGGCCAGCACCAGATCGGCAATCTCCGCCTGATATTTGCCGAGGTCCTTGCGCAGCGCGAGATCCAGCGCGTTGACGGGGCCGTCGCCCTCAGCCACCGACATCACCTGTTCGCCATCCACATCGAGTTTCACCACCGCTTCCGAGACCGTCTTGATGCGGCCGTTGGAATCGAAGCGGCGCTCGACCATCACCCGGAAGCTGTCGACGGTGAAGAAGTCGGGGATGGTGCCGAGCGTGCGATGCGCCAGAAGCTCGAAGCTCGCGTCCGCGCCCTCGTAGGCATAGCCGGTCGACTCGCGGTCCTTGACGATGGAGATCAGCCGGTCGAGCTTCGGATCGTCCTTGGCAACCGTGATGCCGCGCCGCTTCAGGGCGTTGATGAAGTTCGACTTGCCGCCCTGGTCGGAGACCATCACCTTGCGGAAATTGCCCACACTTTCCGGCGGCACATGCTCGTAGGTCCGCGGGTCCTTCAGGAGCGCCGAGGCATGGATGCCGGCCTTCGTGGCAAAGGCCGATGCTCCGACATAGGGTGCCTGATAGTTGGGCGAGCGGTTCAACAGTTCGTCGAAGGCATGCGAGAGCGAGGTCAGCCCGCTTAAGCCCTCGGCGTCGATGCCGGTCTCGAAGCGGCTGGCATAGGCCTGTTTGAGCGACAGCGTCGCGATCAGCGTCACCAGGTTGGCATTGCCGCAGCGCTCGCCGATGCCGTTCAGCGTGCCCTGGATCTGGCGACAGCCCGCCTCGACGGCGGCCAGCGAATTGGCGACCGCCTGTCCCGTGTCGTCATGGGCGTGGATGCCGAGGGCCGTGCCGGGGATGCCGGCCGCAATCACCGCACCGACGATGTCGCGGATCTCCGCCGGCTGCGTACCGCCGTTCGTGTCGCAGAGCACCACCCAGCGGGCGCCGGCCTCATGCGCGGTCCGGGCG
>JBKBXP010000071.1:249-13592 GCA_046314035.1 Pseudorhizobium sp. | reverse complement strand
CTCCCGTCACCGCTGCGCTCCGCGCGGCTCAACACGACGCCGACGACGGCGCCCGCAGGCGGCTCGCTCAGGTTCATCGTCCCGGTCCACTCGCCGGAAACCAGCTTCTCGAGATATCTTGCCTTCAGCTCCTCGCTGCCATGCTTGTCAAGCGCCTCGATGGCGCCCATGGTCAGCGTCGGCGCCAGCGCGAAGGCCATGGAAGACGAATTCCACATCTCGAGCGCGGCGACATTCAGCATGTGCGGGAGGCCTTGCCCGCCGTAGGCTTCCGGACCGGTCAGGCCGTTCCAGCCGCCCTCGCGCCAGGAGCGGTAGAGATCGGCCCAGCCGTCCGGCGTGGTGACGACACCGTCCTGCAGGCGCGCACCCTGCCGGTCGCCGATCGCGCCCAGCGGCGCCATCTCGTTGGTGGCGAAACGGCCGGCCTCGTCCAGGATCGCCTCGACCAGATCCGAGCCCAGATCTCCCAGCGTTCCGGCTGCGATGGCATCGGCCAGTCCGGCGACGTGGTTGAGCGTAAAGGCGATATCTTCGACGGGGGCTTTGTACATTCTTGGATCCTCCTCATGACCCGCCGGGACCAGACGGGGTGGACCCAGCGACGTTGCTGCATTTTACGTAAACGTCACTTCGCTTGTCAATTGCTCCAACCCTCCCCTCGCGCCAATACGCATGCATAAGCCCGCCCGGCGCAAGACCGAACGGGCTTTTGCGGCGCACTCCTTCAGGAGGCTATCAGTAGTAGGGAGAGAGGCAGGTCTGGCGCGGGCCGTGGTAAGGCTGAAAGGTGTTGGAGTAGCTGTCGTACGACCGGTACTGCATCTGGCACCACTCGTAGTGCTGCGGATTGATGCCGCTGGAGCGGTAGACGGGTGCCGGCTCGACGTAACGCGGCTGAGCGGCAATCGCGCCACCGATCAGGGCACCAGCGCCGAAGGCGGCGAGCGGAAACCAGTATCCATCATGCTGGCGGTAGCCCGAACGATGGTGACGGTAGCCGCGATGACCACGGTAATAGCCGCGGCGATGATCGCGATACTGCACCGGGGTAACGTCCGTCTGGACATTGACCGTCGCGGCCGGTGCGGCAACGAGCGGCATAGCTTGCGCCGGAACGAGGGCACCGGCCATGACCGTGGCGGAGAGTGCGGCGACCGCGACCTTCCTGAACAGGCTTATCATTGTTGTCTCCATCCAAGTTGAATTGTCTGCGCTCCTGCCGACCTGACACGTCCTGCCTGCATGGTCGTCTCCGGATCAGATGAACCTTAAGTTTTCCAAGCTGAACCGGCGATTAACGCAGGGTTGATCAGAAGCGGCGCGGCAAAGGATAAAGCCGCCCGGATAACCGGACGGCTTTTCGTGTCTTCTCTGCTGCCGTTGATCAGGAGTATGGCGAATTGCACTGGCTCCGCGGCCCCTGATAGGGCTGATAGGTATTGTCGGAGGCGCGATACGAGCGGAACCGGTTCTCGCACCACTGGTAATGCTGCGGGCTGAGGGCTCGGCCCGGACGGGCCTGGGCGGCGCCGCCTCCAATGATCGCGCCCGCGGAGAAGGCGGCCAGGGGGAACCAGAAACCATTGTAATAGCGATAGCCAGGCCGACGCTCGCGGTAGCCGCGATGGCCCCTGTAGTAGCCGGCACGGTCGTCGCGACGGAAGTCTCTGCGATAATCGCGACGGGAATCGCGGCGATCCCAACGACGGTCCCTGCGATCACGGTACTGCACGTCGGTGACCATATTCTGGGCAACCGGCGCAGAGGCTGTCGGCAGCGGCATGGCGTTGACGGGAACATAGCTGGTGATGGCAACGGCCAGGGCGGCGGCTATTGTGGTGATGCGGGAGCTGATCACGCGCATGAGGGCTTCCTCTCTTTTGTTGTCTGTCCTTCGACAGAACGACCGGTGCATCGGATGGTTCCGGGACAGGAGGCTCCGCAACTGCTCCTCACGCAAACAGGATACCGCGCATTAATACTGTCGGGTTAGGATCCCGCCTGGAACCAACATTGCTCGAGGTCTTCAGGTGCCGAACAGCGGAAAGCTGCGCTACTACGCAACGACGCCACCGGCTACCCGCTGGTCACGGAGTGTCGCGCCGCACTCGGAATTCCTGCGCACCGGCAAGATCGCCCGTCCGACACCGCCAGCCGCGTCGTCGGAAAGGCGATATCTCACCCCGCAAGAGGTGGCCGAACGGACAGACCGGATCCTGGCGGCGGCCGGGCTCACCACCCATACCCGCCTCAACTCCGTCCATCAGGCGATCCAGTTCCCAAAGGTGATCTTCTCCCGAGTGTTCGAGGACATCCCGCATCTCGGATACTGCCATGTGACGACCGCCAGCACGTCCTTCGATGCCCGTGCGCGCATCAACTGGTCCTTCTACATCGCCAACTTCGCCTCGGAGATCAGCGAGACCTATCCGTTCTTCGAACATATCCGCAGCGGCTCCGGCCGCATGTACTTCGCCGTGGCCTTCGAGAAGGCGCCGGGCGACACCTTCCGCATCGACCGTTCGCTTCGCAAGAACGGACTGCTGTTTCGCACCGGCGATGCGCAGGAGGCGATGAAAAACGTGCTGCTGCTGGGAGCGCCGAACGCCGCCGTCCGCGCCGAGGTCAAAAAGCTCTAGGCGCCATCAACCGGATTGCCGGTCACCGCCATTCCGCGCTAGGACGGCACTCATGACGGCAAAGATCATACATATCGTCGACGACGGGTTCGAAGAGGCGCTCCAGGCCGCCTGCGCAGTCCTGGCGAAGGGGCTGCCAATTGCGATCCCCACCGAGACAGTCTATGGCCTGGCCGCCGATGCGACCGATCCGCTGGCCATAGCCCGGATCTACGAGACGAAGGGGCGACCGCAGTTCAATCCGCTGATCTGCCATGTGAGCGATCTGGCGATGGCCGAACGCTTTGCCAACTTCGATCCGATTTCCCGGCATCTGGCGGAAACGTTCTGGCCCGGTCCCCTCACCCTCATCCTGCCGCTCAAGGCCGACAGCGGCATCCACGCGCTGGCGACGGCGGGTCTCGAGACGGTCGGCCTGCGGGTGCCACGGGGTTTTGCAGCCGCCCTGATCAGAGCCTTCGACAGGCCGCTCGCCGCCCCGAGCGCCAATACCTCCGGAAGGATCAGCCCGACGAGTGCGCAGCACGTCGCCGAGGATCTTGGAGGAAAGATCGACCTGATCATCGACGGCGATGCTGCTCCGGTCGGTGTGGAATCGACCATCGTGCGCGTCGAGGGCGAGACGATCCGCCTGCTGCGTCCGGGCGGCATCTCCGCAGAAGAACTGGAGGCCGCAACCGGGCTGCCGATCGTGCGCCCGACCTCGCCTTCCGCGACGATCGAAGCGCCCGGCATGCTCGCCTCCCACTATGCCCCGACGGCATCGGTGCGGCTCGATGCCCGGGAGGTCATGCCGGGAGAAGCGCTGATCTCATTCGGCGGCGGGTCCGTATCCGGTGATGATCGGGCCACCGTGATCCTGGAACTTAGCCCTGCCGGCGACCTTCGCGAGGCGGCAGCAAATCTGTTCGACTACTTGAAGAAGGCCGACGCCGCGACGGAGGTTGGCATCGCGGTGATGCCCATCCCCAAGCACGGGCTAGGCGAGGCCATCAACGACCGGCTGAGCCGCGCCGCAGCGTCTCGGCCATGACGGAGACAGCAGGAATGACCATTCACGACGTACCATCGGATCTTCTGCAGAGGTTTGCAGCCATCGTCGGCGAGGCGAACACGCTGCGCGACCCGGCGGATATCGCGCCCAGGCTGGTGGAAAACCGCGGCCTCTACCGCGGCCTCTCGCCCATGGTGCTGAAGCCGGGCAGCGCGCAGGAGGTGTCGGCGATCCTGAAGCTTGCGACCGAGACCCGCACCGCCATCGTGCCGCAGACGGGCAACACCGGCCTCGTCGGCGGACAGGTGCCAAGCAACACCGGCACGGAACTGATCGTCTCGCTGGAGCGGATGAACCGCATCCTCGACGTCGATCCCGTCGCCAATGTGCTGGCGGTCGAGGGCGGCGCAATCTTGGCGGAGGTCCAAAAGGCGGCGGAGAACGTCGGGCGGCTGTTCCCGCTGTCGCTCGGGTCCGAGGGCTCCTGCCGGATCGGCGGAAATCTGGCGACCAATGCCGGCGGCACGGCGGTGCTCGCCTACGGCAACATGCGCCAGCTCTGCCTCGGGCTGGAGGTGGTGCTGCCCACCGGCGAGATCTGGGAAGGGATGCGACGCCTGAAGAAGGACAACACCGGCTACGACCTGCGCGATCTGTTCATCGGCGCGGAAGGGACGCTCGGGATCATCACCGGTGCGGTGCTGAAGCTTTTCCCGCAGCCGGTCGGCCATCAGGTGGCCTTTGCCGGCCTCGCCTCGCCGGAAGACGCCCTGCGCCTTTTTGAGAAGGCCTCGAACCTCTGCGGCACGGCGCTGACCGGCTTCGAGCTGATGCCGCGCATCGGCGTCGAGTTCACCACGCGCCATATCGACGGCGTGCGCGACCCGCTGTCGGAGCCTTACCCCTGGTATGCGCTGATCGACATCTCGACCTCCGATTCCGCCGAGACTGCGGAAACCATGGTGCAGGCGCTTCTGGAACTGGGCCTGGAGACGGGGCTCGTCCGCGACGCGGTGATCGCCTCCTCGGTCGCCCAGCAGAAGGCGCTCTGGCACATGCGCGAGAGCATGTCGGATGCCCAGAAGCCCGAGGGCGGCTCCATCAAGCACGATGTCTCTGTGCCGGTCTCCAGCGTTGCGGCCTTCATGAAAGAGGCTGACGAGGCGGTTCTTGCGGCGATGCCAGGTGCCCGGATCTGCGCTTTCGGCCATCTCGGCGACGGCAACATCCACTACAACATCTCGCAGCCCGTTGGCGCCGACAAGCAGGCCTTCCTGGAGCGCTGGCGCGAGATCAACGGCATCGTCCACGGGATCGTCCTGTCGATGAACGGCTCGATCTCGGCCGAACACGGCATCGGACAGTTGAAGCGCGACGAACTCGCCCGCATCCGTCCGGCCATCGAGATCGCCCTGATGCGCCGCATCAAGCGCGCCTTCGACCCCGCCAACATCATGAACCCGGGCAAGGTGATCAATGTCGACGAGGTTTAGCGGTAGCGAGAGATCGACAGCAGCATATCGGCGGTGATCCCCAATGACCCGGAGCCATTCAGGACGCTGAGGGCGGACGAGCCTGTGTCACCTGTCTCCAGATCATAGAGAATCGTGAAGCGCTGGATCAGCTTGGCGAGCTTGTCGGGATCGGTCAGGTCCTGGAGGTTCAGGTTCCGCTCGATCAATTTGGCCTGCTGGTCGACGTCCATGTTGGACAATTCCTCCGGCATGCTGAACGTGATGCGGAAAAACTCCAGCAGCGCCTCGTCGGCGATGATTTCGTAGGCATCCGTGACGGAACCGGCCATACGCTCGAAGTAGAGGGCCAGGCGCACGCCGGCATTTTCGTTGCCTTCCTGCTCTTCCAGTGTCTGGCGCAGGTAGAGGTTCTGGGTCTCCAGCATCTCGCCACGGCTCTGCACGGCCGTCGGTGCGTTGAACAGGAGGTTGCCGTCCTTGTCGAAATTGAAGGTGCCGAGCAATTCCGCAAACCGGGTGTCTGGCTGCTGGTTGATGAAGCTTTCAGGATCGTCGAGGTCCGACGTGAACATCTGCTCCAGAAACTCATCGGTCACCGTGACAGGGTCCAACCCCTTGGCCGTCAGCACGAAATCTACCAGGCGACGATCAGCGAGAAAGTCCGAGGCGCTGCGGATGCTCTGCATGGTGTCGGTGTAATAGCTTGCTTCCGCATCCGCCGCCTCGCGCGCCGTCGTCTTTTCATCACCCTTCAGGAACCGCGTCATCTGGATGATGTAGCCCGAGGCGGTATCGCGTAACGTGTCTGGCGATTGCGCCGTCACCGGCGTCTTCACATCGCCATCAGCCGTGAAGTTGAAGGCCTGCGCCAGCTTGACGAAACGCTCGTCCTTCAGGCCATAGACATAGCTCTTCGGATCGGACAGATCGCTCCTCAGCACGTTCTTGATGGTGAGCTGCGAGACCTCGTCGGGATCGATCCCCATCGCCTTCAGGGCAAACTGATAGACATTGTCCTCTTTCAGGAAGTCGGCGATGGAGGTGATGCCCGAGATATCGCTCTTGTAGAGCGCGATTGCCGCCTCGTCGGCCTCCACCTGCAGGTCATCGTAGCGGGTGATGTAGTTGCTGGCAGAAAGCCTGGTCTGCTCTGCGGTCTGTGCGCCGCCGGCCGCGACCGTGCCGTCGGTTTCAAAGTTGAAGCCCTGGGCCAGCGCAAGATACTGCGGACGCTCTGCCGCATAGCGATTGGCGTAGCTGTTGGGGTCGGACAGGTCGCTGACGAGGATCTGCTCGATCGTCGACTTCACGACCGTGACTTCGTTCATGTCGAAGGCGACACGCACGTAGTTGTAGAGCCTCGCGTCGTTGAGGATGTCGTCGACCGAGGTCACCGTGCCGATCTTTTCGGCGAAGTAATCCCGCTCGCGGAGGGCCGACGCCTGCGTCACGCGCGGCTGATTGAGGAGATAGAGGTCGACCACGCCCTGGCGCTTCTCGGCAGTCTGCGCACCGCCTTGGGCCACCGTGCCATCAGTGGCAAATTCGAAGGCGCCGCCAAGATCGATCAAGGTCTGGGTGGTATTGATCGAGTTTTGGTAGGACGTGATCTTGGTCCTCAGCGTAGCGGTTTCGGAGGCCCCGAGACCACCTGCCGCAAGCTTGGCCCTCGCTTCCGTCAGATCGGCTTCCAGGCGCACCATCTGGGGCTGAAGAACCGTCTGCGTGTAGCCGGCAGGATCGGCGGGATCGCTGCTCATCGCCTTCTTGACGATATCGTAGGAGTAGTTGCTTTCGTTGAGCCCGAACGCCTTGAAGACGTATTCGCGCAGGCGGTCATTGCGCAGGATGTCGTTGACGTTGTCGACCGTCGGCATCATCGCGTTGTAGTAGCGGGTCTCTTCCTGGGCCACATCCGAGGAGGCGTCGATGTTCTGGTTGTAGAGCCCGATGATCTCGTCGACCTGAAACTCCGCCTGCGCGGTGGCCGTCGAATCCGTCGTGGAGAAATTGAAGGCAGCGGCAAAGTCGCGATAGCGATCGTCAGCGAGGCGGCTGGCAAAGCTGCTCTCGTCGTTGAGGTCGCTCTCCAGAATCTGCTTCATGAAGGCCCTCGCGTAGGTCATCTCCTCAAGGCCATGGGCCTTCATCGCGTAGGAGAACAGCCGGTAGTCGTCGAGGAACTCGTCGACCGTCGTCACCTTGCCGATGTTATTGGCATAGTACTGCGCCTCGCGCGACACCTGCCCCTCCGAAGCCACGCGCTGCATGGTCTTGAACATGTCGCGGTTGACGAGGTCGTAGCTGAGGTAGGTCGAGACCATGAAACTGAGACTCCGCTCATAGTGATGTCGTGGCGATCATCCTAGCACATGCTTGCCCGGGGCTTTAGCCACAATCTTAGGGGGGCCTTGTTCACGGTCTGGAAACCGAGACGGGTTGGGTTTCGATAACCATCGCCTGAGGCAAAACTTCCTTAACCGCGATTTTTAAGCCGTCGGGCACAGGCCGCCCCGTATGGTCCCTTCATCAGAGGACATAAGTCCCGCAGAGAAACCGGAAACGGCTCTCGAGGTAAAACAAGGGTTGCATACACGATGACAAACACGGTTATGAAGCCTGCCTGGGCAGGTTCCACGCTCAGGTTAGACCCATCGCGCTTTCCACAGCAGGTCGCCTATGCCCAGCGCGGTACATCTGAAGATGTCGTAGTCACCATCGACGAGCGCGGCGCGGTGCTGCGCAAGATCCTGCCTTCAAGCGGCCTGCCGCTGTCCTTCGCCCTGCCAGCCCGCGCCTTCAAAGGTGTTGCGGCGCGCGCCATCGACCACGGTGACGGGGAAGTGACGGTCACTCTGGAATTGCATCACGACGACCCGGATCTCTGCATCCCGCTGCTCGTCGCCCATGATCTCTGCGACATCGCCGCCGACTGGCGCAGCTGGTCGGAGGCCTTCCGCATCCCGATGCTGATGGTCGAGGCGGACGGCATCGCACATCCGCTGGAAAACCATCTCGGCGACGTGCGCGCCCAGGCCACCAAACCGCGCCGCCGCCACTCCTATTTTGCAGACCGCCGACCGCGCTTCCTGGTCCGCCGTACGACCGGCCAGCTGGGCGTGACGATGAAGATCGAGGGCAAGGAGATCATCGCGCGAGATTAGCAGATCCACCGCCGCGCGTAGATGCTGGAACCCGGCCACAGGCCGGGTTTCTGCGTTTCAGGCGAAGGGGAGCGCAAGGACGAGACCGGCAAAGATGACGGCGCCGACTTGCGTGTTGGACTTGAACAGCGACAGGCACTGATCCGCATCGTCGATGTCGAGTTTGACGATCTGCCAGGCAAACATGAGCGCGGCGAGGATCAGTCCCAGATAGGCGACCACGCCGACACCGGCTGCCGCATAGGCGATCAGCAGCAGCAGCAGCGTCAGCCCGTAGAGGCCGACCAGCCAGGCCTTGGTGTTCTCCCCGAACAGGCGGGCGGTGGAGCGGACGCCGACCAGCGCATCGTCCTCCTTGTCCTGATGGGCGTAGATCGTGTCGTAACCGATCGTCCAGGCGACCGCCCCGATGTAGAGCAGGACCGGAGCCCAGGACAAATTGCCGAACATGCCGGCCCAGCCCATCAGACCGCCCCAGGAAAACGCAAGTCCGAGAAAGAACTGCGGCCAATCCGTGAACCGCTTGGCGAACGGGTAAATGGCGACGATGGCCAGCGACAGGATGCCGAGGATAATCGCAAATCCGTTGAACTGAATTAGCACAAGCAAACCTACCAGCGCCTGAAGCGCGAGGAATGTCTTCGCCTCAAATCGGGTCACCCGGCCGGATGGCAGCGGCCGCGACCGGGTGCGCGCGACTTCGTTGTCGATCTCCTGGTCGACGAGGTCGTTGTAGGTACAGCCGGCGCCCCGCATGGCGACCGAGCCGGCGAAGAACAGAAACAGGTGGAAGACGAAGAGGCCGACGGAGAGCGCTTCCAGGTCAGCTGCCCGGTTGGCCGCCAGCGCCGAGGACCAGAAGCAGGGCCACATCAGAAGCTGCCATCCGATCGGGCGGTCCCAGCGGGCGAGCTGCGCATAGGGCCAGGCGGACCGTGGCAGGACCCGGTATACCCAGTTGTTGGATGGCGCGTCCGAGACGCGGCCGTTCAGATCGTCGGTCTTTGTCATGGCCATGGTCCTAGCTGGCTTGCGGACGGACGGTCAAGGCGGTGCATGAGGCTCAGAACCCCACCGGATCCAATGGCGCGCGCGTGGCCTCGAATTCCATCAGCCTCGCCTCCCGCTGTGCGATGTAGTCGCGATTGTCCGGGACGGCCGTGCGCTTCTTGACGATCTGCATCTGGAAGACGAAGAAGTCCTCGTGAGTGAAGGCCATTTCGGACGCCGCCAGGTAGAATTCCCACATCCGCACGAAACGTTCGTCGTACAGCGCCGCCGCCTCTTCCCGGCGCGCCATGAAGCGCTCGCGCCAGTGCCGCAGCGTGTGGGCATAGTGCATCGGCAGGATCTCGATGTCGGCGACGAGCAGCCCGGCCTTCTCGACGGCCGGCATGACCTCCGCAAGCGACGGGATGTAGCCGCCTGGAAAGATGTATTTCTCGATGAAGGGGCCGTTGAAGCGCATCGGCGCGGGCTGGCCGATCGAATGGAGAACCATGATGCCGTCGTCATCCAGCATCTCCGCAACCTTGCGGAAGAAGCGCCGGTAGTTGCGCACGCCGACATGTTCGAACATGCCGACGGAGACGAGGCGGTCGAACTTGTCGACATGCATGTCATAATAGTCCTGCAGCTCGAAGCGGACCTGATCCGCCAGGCCCCGCTTCAGCGCCCGGTCCCGCGAGACGCGCAATTGCTCGTGGCTCAGCGTGATGCCGGTGACGTCGACGCCGGAGGATTCCGCCAGGTACATGGCCATCCCGCCCCAGCCCGAGCCGATCTCCAGCACCCGCTGGCCAGATTCGGCCATGAGCTTGGCGGCAATGTGCCGCTTCTTTGCCTGCTGCGCTTCATAGAGGCTGATGCCGGGAGGATTGAAATAGGCGCAGGAATACTGCCAGTCCTTGTCGAGGAAGAGGTCGAAGAGCTTGGCGCTGAGGTCGTAGTGGTGGGCGACGTTGCGCCGGTTGCGGTTGATCGGGATCGCCTGGCGAACCTTCGCTTCGACCACCCGGTACAGGCCGCGCCAGATCATGCCCGTCGTCAGCGCCTCGCTGAGCGAGTTGTCCTTCACGAGGGCGAGCAGGTCGTAGATGTCGCCTTGCTCGAAGACCAGGCGGCCGTCCATGTAGACTTCCGCAAGCTTCAGCTGCGGGTCGGCCGCGATCTCCTCCTCCGCCTTCGCATCGGTAAAGCGCATGGAAACCGTTCGGCCGCCGCCGTTTCCGAAGGTCTGCGAGCCGACGGGGCCGCTGACGGAGAGGCTTCCCTTCTTGATAATTCTGGCGAGAAGTCGACGCAGGGACGAGGTCATGTCACCTCCTAACGAAGTCTATCTGGCAGATCTGACGGGGCGATACTCTAGGTTGGGCGTGGTTGAAGAGACTTTCGTCATGAAAATGGCACAAAAAACGCCGCCGTCCAACTGCTTGGACGGCGGCGTCTGTTTGCGGATGTGAGGCTCGCTCTAACGGCGCTTCATCGCTTCCGCCAGGGCTGCTGCCATGGCGTTCGGTGCGGAGGATCCCTTCGGTTCCGCCTGCATTTGCTTGGGATTGACCCGCGGTGCATTGCGATCGGCACCGCGTGGGGCGGGCGCCGCCTCGCCGCCGTCCTTGCGCATGGAAAGCGCGATGCGCTTGCGCTTGGCGTCCACTTCGACCACCCGGACCTTCACGACGTCGCCGGCCTTCACCACGTCATGCGGATCCTTGACGAAGCGGTCGGCAAGCTGGGAAACGTGAACGAGACCGTCCTGATGCACGCCGATATCGACGAAGGCGCCGAAGGCTGCGACGTTGGTCACCGTGCCCTCCAGAAGCATGCCCGGTTTCAGGTCGCTGATCTCGTCGATCCCTTCCGCGAAGGTCGCCGTCTTGAAGCTCGGGCGCGGATCGCGGCCGGGCTTTTCCAGCTCGGCGAGGATGTCCTTCACCGTCGGCAGGCCGAACTGCTCGTCGATGAACTGGCGCGGATCGAGCGCCTTCAGGGCGCCACTGTCCCCCATGACCGAGCGAAGATCGCGGCCGCAGGCGGCGACGATCTTCTTGGCCACCCCATAGGCTTCCGGGTGGACGGCGGAAGCATCGAGCGGCTCCTTGCCGTTCGAAATGCGCAGGAAGCCTGCCGCCTGCTCGAAGGTGCGGTTGCCGAGGCGGGCAACCTTCAGCAACTCCTTGCGGCTCTGGAAGGGACCGTTCTGGTCGCGGTGCAGGACGATGGCATCGGCGATCGAGCGGCTGAGGCCGGAGACGCGCGACAGCAGCGGACCGGACGCCGTGTTGAGGTCGACGCCGACAGCGTTCACTGCATCCTCGACCACCGCATCCAGCGAGCGCGACAGCTTTCCCTGGTCGACATCGTGCTGGTACTGGCCGACGCCGATCGACTTCGGCTCAATCTTCACCAGTTCGGCCAGCGGATCCTGCAGGCGCCGGGCGATCGAAACGGCGCCGCGCAGCGTGACGTCGAGACCGGGAAATTCGGCGGCCGCCGCTTCCGACGCGGAATAGATGGAGGCGCCGGCTTCCGAGACGATCACCTTCGTCGGCTTCATGCCCGAGGAGGAGGCCGGCAGGTTGGCGAGCATGTCGGCGACGAGCTTTTCCGTCTCGCGGCTGCCGGTGCCGTTGCCGATGGCGATCAGGTCGACATTGTGCTTAAGCAGGAGGGCTGCGAGCTCCGCCTGCGTGCCGCGGATGTCGTTGCGCGGCGGGAAGGGATAGACCGTCGTCGTCTCCAGAAGCTTGCCGGTGCCGTCGACGATCGCGACCTTGACGCCGGTGCGGATGCCCGGATCGAGCCCCATGGTCGGGCGCGAGCCGGCGGGAGCCGCCAAAAGCAGGTCCTTCAGGTTGCGGGCGAAGACGTGGATCGCCTCCTCCTCGGCGCGCTCGCGCAGTTCGCGCATCAGGTCGAGCGACAGCGAGGTCGAGAGCTTGACGCGCCAGGTCCAGCCGGCGGCTTCCATCAGCCAGAGGTCGGCGGGTCCCTTGGTGCCGATCTGGAAGGTGGCGGCGATGATGCGATGGGTGGGCCTGATGGGTGACGGATCGTCCTGGTCGACCTCGATCGACAGCGTCAGGAATTCCTCGTTCCAGCCGCGCAGCATGGCCAGCGCCCGGTGGCCGGGGGCTGTCGCCCAGCGTTCGGAGTGATCGAAATAATCGGAAAACTTGGCGCCCGCCTCCTGCTTGCCGTCGACCACCTTCGCCTTCAGCATGGCGCCGCTGCGCATGTGCTGGCGCAGGCGGCCGAGGAGGTCGGCATTTTCGGAGATCGCTTCGGCGACAATGTCGCGTGCGCCTTCGAGCGCCATCTTCACGTCGGTCACCTCGCCCGCCACGTAAGCTTCCGCCAGTCTGGCGGGATCGGCCGTGCGGTCGGCCCAGATGGCATCGGCGAGCGGCTGCAGGCCTCGTTCGCGGGCGATCTCGGCGCGGGTGCGGCGCTTGGTCTTGTAGGGGAGGTAGAGATCCTCGAGTTCCGCCTTGGTGGTGGCGCCGGCAAGCCTGCCGGCCAGTTCGTCGGTCAGCTTGCCCTGGGAGCGGATCGTCTCGACGATGGAGCTGCGCCGTGCTTCCAGATCGCGCAGATAGACCAGCCGCTCGGAGAGATTGCGCAGCTGCGTGTCGTCGAGGCCGCCGGTCACTTCCTTGCGGTAGCGGGCGATGAAGGGAACGGTGGCGCCTTCGTCGATCAGTCCGATCGCAGCGGCGGCCTGTTCTGGTCGGGCGTTGATCTCCGCAGCAATTGCTGCGGCAAGAAAACGGATATCGGCGGCCATGGCAGTCTCTCAGTTCTATGGGAGGGGCGACCATAGTGAAACTTTAAGGCAAGGCAACGTGGAAGACAGGCGATTCCACAGGATGCGTGCTTGACCTTTGGCCCCCCTCCCCTTAACCGCCGCGTGAGACCAAGAAGAGAGGGCGAGACATGAAGGTTCTGCTGATCGGCTCCGGTGGACGCGAGCATGCGCTGGCCTGGAAGCTTGCCCAATCTTCGAAGCTGACGAAGCTGTTTGCCGCGCCCGGCAATCCCGGCATCGCCGAGCATGCGGAGCTTG
>JBKBXP010000071.1:0-239 GCA_046314035.1 Pseudorhizobium sp. | reverse complement strand
CGGCCGTCATCGACTTCTGCGGTCGTGAGGAGATCGGGCTCGTCGTCGTGGGCCCGGAGGCGCCGCTGGTGGCGGGTCTTGCGGATCGTCTGCGCGAAGCCGGCCTTGCCGTCTTCGGACCTTCGGCTGCCGCCGCGCAACTGGAGGGCTCCAAGGGCTTCACCAAGGACCTCTGCGCCCGCTACGACATTCCGACCGGCGCCTATCAGCGTTTCACCGATGCCGCCGCGGCCAAGGCC
>JBKBXP010000070.1:0-13596 GCA_046314035.1 Pseudorhizobium sp. | reverse complement strand
ATTTCCGGCAGACAGGGGCGGAGGTCTCGACCGTTCGTACGCCGGTGCCGGAGGAGATCTTCGACCGCATCGATCCCGATCTCGTGGTACTGTCGCCCGGTCCCGGCAACCCGAAGGATTTCGACTGCAAGGCGACGATCAAGACGGCGCGGGCCAAGGGCCTGCCGATCTTTGGCGTCTGCCTCGGGCTGCAGGCGCTGGCGGAAGCCTATGGCGGCGAGCTTCGGCATCTGGCGGTCCCCATGCACGGCAAGCCGTCGCGCATCCGCGTGCTGGAACCGGGCGTCGTCTTCTCCGGTCTGGCGCGCGAGGTGACGGTCGGCCGCTACCACTCGATCTTTGCGGATCCGCGGTCGCTGCATCCCGATTTCACCATCACGGCCGAAAGCGAGGACGGCACGATCATGGGCATCGAGCACGTCAAGGAGCCGATCGCGGCGGTGCAGTTCCACCCGGAATCGATCATGACGCTCGGCCATGACGCCGGCATGCGGATGATCGAGAACGTCGTGGCCAATCTCGCCCGGCGCCGCAAGGTGGAGGCGGCCTGAGGCCGGCGTTTCGGGTGGCAACCTTTTGTGTCGTTTCCTGTTAGGGCGTTGAGAAACGAACCGAACAGGAGACGGTATGAGCAGAAGAGCATTGATCTGGATGGTGGGCGGCCTGGTGGTGGTCGTGATGGCACTGACCATGTGGCCGGAGACGGACGAAAACCTGCAGGCGCCGCCCGTTGCTGGCGACCAGCAGACCAATCCGGCTGAGCCTGCGGATTAGGCTCAGTACTAGCATGCCGCATAGCGCGGTCATTGTTGATGAGCCGCCGGATGCTTTGACAAATCGCTCCTGCTGAGCCATACCGCCGATCATACGAAACCGTCCGGGCCTGGCCCGGGCGGTTTCGCCGTTCTGGGGCGTTGCTCCTGCAATTCGTTCGCAAAGGCATGGACGCGTCATGGTGGGCACGAGAAACGATTCGACCGTGGAAAGACTGGCGTTCTGGGGCATTCCGATGGCTCTGGGGGTGATGGGGCTGAAGCTCGTTGCCTGGTGGGTGACGGGATCGGTGGCGCTCTTGTCGGACGGGCTGGAGTCGACCGTCAACGTGGTGGCGGCCTTCATCGCCTATTTCGTCATACGGTACGCGCAGCGGCCGGCCGACGAGGATCACCAGTTCGGGCATCACAAGGCCGAATACATGTCGGCCGTGGTCGAAGGTGCGCTGATCATCGTCGCGGCGCTGCTGATCGTGCAGGAGGCCTGGGGGGCGCTGTTTGCCCCGACGCTGCCCGAGGCGCCGGTGCTCGGTCTTTCGATCAACGCGGTTGCCGGCGTCATCAACCTGGTGTGGGCCCGCACGCTGATCCGCGCCGGACGCAGGCATTCCTCGCCGGCGCTTTCGGCGGACGGGCAGCATATCATGTCGGACGTGGTGACATCGGCAGGCGTCTTTGTCGGATTGATTCTGGCGATCGTGACCGGCTACGCCATCCTGGATCCGGTCATGGCGATGCTGGTCGCCGTCAACATTCTCTACCAGGGCTACCGGGTGATTTCCCATTCGCTCGGGGGGCTGATGGACCGCGCGGTGACGCTGGAGGAGGAGGAGGAGATCCGGGCGGCGATCACGGCGCATTCGGCGGGCTCGCTGGGGGTTCACGACCTGCGCACACGGCGCGCCGGTGCCGTCGCCTTCATCGATTTTCACCTCGTGGTGCCGGCGGACATGGCGGTCGCCAAGGCGCACGAGATCTGCGATCGCCTCGAAGATGCCATCAAGCAGGTCATACCGGGCGCAAGCCTTGCCATTCACGTCGAGCCGGAAGGCGAAGCGGCGCATGGCATCAGAGTCAAACTGGAAGGAACCGATCCATGAGCATGACAGACACCTCCAGCCTTTCGCAGCTCGGTCAGGCGGTGGAGACGCCGCAGAACCCGGAGGCCGCGGTTCTGGAAAAGGTGCCGAACGGCAACCAGGGTACCGACTATGTGGTGCGCTTCACGGCGCCGGAGTTCACCTCGCTCTGCCCGATGACGGGGCAGCCGGATTTCGCGCATATCGTCATCGACTATATCCCGGACGGTTTTCTGGTGGAATCGAAGTCGCTGAAGCTCTTCCTGCACTCCTTCCGCAATCACGGCGCCTTCCACGAGGACTGCTCTGTCTATATCGGCAAGCGGCTGGTGGAACTCCTGGCGCCCAAGTGGCTCCGGATCGGCGCCTATTGGTATCCGCGCGGCGGCATTCCGATCGACGTGTTCTGGCAGACCGGAGCGCTGCCGGAGGGCGTCTGGCTGCCGGATCAGGGCGTGCCGACCTATCGCGGGCGCGGGTAATGATATCTACGAAAAAGGGCGCCCCGCGAGGCGCCCTTTTTTGTTCTCTCGGATGCCGTGGTTCAACCGAATGCGAGCGACAGGCCGGCCAGCGCGGTCAGCGCGCCGATGATGCGGGTGGCGACCGGGGCGAAGCGGCCGATGCCGAGGCCGAGGACGATGCCGCCGGCGTGCAAGAGCGCTGTCGCCAGAACAAAGCCGATGCCGAACTGCAGGGCGCCGGCGCTGCCCAGCTCGCCGCCGTGGGCGTGGCCGTGGAAGAGCGCGAAGACACCGACGACGGCGGCCGATGCGGCGACGGGAAGTCGGGCCGCCATGGACACCAGCAGGCCAAGTGCCACGACGGAAGCAAGGATCGCCGGTTCCACGAAGGGCAGGCCCATGCCGGCGACGGCGGCCGCATAGCCGAGCGCCATGGTGCCGACGAAGGCTGCGGGGACGATCCACAGGGCGGAGCGGCGACCTGAGCCCGAGGCGATCTGGCTTGCCCAAAGGCCGACGGCCATCATGGCGAGGATGTGGTCCGCGCCGAACAGCGGATGCGAGACGCCGGCCATGAAGGAGCCGTGCGCCTGCGGATCGAGATGGGCGAGCGCCGGTGCGGCAGTGGCCGCGGAGATGATGGCGGCAAGCGAAAGTCGTCTGAACATGGGATCCCTCTAAATTTTTCTCTGATTGCCGAAGTGCCGGTACGTCAATATTGCCTGACGATAAGCAGGTGGGATTTTCCTGTCCATGGAGAAAGCCGGCGGCTGCGTCGTTTCCCCTACGTTGAACGACTTAGAAGAACGGGTTGTGCGGGCGGGTGTAACGAGGCCTGTACCAGGGAAGAAGTTCTTCACCACGCCACCTCGGGACGGAGCTAACTCGCTTTCGCGCATTGTTTTACGCTGGCGAACGCATTATGTCCGTGGAGACACATTCCATGCTGGAGATGCTGATGCACGACGAAAACGAAGACGACGACAAGGTCAAGGAATTGCCGCTCGGCAAGGAAACGGAAGCGAACCTCTTCAAGTCGCGTTCGATCTTCATCTACGGCCCGATCAACCAGGAGTTGGCGCAGAAGGTCTGCACGCAGCTCGTGGCCCTCTCCGCCGCTAGCGACGATGACATCCGCATCTACGTCAACTCGCCCGGCGGTCACGTGGAATCGGGCGATTCCGTCCACGACATGATCAAGTTCATCAAGCCGAAGGTCTGGATGATCGGCACCGGCTGGGTCGCCTCCGCCGGCGCGCTGATCTATGTTTCGGTACCGAAGGAACGCCGGATCTGCCTGCCGAACACGCGCTTCCTGCTGCACCAACCATCCGGCGGCACGCGTGGCATGGCGTCCGACATCGAGATCCAGGCCCGCGAGATCATTAAGATGAACGAGCGGCTGATCAAGATCTTCGCCAAGGCCACCGGCCAGACCGAAGAGAAGATCGCCAAGGACATCGACCGGGATTACTGGCTGTCGGCGGAAGACGGCGTGGCCTATGGCCTGGCCTCCCGCGTGATCACCAATCAGTCCGAGATGTAACCGGACTTTCCGGACTATCGTCCTGAAACGAAGCCCTGCCGGCAGCCGTCGGCGGGGCTTTTGTCTGAGCGGGTTCCGTCCCCGATTGACAGTGTCGCCGCCTTCACGCATGAAAGCTTCACTTTGAACTCCACTTTACGGTGCGCGCGGTGACGTTCCAGCCCCGGATGAACAATCGGATCGACGGCTTCACGGTCGTTGGCAAGATCCATTCCCGCCAGTGGAACGGCATCACTGCCGATCTGACGCAGGTGGAGTGCGCTCCCTGCCTACATGCCGCAGTTCACGCCCGGTGCGGACGGCATGACCGTGCGCGAACTGGTGGCGCTGGGACGGTTTCCCTGGCACGGGACGCTCGGCCGCTTCAGCGCGGATGACCGGAAGGCGGTGGAGGAGGCGATCGCCCGCACCGACCTTGAGGCCTTCGCGGACCGGCGGGTCGACGGCATGTCGGGCGGCGAGCGGCAGCGCGCCTGGATCGCCATGATGCTGGCCCAGGACGCCCGCTGCCTGATCCTCGACGAGCCGACCTCGGCGCTCGATCTCGCGCACCAGGCCGGCGTCCTGTCGCTGGTGCGTACGCCCGAGGAGCGCGGGCTGACGGTGATCGTCGTGCTGCACGATATCAACCTGGCCGCCCGCTACTGCGATACGATCACCGCCCTCAACGGCGGTCGCGTGCTGATGAGCGGTCCGCCGGAGGCGATCATGCAGGAAGAGGCGCTGGAGAAGATCTTCGGCGTCGGCATGGGGGTGTTCCGGCATCCGCATCACAAGCAACCCGTCAGTTACCTGCTGTGAGCGCTGCGACCTTTCCATGGACGCGGCGGCAGCTTCTGGCCGCCTTCTCGGCGACGCTTGCTATCCCGGCGATCGGCGATGCGGCGCAAGATGTCGTCGCCAAAGGACCACGCGTCGCGACCCTCGACTGGGCGCTTCTCGAAACGCTGCTGGCCATGAAGGCGAACGTCGTGGCCGGCGCGGAACTGCGGCAGTTCCGCGAGGTTGCGGTGGTGCCTGCGGTGCCAGCGGACGTCCAGGACATCGGCCTGCGCGGACTGCCGAGCTTCGAGGCACTCTATGTTGCCCGCCCGGAGCTGATCTTCAATTCAAACTTCTATGTCACTAGCGAGGCGCGGCTTGCGCGCATCGCGCCGGTGGAGACGCATGCGGTCTATGTGCCCGGCGAGAGCCCCTATGCGCTGGCGGTCGAAGCGACCCGGGCGATCGGGGAGCGGCTCGAGCTTGCCGGCGGCGCGCGGATGATTGCCGATGTCGCGGCGCAGCTGACACGGCAGCGGCAGATGCTCGCCGATGGAGACGGTCGGCCTGTCCTGCCGATCAACCTCGGCGATGCGCGCCACTACCGCGTCTTCGGCAGCGACAGCATGTTTGGCGACGTCCTGGCGCAGCTCGGGCTTGCCAATGCCTGGACCGGGGCGACCGCTTATTCCGCCATTGCGCCCATGGGCATCGAGACACTGGCCACGATGCCAGACGCCTGGATCCTGCTGATCCCGCCGCATCCGGCAGATGCGCTCGCGACGCTTCAGGCCAGCGCCTTCTGGAACGCTCTACCGTCGGTGCGGGAGGGGCGGGTGCTGATGCTCGCCTCGGTCAATCCCTATGGCGGACTGCCCTCGGCCAGGCGTTTCGCCGACCTTCTGACGGAGGGGCTGACGCATGCATGGAACGGCTGACATCGCGCGCCGTCCGGGGCTGGTCGGTGGAGCAGCGGTCGTCGTCGCTGGCTGCACTGTCATGCTGTCGCTGCTCGTCCTGCTGATGCCGGACGTGCCGGGGGCTCCGGCCGAAGCCAAGGTCCTGGGTGCGATCCTCCTCTGGCACAGCCTGTTGCCGCGCGCGGCGATTGCGATCGTCGCCGGTGCAGCGCTCGGTCTCTCGGGCGCGCTCCTCCAGCACGTCTTGCGCAACCCGATCGCGGATGCGTCAACGCTTGGCATTGCAGCCGGTGCGCAGCTGGCGCTGACGGTGGCGCTCGGCCTCCCGCCCAGCCTGTTTTTCGTCTCCCGCGAGCTGATCGCCTTTCTGGGCGGTGCCGGGGCACTGGCGGTGGTCATGGCGCTGAGCTGGCGTCGGGCGCTCGATCCGGTGACGGTGGCGCTGTCGGGGATGATCGTCACCATGATCGCCTCGGCGCTCAGCGTCGCAGTCATCCTGGCACGGGGCGAATATGCGATGTCGATCTTCATCTGGGGCGCCGGCTCGCTCAGCCAGCAGGACTGGAGCGGCGTGATCTCGCTTGTCCCGCGCCTGCTGGTGGGGGCCGCTGCCACGATGCGGCTGATGCGCCCGTTGCGCGTGCTGTCTCTCGACGATTCTGCCGCCCGAAGCCTCGGGGTCTCCGTTCACGTCATCCGTTTTGCCGTGCTGGCGGTTGCGGTCTGGCTCGCGGCCTCGGTGACGGCCGTCGTCGGCATCATCGGGTTTCTCGGTCTCGCCGCGCCGGCTATTGCCCGCTATTGCGGTGCACGGACGCTCGGCGAAGTCGCCATCGGCGCTGCGGTCACCGGCGCTGGCGTGCTGTTCATCGCCGACGGCCTGATGCAGTTGCTCGGGCCGGGGTTTTCCGATCTCGCGCCTTCCGGGGCTGCGACGGCGCTGCTCGGCGGGCCGCTGCTGCTCGTCCTGCTGCCGCGGGTGCGCAGCGTCCTCAACCTGAAGGTCGCGTCGATCGGGCCGCCACGGCGGCTGGCGCGTCCATTTGGTGCCATCCTGCTTCTGATCTGCGTTCTTGCAGCCCTGTTTGCTGTCGCACTCGTCGTCGGCGTATCGGGGGCCGGGATCAGCATCAGCCTCGGCCAGGATCTCGCCAGCCTCCTGCCGTTCCGGCTGCCGCGGCTCGTGGCTGCTGGAGGCGCCGGGGCGATGCTGGCAGCGGCAGGGCTGATCATGCAGCGGATCACCGGCAATCCTCTGGCGAGCCCCGAGGTGCTGGGCGTCAGCGCCGGCGGTGGCGCCGGGCTGGCGGCGGTGCTGTTTCTGGTGGCGTTTCCGAGCCTGCCGGTGATGCTCGCCGGCATCGCTTTCGGCGCGCTGGTCACTTTCCTGCTGATGATGGCATTGGCGGCGCGCAGCGGCTTTGCGCCCGAACGCATGCTGCTTGCCGGCGTTGCGCTCGGAGCGTTGTCCATGGCCTTCGTCAGTCTCGTGATGGCGCAAGGGGATATGCGCAGCTACATCCTGCTGATCTGGATCTCCGGCTCCACCAACAATGCCGGGCCGACGGAGGCCGCGTTTGCGCTGGCCGCACTCGTTCTGCTGGTGGCGCCGCTTATGTTTGCGGGGCGCTGGCTGGCGCTGCTGCCGCTCGGCGCGGAGGTGGGACGATCGCTCGGGCTGCCGGTCGCAAAAGCAAGGCTGCTGCTGGCCGTGCTTGCGGCGCTCTTGACGGCAGCGGGCTCCTTCCTCGTCGGGCCGCTCAGCCTGACGGGGCTCGTCGCGCCGCATCTGGCGCGGATGGCCGGGTTTCAGCGGCCGGGAGAACAGCTTGCGGCCTCGCTGATCCTGGGGGCGGCGATCCTGATTGCTGCCGACTGGCTTTCGCGGCTGGTGATTTACCCGTATCAGATCCCGCTGGGGCTTTTCGCCGCCCTGATCAGCGGTCCCTATCTTCTGTGGCTGCTGAGCCGCAGGACGCCGGCTTGATTGCGCCGACGTGACGCCATGAAAGCAAGAGCCATGAGAGACATCCTCCGCCGATTCTTCGCCTACTACCGGCCGCACCGCCGGCTGTTCATGCTGGATTTTTCCTGCGCGGTGGCGTCCGGCCTGCTGGAGTTGGCGTTTCCCATGGCGGTTGCGGTGTTCATCGACCGGCTGCTGCCGACGCAGCGGCTGGATCTGATCGCGCTCGCGGCACTCTGTCTTCTCGTCATCTATCTCTTCAATGCCGGCCTTCAGGTGGTGGTCACCTACTGGGGCCACATGCTGGGCATCAACATCGAGACGGAGATGCGGCGCAAAGCCTTCGACCATCTCCAGAAGCTGTCGTTCGGCTTCTTCGACAACCAGAAGACCGGCAATCTGGTGGCGCGGCTGACCAAGGACCTGGAGGAGATCGGCGAGGTGGCCCACCACGGGCCGGAAGACCTGTTCATCGCGATCGTCACCCTGATTGGTGCCTTTGCGCTGATGATGTGGGTGCATCCGCCGCTTGCCACGATCACGGCGATCATCGTGCCGCTGACGGCCTTCGTCACCACCTTCTATGGCCAGCGGATGACGGGCACCTGGCATGCACTCTACGGGCGCGTCGCCGACTTCAACACAAGGATCGAATCCAATGTCGGGGGCATCCGCGTCGTGCAGGCCTTCGCCAACGAGGACCATGAGCGGCGTCTATTTGCCGAGGACAACAACAACTACCGGACGACGAAGCTGCAGGCCTACAAGGTCATGGCGGCGGCAAGCTCGCTGAGCTACCTGTCGATGCGCTTCGTGCAGGTGGTGGTGATGCTGGCCGGCGCCTGGTTCGTGACCACCGGCGAATTGTCGGCAGGCGGCTTCGTCGGCTTCCTGCTGCTGGTCAACGTGTTCTTCCGGCCGATCGAGAAGATCAATGCGGTGATCGAGACCTATCCGAAGGGGATCGCCGGCTTTCAACGCTATTCGCAGTTTCTTGCCACGCGCCCCGATATTGCCGACCGGCCCGGTGCAACCGATCTGCCGCGGCCGCGCGGCGACATCCGCTACAGTGGCGTCGGCTTTGGCTATGCCAGTGGCCGCAAGGTACTGGAGGGGATCGACTTCGAGGTGAGGGCAGGCGAGACGATCGCCTTCGTCGGTCCGTCGGGTGCCGGCAAGACGACCATCTGTTCGCTGCTTCCGCGGTTCTACGACGTCACCGAAGGCACGATCACCATCGACGGCGAGGATGTGCGCGACGTGACGCTGAAATCACTGCGCGCCAGCATCGGCATCGTGCAGCAGGACGTCTTCCTGTTTTCGGGGAACATTCGCGACAACATCCTCTACGGCCGGCTGGATGCCAGCGACGAGGAGGTGCGGCATGCGGCGCGGCGGGCGCGTCTGGACGACATGATCGCGGCGCTGCCGGAGGGCTACGACACGATCATCGGCGAGCGGGGCGTGAAGCTCTCCGGCGGCCAGAAGCAGCGGCTGGCGATCGCCCGGATCTTCCTCAAGAACCCGCCGATCCTGATCCTCGACGAGGCGACCTCGGCGCTCGACACGGAGACCGAGCAGGCGATCCAGGCCTCGCTTTCGGAGCTTGCCGAAGGCCGCACGACGCTGGTGATCGCGCACCGGCTGTCGACCATCACCAAGGCGGACCGCATCCTCGTGGTCGACGGCGGCCGGATCGTCGAGCACGGATCGCACGATGCGCTGCTGACGAACCGGAGCGGCGCCTTCTACAGGATGACGCGGGCGGGGCGCTGATGCAGCGGCTTGTAGGGCGGCTCTCCTTTCGACGGAGAGAGACCGGTGAAGCATTTATGGAAATAGCCGTTACCGTTATTCCTGCCTTCCAAGGCGTCCAGAAGGGTTGCAGCCGATGCATGGTCGATGACGCCGTGAACCCCGCGGAGGGGGGCGAAAACCTGACGGACACGGTCACACGCGGGCGTGGCCGTCCGAAACTGCTGACCGACGATGTGCAGGCGGCGCGGATCGCGGAGGTCACCCGTCGCCTGTTCCTGGCGCAGGGATATGGCGGCACGACCATGACCGATGTGGCTGCCGCCTGCCGGATCTCCAAGCGGACGCTCTACCAGCATTTTCCCGGCAAGACGGAACTGCTGGAGGCGGTGATCACGCTGCATCGCACCAGCATGCTGGCACTGCCCGGCGATTACGACGAGATGCCGCTGACGACGGCGCTGGAGAAGATCTTCGTCGTCGACATCGACGAGGAGGGCGACGCGGAGCGCGCGGCCTTTCTGCGGCTGATCATCGTCGAGGCAGCGCAATATCCGGAAATCGGCGAACTGATGGGCAGGCTTGGCGCCGATACGGCAAGAGCCATGCTGGCCGCCTGGCTGCAGCGGCAGAAGTCGCGTGGACGGCTGGACGTCGACGATGTCGGAGCTGGCGCGCAGATGCTGATGGACATGGTTTTCGGTGCGGTGGTGACGAAGAAGGGCCACGGGCCGGAATGGCCCGGGCTGGAGGATCGCAAGGCCTATCTGCGCCGATGCATCCGGATCTTCGTGCACGGCGTGGCCACGGGGCCCACGCCGCAGTCCGGGAGCGGCCCGCAGCATGAGGCCGGCCGGTGGTCAGACCCACATCTGGCGGTCGCCGAACTCGTCGCCGTCGTCGAAATTGCGGGTGCCGACCTTTGATTCGACCTCTTCGGCCGGCTGAGGTTGCGCCGTCGTCTTCTCGCTCGACGTCGAGGTTTCCGATGCTGCCGCCTTGGCTGCCGCAATCTGCTGCTTCAGCGCACTGATGTCGGCGTTGATCTCGCTCTTTGCCTCTTCCGTCTCAGCCTCCGACAGTTCGCCCTGCTTGGACGCCAGAGCCGCTTCAAGAGCGGCGGTGCTCGAACCGCTGCTGCTGCTCGATGCCGTCGAGCTCGTCGTTGAAACCAGTGATGCGCTTGAAATCGCCCCTACCATGTCACCCTCTGATTCTGGTTCGCATTAGGGTAACCTAGGGTTTAGAAATTAAGGTACCCGTAGTGGGGGTTTTGGTTACAAGACGTTCACTTCCGATCAGGTCGGGTGGCGGATGCCGTACCCGAAGGTCTCCCGGCTGGCTTGTCATCGATCTGGTTTTTTGGTCTGCCATAGGACCGTTCCTCTTCCGCGCGAGTCTCCGCCGTGCTCAAAGACCTTTCTCCGCAATCCTTCTTCATGGGCGTGCTGACCGCCTTCGTCGGCTTTGCCAGTTCGTTTGCGGTCGTGCTGCAGGGGCTGAAGGGCGTCGGCGCCACCGACTACGAGGCGGCCTCGGGGCTGATGGCGCTTTCGGTGTCGATGGGCGTCTGCGCCATCGTGCTCAGCGCCTGGACGCGACTGCCCGTCTCGATCGCCTGGTCGACGCCGGGGGCGGCCCTGCTGGTCTCGGCGGGGACAGTGGCGGGCGGGTTTCCGGCCGCGGTCGGCGCGTTTCTCGTCTGCGGCATGCTGATCATCTTTGCCGGGCTGTTTCGCCCGCTCGGCCGGGCGGTCGCCGCAATCCCGGCGCCGCTCGCCAACGCCATGCTCGCGGGCGTGATCCTCGGGCTCTGCTTTGCGCCGTTCAAGGCGATCGCCTTCGATGCACGGCTCGGGCTGCCGATCCTGATCGCCTGGGCGGTGGTGGCGACGGTGAAGCGGCTCTATGCGGTGCCGGCGGCGCTTGCCGCCTTCGTCGCGGTGATGATCTTCGGGGTCGACCTGCCGGACGGCGCGATGGCGAGCTGGACCGCCGGACTGGCGCCGCCGATAACGCTGGTGATGCCAATCTTCACTCTGCCGGCGCTTGTGTCGATCGCGCTGCCGCTCTTCATCGTCACCATGGCGTCGCAGAACATTCCCGGCATCGCGGTGCTGAAGGTCAATCAGTATGATCCGCAGCCCGGGCCGCTGTTTGCCGTCACAGGCCTGTTCTCGCTTCTGTCAGCGCCATTCGGCGGGCATGCGGTCAATCTTGCGGCGATCACGGCGGCGATGTGCGCGGGCGAGGATGCCCATCCCGATCCCGCCCGGCGCTACTGGGCAGCGATCATCGGCGGTGTCGGCTATGTGCTCCTCGGCCTTGCCGCCGGTGCGGTCACCGCCTTCGTCTCCCTGGCGCCGCCGGTGCTGATCCAGGCGGTGGCGGGGCTGGCGCTGATCGGCGCCTTCTCCGGTTCGGCGGTGGCTGCGTTCCGGGAGCCGGAGACGCGCGAGGCGGCCGCGGTGACCTTTTTGATCACCGCCTCGGGGGTCTCGTTCGCCGGCATCTCCGGCGCCTTCTGGGGGCTGGTCGCCGGCGGGTTGATGATGGGGCTGCAGCGGGTTGCACGACGGGGTTGAGGCGCTCTCGATTTCGGAAAGGAACCATGCTGTGATGTGGTATGGAGTTCGAATTCGATCCGGCGAAAAGCGAGGCGAACCGAGCGAAGCACGGAATCGATTTCGTGGCAGCGCGGGAGTTGTGGTATGATCTATTCGCCGTCGATGCGGATGCCGGATACACTGCAGAGCCAAGGCGGATCCGAATAGGTCGGATCTTCGGTGTGCTATGGGCAGGTATTTACGTGCTGCGTGGCGAGCGCATCCGGATCATTTCCGTTCGACGGGCGAGAGTTCAGGAAAGGCGTCGTTATGAAGACCATCAGCGCTGAAGAATTAGATCAGAAATTCGATGACGGCGAGGATGTCAGCGAATACTTCGACTGGAGCAAGGCGACACGTCCAAACCTCGAGCCGGTAGTGATGACCGTGACCGTCACACTCGGCACAAAGCTCAGGCTGGAGCGACAAGCGCGGGAGCTTGGTGTGTCCGCGGATGCTCTTCTGGAAGAGTGGTTGCGTGAAAAGCTCGATAGGGCGTCTGCCTCAGCCGCCGAATAACGCCCTTGCGCGATTCAATCCTGCGCGCTACCACTTGTGCCATGAAGATCAACGGCTCGACCATTGCTGTGACTGAGACGACGGCCCGCACTGCGGCCGGCTTTGTCGCGTCGGTGCCAAACTCGCTTCTTAGCCTCGACCTTACGCGCGGTTGCCGGGTCCGTTGAGGAGCGCCCGGCGGCCGAGAAGCCTGCCGGCGTAAGAGCTCCTCTCATCACCATTCATACCTGAATTCTGAAGACCCCCGGGTCTGCGCCTGCGACGGCACCCTGTGCTGCGGCGCGTGAAGCGAGACGAGACAAGACCATGGACGCGAAGACCTCATCCCCCAAGAACGGCATGCCCGATGCGGCGACGAAGTACCGGCCCTATCCGCAGATCGACATTTCCGACCGGACCTGGCCCGGCAAGACCATCGACAAGGCGCCGATCTGGTGCTCCGTCGACCTGCGCGACGGCAACCAGTCGCTGGTCAATCCGATGGGTCACGACCGCAAGGCGCGCATGTTCAAGCTGCTGCTCGACATGGGCTTCAAGGAGATCGAGATCGGCTTTCCCTCGGCCTCGCAGACCGATTTCGACTTTGCACGCTGGTGCGTGGAAGAGGGCGGCGTGCCGGAGGATGTCTCGCTGCAGGTGCTGGTGCAGTGCCGGCCCGAGCTGATCACCCGGACGTTCGAATCGCTGCAGGGCGCGCACAATCCGATTATCCACTTCTACAACTCGACCTCCGAGCTGCAGCGCCGCGTGGTGTTCGGCAAGGATGTCGCGGGCGTCCGACAGATCGCCGTCGACGCGGCGAAGATGATCATGGACATGGCCCAGAAGGCGGGCGGCGGCTACCGCTTCGAGTATTCGCCGGAAAGCTTCACCGGCACCGAGCTGGAGGTGGCGCTGGAGATCTGCAACGCGGTGATCGCGGAAGTGAAGCCGACGGCCGACAACAAGCTGATCCTCAACCTGCCTTCGACCGTCGAGATGGCGACGCCCAACATCTATGCCGACCAGATCGAGTGGATGTGCCGCAACATCGACAACCGTGAGAACGTGATCATCTCGCTGCATCCGCACAATGACCGGGGCACGGGGATTGCCGCGACCGAACTCGGGCTGATGGCCGGTGCCGACCGCGTCGAGGGCACGCTGTTCGGCAACGGCGAGCGCACCGGCAATGTCGACGTGGTGACGCTGGCGCTCAACATGTAT
>JBKBXP010000069.1:8431-13606 GCA_046314035.1 Pseudorhizobium sp. | reverse complement strand
AAGCTGCTCGACGCGCGGCTTGCCCGCGACGTGAAGATCATCGAGGGCGTCAAATTCGCGCTGGCGCGCCTTTCGACGCAGCGCTGCATCTGCTCCAATTCCAGCATGCACCGGTTGGACATGATGCTGGAGAAGGTGGGGCTGAAGCCGTATTTCGAGCCGCACATCTTTTCCGCGAAGGACCTCGGACCGGACCGCGTCAAGCCGAAGCCGGACATCTTCCTGCATGCGACCCAGCAGTTCCACGTCTCGCCGCAGAAGGTGCTGGTAATCGAGGATTCCGTCCACGGCATCCATGGCGCCGTTGCCGCGGGCATGCGGGTCGTCGGCTTTACCGGCGCGTCCCACACCTACCCCAGCCACGCCGACCGCCTGACGGAGGCCGGCGCCGAAACGGTGATCGCACGGATGGCGGACCTGCCGCCGGTGGTTGCCGCGCTCGGCGAATGGGCCGGCGCGGTCTGACCTCACGCGCCTTGGCGGCGCGTTATCTTTTCGCGGGAACGTCGAAGCCGAGGCGCACGCGGGTGAAGCGAGAGGCGCCGCCCTGGGCGTTGGGGATCTGCACGTCCGGCTTGCTGAAGATGAACTGCGTGCCGGCGGCCGGCAGATCGACCGGGAAGCTGACCGTCTGCGAATAGATGACGTTGTCGCCGTCGACGACTTCGACCAGCACCGGCAGGTTGATCTGGCCGGTTGTAACGGACGGCCCTGCGACGACACGGCCCTGCGCCACGACGTTGATCGTGATCGTCGATTCATTTGCCGTGCACTGGCGCGTGGAGTCTCCGAAGGATGCCTGATAGGCGAGCCGTTCCGGGTTATCCTGGCCGCCGCGGGCATAGGACCGGTAGACGGCATTTTCCTCGCGCATGACCACCGGCGGGCAGAAGGCCTGGACGACCGGCACCGCCGCGTCCGCTTGTGCAGCCGACGTCGATGAGGCCAGACCCGAGGTAGGCGAGGATGAATTGCAGCCGGCAACAAGTGCCAGGAGGGAAACCGCCAAAAGCTTGCGCGTTACTGTGCCGAACACTGAACTCACCCTTCTCAACATCTTACTTGTCCACCTGCGGCGCTCGGAAGATGAGCTCTTCCGGCCTTTCGCCGCGGATTTTCATGGTCTATATCAGCGGCGCAAACAAAAATCGATTAGGGATTCAAGGTCGTGGAATACATTTCTACCCGTGGAGAGGCTCCCGCACTCGGCTTCCGTGACGCGCTGCTGGCCGGACTTGCCCGCGACGGCGGGCTCTACGTGCCGCGCGAGTGGCCGGTTTTGACCAAGCGGGAGATCCGCGACCTGCGCGGCAAGACCTACCAGGAGGTCGCCTTCACGATCCTCAAGCATTTCACCGGCGACGAGATCCCTGCCGAAAAGCTGCGGTCGATGATCGACGATGCCTATGCCACCTTCCGGCATCCGGCAGTCGCACCCCTGGTGCAGACCGGGCCGAACGATTTCATTCTGGAGCTCTTCCACGGCACGACGCTGGCCTTCAAGGACGTCGCCATGCAGTTGCTGGCGCGCCTGATGGACTATGTGCTGGCCGAGCGCGGCGAGCGCGCCACAATCGTCGGCGCCACCTCGGGCGATACCGGCGGAGCGGCGATCGATGCGTTTGCCGGCAGCAATCGGACGGACATCTTCATCCTCTTCCCGAAGGGCAAGGTCTCGCCGGTGCAGCAGCGCCAGATGACGACGTCGACGGAGGCCAATGTCCATGCGCTGGCGATCGAGGGGAACTTCGACGACTGCCAGCACCTGGTGAAGGAGATGTTCAACGACATCGCCTTCCGCGACCGGGTGCAGCTTTCCGGCGTCAACTCCATCAACTGGGGTCGGATCATGGCGCAGGTCGTCTATTTCTTCACGGCGGCCGTATCGCTCGGCGGTCCGGACAGGAAGGTGTCGTTCACTGTGCCGACCGGCAATTTCGGCGATATCTTCGCCGGCTATGTAGCCAAGCGCATGGGTTTGCCGATCGACCGGCTGGTGATCGCCACCAATGACAACGACATCCTCGCACGGGCTCTCAAGACCGGGCGCTACGAGATGCGCGGCGTCAAGGCGACGAGCTCGCCGTCGATGGACATCCAGATCTCGTCGAACTTCGAACGGCTGCTGTTTGAGGCCTATGGACGCGATCCCGCTGCCGTGCGCTCCGCCATGGCCAGCCTTCGCCAATCCGGAGCCTTCGAAATCCAGCCGGAGGCGCTGAAGGCGATCCGCAAGGAATTCCGCGCGGCCCGGGCTACGGAGAAGCAGGTGGCCGAGACGATCCGCGAGACGCTGGCCGATACCGGTTACCTTATCGATCCGCATACGGCGACAGGCGTCTTCGTCGCCAGGAAGCACGCGCGGGCCAACAGCCCGATGGTGACGCTGTCGACGGCGCATCCGGCCAAATTTCCCGCACCGGTAAAATCCGCTTGCGGAATTGACCCGGCGCTTCCATCATGGTTAGCCGATCTGATGACCAGGGAAGAGCGCTTCGATATCCTGCCTGCGGATCTTAAGGACGTCGAAAACTTCATCGGCGGGCATGCCCGAGCAGGCAAGTAAGTGGCGGCGGTGCCAGAAAGACAAGCAATGAACGTGCAAGTAACTCGGCTTTCTTCCGGGTTGACAGTCGTAACCGAGACCATGCCCCATCTGGAGAGCGTCGCCCTCGGAGTGTGGATCAAATCCGGTTCGCGCAATGAAACGGAAGATGAGCATGGCATTGCTCATCTCCTCGAGCACATGGCCTTCAAGGGCACGACGCGGCGCAGCGCCCGCGACATTGCCGAGGAAATCGAGAATGTCGGCGGCGAGCTGAATGCCGCGACCTCGACCGAAACCACATCCTATTACGCCCGCGTGCTGAGGGACCATGTCCCGCTCGCGGTCGATCTCCTGGCCGATATCCTGACGGAATCGCTCTTCGACGAGGAAGAGCTGCGGCGCGAGAAGCACGTGATCCTGCAGGAGATCGGCGCGGCAAACGATACCCCGGACGACGTCGTCTTCGACAGGTTCTCCGAGGTCGCCTATCGCGGCCAGACGATCGGTCGGCCGATCCTCGGCACGCCCGAGAGAGTGCAGAGCTTCGCGCCCGGGCAGATCCGCAACTACCTGTCGCGCAATTACACCACGGACCGGATGTTCGTCGTGGCCGCAGGTGCTGTCGATCACGACGTCTTCTGCAAGCAGGTGGAGGAGCGCTTCGCGACCTTGCCGCTGACGCCGAGCGCGCCACCGGTTCTGGAGGCTGCACGCTATCTTGGCGGCGAAACCCGCGAAGTGCGCGACCTGATGGATGCGCAGATCCTGCTCGGCTTCGAGGGCAAGGCCTATCACATGCGGGACTTCTACTGCTCGCAGATCCTGGCCAATGTTCTCGGCGGCGGCATGTCCTCGCGGCTGTTCCAGGAGGTGCGCGAGCACCGCGGCCTCTGTTATTCCGTCTATGCCTTCCATTGGGGCTTCTCCGATACCGGCATCTTCGGCATCCACGCGGCGACCGGCGGCGAGGATATCCCGAGCCTGGTACCAGTGATCATCGAGGAACTGCGCAAGGCGTCGGAGACGATCCACACCCAGGAGATCGATCGTGCCCGGGCGCAGATCCGCGCCCAGCTGCTGATGGGGCAGGAAAGCCCCGCAGCACGCGCGGGCCAGATCGCCCGGCAGATGATCCTCTATGGCCGTCCGATCCCGAACGACGAACTGATGGAACGGCTGGAGGGAATTACCTCCGAACGCCTGACCGATCTGTCCGGCCGGCTGTTCTTCGACACGGTGCCGACGCTTTCGGCCGTCGGTCCGATCGAGAAGCTTGCGCCGCTGGAAGAGCTGTCGGCAGCGCTCACCCAATCGTCAACAAAGATGCAGCGGGCGACCGGCTAGAGAGCCCGCTGACGCCACCCTAGACGGAGCCGTCCGCAGGGATGCAGCTCCCGCAGTCCGGTTCCGGGATCGCCTCCGGTGCCGAAGCCTTCGGCACCGCACGTCAACCGGGAGCGTCCGCGACCCGATGAGCTTCTGGAGTGGGAGATGACGGGATCGATATTTCGGTTTTTGTCACGGCAGCCGGACGGCCCGCTTCTTTATGGCGATGCGCATCTGCTTCGGCTTGCCCGCTACAGCGACTATGGCCAGTGGCAGGGGCTTCGCTCCGAAAGCCGCGACTTTCTCCAGCCCTGGGAGCCGCTATGGCGCGACGACGAGCTTGCGGCGACGTCCTTTCGCGCTCGGGTCAAACGGGGCATTGCGGAATATGAGGCAGGCCATTCCGTGCCGTTGTTGTTGTTCGAGCGGCCGGGAATGACGCTGCTGGGCGGCCTGACCATCGGCTACATCCGACGCGGTGCGGCACAGAGCTGCATGATCGGCTACTGGATGGGAGAGCGTCATGCCGGCCAGGGGCACATGCAATCCGCCCTTAAAATCGCCATCCCCTACATCTACGGCCAACTTCAGTTGCACCGGATCGAAGCAGCCTGTATCCCGGAAAACTGGAAAAGCGTCCGGCTATTGGAAAATACCGGATTCGAGCGGGAAGGTCTTTTGCGACAGTATCTCAAGATCAACGGCGAGTGGCGGGATCACGTGATGTTCTCGCGGCTGCCGGAAGATGGTGAATTCGGAAAGATGATGAGGCCATGACCGCCCGCTACAGAAACATGGCGGGTCTCCGCTGGGTGATGATGCTGATGCTCACACTGGCGGCAGGGCTGCTGGTCGGGGTACCGGCAGCCCTCTCGGCCGAACCGGTGAAGATCTCGCGCGACGACACCGCCCTTGATCTCACTGCGATGACGGATATCCACACCAACCAGGGCGAGGCCTTCCAGGTCTCTACCGCTGCGGGAGCCGACGGCATCCGCCGCCGTATCGAGGTGCGGGCCAGCTCTCCCGAACACAACGGCGACTGGGCCGTTTTCTCGCTTGCCAACGTCTCGGAAGAGCAGCTGGAGCGTGTGATCGTCACGCCGCATTTCCGGCTGGCCGGGTCGAAGATCTTCTGGCCCGACCTCGGCTCGCAGCGGATCATCGCGATCACCCCGAGCGAGGGTTTTGCGCTCGACCGGGAGCAAAGCCCCGACGCCGACGTCTTCCGCATCACGCTCAACCCCGGCTCCGTCATCACCTTCGTCGCCGAACTGACGACGCCGACCCTGCCGCAGCTC
>JBKBXP010000069.1:0-8421 GCA_046314035.1 Pseudorhizobium sp. | reverse complement strand
TAACGCCTTTACGCTCTATCGCGGCATCGTGCTGGGCATCGCGGGTCTTCTGGCGGTGTTCCTGACGATCCTCTTCGTGGTCAAGGGCACCTCGATGCTGCCGGCCGCCGCCGCGCTTGCCTGGGCGGTGCTGGCCTACATCTGCGTCGACTTCGGCTTCCTCGACAAGCTGATCAGCATCACCGCGAGCGACCAGAGAATATGGCGCGCCTCTGCGGAGGTGGCGCTTGCCTCCAGTCTGGTGATCTTCCTCTTCACCTATCTCAACCTGAACCGATGGCACGTGCATCTCGGCTATGCGACGCTGACCTGGGTGCTGGGTCTTGCCGTCCTCTTCGGGGTGGCGATCTACGATCCGTCGATCGCCTCCGGGATCGCCCGGCTCTCCTTTGCGCTGACGGCCAGCTGCGGCATCCTGCTGATCATCTATCTTGGGCTCAGCCGCTATGACCGCGCCATCCTGCTGGTGCCGACCTGGGCGCTGATCCTCGTCTGGCTGTTCGGCGGCTGGCTGACCGTGACAGGACAGCTCGACAACGACATCATCCAGCCAGCGCTGGGCGGCGGTCTCGTGCTGATCGTGCTTCTGATCGGCTTTACAGTGATGCAGCATGCGTTTGCCGGCGGCGCCTATCAGCAGGGGCTTTTTTCTGACCTCGAGCGGCAATCGCTGGCACTCACCGGATCCGGCGATACCGTCTGGGACTGGGACGTCGCTCGCGACCGGGTGGTGACGACACCGGATATTTCCGGCAAGCTCGGCCTTTCCCCCGGCTCGATGCACGGACCGGTTCGCAATTGGTTGCCACGGCTGCACCCCGACGACCGCGACCGGTTCAAGGCGACGCTCGACGTGCTGCTCGAGCACCGCCGGGGGCGCCTGAGCCACGAGTTTCGCATCCGCGCCGAAGACGGTCACTTCCACTGGCTGCAGATCCGGGCCCGGCCGGTGCTCGGCTCCAACGGCGAGATTATCCGCTGCGTCGGCACCATCGTCGACATCACCGAGCAGAAGAATTCGGTGGAGCGGCTTCTGCAGGATGCCATGCACGACAACCTGACGGGGCTTCCCAACCGCCAGGTCTTCCTCGACCGGCTGCAGGCGGTGCTGACGCTCGCCGAGACCAGCCCGAGCGTGCGCCCGACCGTGCTGGCAATCGACATCGACCGCTACAAGCAGGTAAACGATGCGCTGGGGATTGCCGCGGGCGACAACATCCTGATCGCGCTGACCCGCCGGCTGCGCCGCCTGCTGCGACCGCAGGACACGCTGGCGCGGCTTTCCGGCGACCAGTTCGGCCTGATTCTCGTCTCCGAGCCGGATCCTGCCAAGGTGGCCGATTTCGCCGATGCGGTGTCGCAGGCGATCATGGTGCCGATCAGCTTCGCCAACCGGGAAATCATCCTGACGGCCTCGATCGGCCTTGCCTCCTGGGTCGACCGGCAGGAAAACTCCGCGGAACTGCTCAGCGATGCGGAGCTTGCCATGTACCGCGCCAAGCGCGGCGGCGGAAACCGCGTCGAGCCGTTCCGTCCAATTTTCCGCACCTCCGGCACCGACCGGCTGCAGATCGAAACGGACCTGCGGCGCGCCATCGAACGCAAGGAGCTGTCGCTCGCCTACCAGCCGATCATCCGCCTCGACAACGGCGAGATCGCCGGCTTCGAGGCGCTGATGCGCTGGGAGCACCCGCGTCGCGGCAGCATACCACCTTCGGACTTCATCCCGATCGCCGAGGCATCCGACCTCATCGGGCCGCTCGGCCTGTTTGCGATGGAACGGGCCGCAGCCGACCTAATCGACTGGCAGCGCCAGACTGGCGCGCTGCCGATCTTCCTGTCGGTCAATCTGTCGAGCGCCCAACTACTCAACAACAACCTCTACAACGATGTGCGCGCGCTTCTGGCAAAGAGCGAATGCGATCCGGGCCAGCTCAAGCTGGAGCTCACGGAATCGCAGATGATGGAAAATCCGGAGCAGGCGCGCCTCGTGCTCGCCAAGCTCAAGGAGATCGGCCTTGGCCTTGCTCTCGACGACTTCGGGACGGGCTATTCCTCGCTCGCCTATCTGACGCAGTTCCCGTTCGACACCATCAAGCTCGACCGGGCGCTGGTGACGGATGTACAGGAGCGTCGCGCCGTGCTGCTGCGCTCGGTGATCAGCATGGCCCGTTCGCTGGAGATGGACGTCGTCGCCGAAGGCATCGAAACCGACGAGGACGCGGCGGAGCTGGCGAAGATGGGCTGCCAGTTCGGCCAGAGCTTCCTGTTCGGCCCGCCGACCACAGGCGAGGCGACGCTTCGGCTGCTGAAGGAACGCTTCCCGCTGACGAAGCGCGCCTGACGCAGCATTTCCAAGATGAAGACACAGAAAAGCCCGCTCCGGGAACCGAAGCGGGCTTTTCGTTCAATCGATCAGACTAGGCTTTGTCGACGACGTTCTTGACGCCTTCCTTGACTTCACCCTTGGCCTGCTGGCCGTGGCCCTTGGCTTCCTGGACGTGGCCCTTGGCCTCCATCTCATGGTTGTCGGTGGCGTCGCCGACGGCCTGACGTGCCTTGCCGGCCAGTTCGTTTGCCTTGCCTTCAATCTTGTCGCCAGTGCTACCCATGTCAGGTCTCCTTCATGATACGGCCGGAATGGCTCGTTGGAAGAAGAACGCATGATCCCTGGCTTCGTTCCGTCCGCCCAGGAGGCGACGCTGGATCAGGCGTGTCCGGCCTCGCTGGAGAGCGCCTCGGGGGAGATGCCGAGGAGCGCCAGCGCCCGTTCGTACTTGCTGTCGACCGAGGGGTCGAAGATCAGTTCGTCGGCAGAGGGACAGGTGAGCCAGCCATTGCTGGCGATCTCCATCTCGAGCTGTCCTGGACCCCATCCCGCATAGCCCAGCAACATGGTCGCACGCTTGGGACCATTGCCCTTGGTGATCGCCCGGAGGATGTCCAGCGTGGCGGTCAGCGACACGTCCTCGGTCACCGGGATGCTGGACTCCCCGACGTAGTCATCGGAATGCAGCACGAAGCCGCGCCCCGATTCGACAGGACCGCCCATCAACACCGGAAGCCGCCGGACGTCGCTCGACAGCGTCATCCTGTCGTCTTCGCCGAGCATGTCGAGATGGTCCAGGACGTCGATGAAGGAGACGGGCTGATGCCGGTTGATGATGAACCCCATGGCACCGGCCGGAGAGTGAGCGCAGACATAGATGACCGAGCGCACGAAATGGCCATCCTGAAGCCCAGGCATGGCAATCAGGAACTGGCCGTCCAGAAAGCTCGGTTCTGTCGTGTCCCGTAGAGAAGGTGCCACTACTTCCGCCTCCGTTCTTCCAGCGCATCGACCGTGAACATTCGCACGACCGGGCTGGTGATCAGCGAAAGATGGGGCATGGCATGGCGGCAATCAACCTAAAATGATCAGCAGCCACCGCGGCACGGCTGGCTTGGCCGGAAGAGTTCCGATAGAGCATTGCCTCCATGAGGACAAAGCCACCCACACACATTTCTGCGAGCGGCCCGGCAAAGCCATCGATCGCCCGTCTGGCCGGCGTCGCGGTGGTGGTGCTTCTGGCGTCTGTCGCACCGGCACATGCAGAAATGACCGCTTGGGCCACCAACGAAGGCGGGCGCATGCGATTGATCGCCCTGCCGCCGAGCCCGGAGGGAACGGTTCGCGGGGCCTTACAGATCGAGCCCAGACCCGGCTGGATCACCTACTGGAAGGAGCCCGGCGACGCGGGCATCCCGCCCCAGCTCGACGTGTCCGCCGACGGCGGGGTGACCTTGAACAGGCTGCGGTATCCGGTGCCCAAGCGCATCGACAGCGGAACCCTGCGCGACATCGGCTACGATCATCCCGTCACCCTGCCCTTCGAGCTTACCGTCAAGGATCCGTCGAAACCGCTCAGCATCGGCGTCTCCGCCTTCGTCGGCCTCTGCCGCAACATCTGCATTCCGTTCCAGGCGGACTTTGCGCTGAATCTCACCAATAGCGGTGCGACGCCCGTCGAGGAGGCCATGCTTCTGGCATCGGCGGAGACGAAGCTACCCGAAGCCCCCTCGCCGGACTTTGCGCTGACCCACTACGCCCTAACCGGCAACGAGCTGCTGCGCTTGAAGCTGCGTCTTCCCGGCGCCGGCGCCATTCGACCCCAGGTGATCGTCACCGGACCGCAGGGACATGTCTTCTTCGACAGCAAGGACGGACGCCAGGACGGCGACGACTATGCCCTCGAGGTACCGATCGGCAAGCTTCCCAAGAACTACGACATGCGCGGCAAGCGCTGGGAAATTCTCGTCATCGCGGGCGATCGCGCCATGGAAACCTCGCTTGCCTTCAACTAGCGGGAACCTATAGTGCGCTCGACCGGCCAAGGCGCCGCCACAAGAGGAGAGACACGTCCATGACCATCGCCATCGGAGAAAAGCTGCCAGCCGCGACCTTCAAGGAGAAGACTGCGGATGGTCCCGTCGAGATCAGCACCGATGAGCTCTTCAAGGGCAAGCGGGTTGTGCTCTTTGCGGTGCCTGGCGCCTTCACGCCCACCTGTTCACTCAACCACCTTCCGGGCTTCCTGGAGAACCGCGACGCGATCCTGGCCCGCGGCATCGACGACATCGCCGTCGTCGCCGTCAACGACTGGCACGTCATGGGCGCCTGGGCACAGTCTTCCGGTGGCATGGGCAAGATCCACTTCCTGCCGGACTGGGACGGCGCCTTCACCAAGGCAATGGGGCTCGACATGGACCTTTCCGCCGGCGGCCTCGGCGTGCGCTCGAAGCGCTATTCGATGGTGGTCGACGACGGCGTGGTGAAATCACTCAACATCGAGGAAAATCCCGGCCAGGCGACCGTTTCCAGCGCCGCAGCCCTGATCGAGCAGCTCTAAGCGGCAGACACCCAAATTGGAATAAGGAAACGGAGCCAATTGGCTCCGTTTTTTTCGTTCAGGTCTCGAGGTCGAAAATCAGCAGACCCGCCAGCCCGCCGTCGGTTGAAGCGACGATCCGCTCGCCGACCGCGACGTGCTCGGGATGCACGAGATAGGCGTCACGCGCATCGGTGTCTTCGAAGGTCACGACGAAGCCGTCGCGGAAGCCGCCGTTCAGGCCTTCCGGCGAGACATTTGGGCCGTATTTGACGTCCAGCAATCCGGGAACGACGTTCTTCAACGCCACAACTTCCTCGTAGAGCGCCTGCTTGTCGCTCGCCTGCAGGGCCGATTTGAATCTCAAGAACACACAATGAAGGATCATTTGCTACCTCCGCAATCTCCCGTCCGCGCACAATAAGAAGAACGCCACGAAGGGCAACAAGATAAGCGCATTCAGGCGAGGTCGAGCAGCAGGGCGCGATGGTCGGAGACTTCCGGCTCCGCGACGACGTTGAAGTCCCGGACCGCAACCGTGGCGTCCACCAGCAAATAGTCCGCATAGCGGCCGGGCTTCCCATACCAGGAGGTTCTGGTGTCGGTGAAGCCGCCGCCGACGACGAGGTCGGTCAGTCCCAAGCTAACCAGGATCTCAAATGTCTGGCTGTCGGGCAGCACGTTGAAATCGCCGCAGACGATCAGGCCGTCATCCGGCTGCCGTACCTGATCGATCAGTTTTGCCAACGCATGGGCCTGCGCGATGCGGGCGGGCGTGTCCTGCTTGCCCGACACATCCCTCAGGCCGTGCATCTGGGCGATCGTGAAGAAACGGCGGCTCTCGGCGCTGTAGATACGGATGCAATGGGCATTGCGCGAACGGGGATGCGGACCCCAGCCGTCTGGAGAGTAAATTCCATGCACGAAGGAGAGAGCCTGGCCGACGACCGGGTGAGTGCTGCGGACGAAGGTTGCCAGGCCGAACTGCGAGGGCAGCGCTTCATCGCCATCGAAAAGTTCACCGCGTGCCACGGGGGCAAAGAAGGCGTCGTGATCCGGCAGGGCGGCCTGGAGGTCAGCAAAGAGGTTTGCCCGCTGCGGCAGCTCCAGCGGGCCGTCGCGGTAGAGGAGCCAGCCGTCGGTGCGTCCGGTGGTGCGGGTGACCTCCTGCAGGCAGAGCACGTCGGGATCGGCCTCGCGCAGATAGTCGATCAAGGGTGCGTGCAGACGGCCGCCCCAGGCGTTCAAGGAGAGGATGCGCATCATCATTCAATCCTCCACCGCCGATGCAGGCGGCCGATTGGCGTTGGCAGGCGTCCCTGCCGGCTAGCGCTTCTTGAAGGGCGCCATGCCGAGCCGGGCCAGTTCGTCGGCCCGTTCATTCTCCGGATGGCCGGCGTGGCCCTTGACCCAGTGCCATTTGACCTTGTGACGCTGGTTGGCCGTGTCGAGCGCCTGCCAGAGCTCGCCGTTCTTCACCGGCTTCTTGTCGGCGGTCTTCCAGCCGTTCTTCTTCCAGCCGAAGATCCACTTCGAGATCCCGTCCATGACGTATTTGCTGTCGGTGTGGAGATCCACCTCGCAGGCGTCCTTCAACGCGTCCAGCGCCGAGATGGCAGCCAGGAGCTCCATGCGGTTGTTGGTCGTGTCGGCCTCGCCGCCGAAGAGCTCCTTCTGGACCTCGCCGTAGCGGAGGATGGCGCCCCAGCCGCCGGGGCCGGGATTTCCGGAACAGGCGCCGTCGGTGTAGATGTCCACGTGCTTCATGGTGCGATCTCCGGTGCGAGGCCATATTCGATGCTGGAGACGATGGCGCGGTGGAAGCGCAGCTTCTTCAGGTATTCCAACGGATCCTTCTTCACCACCAGCGCACCGGCGGGTGTCGTCAGCCAGTCGTAGAGGCGGGTCAGGAAGAAGCGGAGCGCAGAGCCGCGGGCGAGCACCGCCAGCGCCTCCATCTCGTCGTGCGAAAGCGGCCGCACGTCGCGGTATCCCTCCAGCAGCGCCATGCCCTTGGTGAGATTGTAGGAGCCGTCCTTCTCGAAGCACCAGGCGTTGAGGCAGATCGCCACGTCATAGGCATAGAAGTCGTTGCAGGCGAAATAGAAGTCGATCAGCCCCGAGAGGTCGTCCTCCAGGAAGAAGACATTGTCGGGAAAGAGGTCGGCATGGATGACGCCGGCCGGCAGGTCGCGCGGCCAATGCGCTTCTAGGAACGCCAGTTCCTCATTGATCTCTTCCTGCAGCCCCGGCTCGACCTCGTCGGCGCGATCGGCCGATTTCCGCCACAGGCTTTTCCAGCCCTCCAGCGACAGGGCATTCGGGCGCTTCAGCTGAAACCCCTCACCCGCCACATGCATGGCCGCGAGAGCCTTGCCCACCTCGCGGCAATGGCGGGCTTCCGGCTTGCGCAGCCACATGCCTTCCAGGAAGGTGATGAGGGCCGCGGGACGGCCGGAGAGTTCTCCCAGCAATTCGCCGTCGTTGCGCGGCAGGGGCAGCGGGCAGGACAGCCCATGGGCTGCCAGATGCTGCATCAGCCCCAGGAAGAACGGCAGGTCGTCCTTCTCCACCCGCTTTTCGTACAGCGTCAGGATCAGCGGGTCGCGCGTCGTGTGCAGCAGGAAGTTGGAGTTCTCTACGCCTTCGGCGATGCCCTTGTAGGAGGTGAGCTCCCCAACGTCATAGGGGGTGAGAAATGCCTTCAGGTCGTCTTCGTTGATGTCGGTGTAGACTGCCACAGGGATTTCCATGCCGTTGCAAGATTGGAGCATGGCATATCGCGGGACAGCGCCGCATGCCAGTCCTGCAGGCGTCGAAGCACAGAAAATGGAACGATGGAGTGGCGGAACAGCGCCGGAACCTCAAGGCGGCGGCGCTGTCCGGTGTCTGGCGGCTCCGTTACGCCGAGACGCGATCCGCCACGACGCTCCAGTTGACGATATTGTCCATCACCGCGCGGATATGCTCCTCCTTGCGGTTCTCGTAATCGACGTAATAGGCGTGTTCCCAGATATCGATGCCGAGATAGGCCGGGCGGTCGAAGGCCAGCGGGTTGTTGCCGTCCTCGTAGCCGACCAGTGCCAGCTCATCCTGGTCGTTCAGCGTCAGCCAGACCCAGCCGGTTCCAAAGACCTCGTCGGATACGGTGACCACACGGTCGACGAAGCCGTCATAGCCGCCGAAGGTTTCGTCGATCCTTGCGGCAAGGTCGCCTTCCGGACGCTGTGGGCCACCCGGCACGAACTGGTCCCAATAGGCCACGTGGTTCCATGCCTGAGCGGCGTTGTTGAAGATCTTCGTGTCATCCTCGACACCCGCAGACGCCGAAACGATCTCCTCGAGATCCATGTCGGCGTACCGCGTCCCTTCCGCCAATCGGTTCAGGTTGTCGAAATAGGTCTTGTGGTGCTTGCCGTAATGCAGCGAGATGGTCTTTGCGGAAATCGTCGGCGCGAGCGCATCCTCCGCGAAGGGAAGGCCAGGCTGCGTCAGGGGAAGAGCGGCGCGCGCAATGTGCGGCATGCCGACAAAGCTCACGGCGGCAGTGGCC
>JBKBXP010000068.1:0-13645 GCA_046314035.1 Pseudorhizobium sp. | reverse complement strand
ATGGTGCTTCCGTCTCTTCATGAGATGGGGCAGAGAAGTCTGCCAGTTCACCACTTGCTTAAACTGCGAAGCTTGCGCGAGGGTTTTCGGCTAGAAGCCTGTCTGGACCCGGGAAAAGACGAGCGTCGCAAAGAGATTGATCTGGGCACCGATGAACGGCGCGGAGACCCCGAGCGCCAACATGATCGCGACGATCTTTGGCACGAAGGTGAGGGTCATCTCCTGCACCTGCGTCAGCGCCTGCAGGAGCGCGATACCGACGCCCACGATCATGGCGACGAGGACGGCGGGACCTGATGCCACGAGAATGGTCCAGATCGCCGCCTGCATGATGTCCAGGGCGTCGGCTTCGTTCATGTCGCCTGCTCCAGCCCGAATCATTCGGGCCTTGGTTGATTAGCCCGTTGTATCGCCGGAGGTGTCGTCCGTCGAGCCGGCAGCGGTAGTGTCCGTCGTCGACGTCTTCTTCACGATTTCCGTATCCGAAATCACGACGCCGGCCTGCAGCAGGACCTTGTCGCCCGCCTCGGTGATGGCGATGACGCCATCCGAGTAGACCTCGACTTCCTTGACCTTGCCCATAACCTTGTCATCGGCGCTTTGAACGTATTTGCCGACAAGATCGCCGGCCCGCGTGAGCGCCTCGGCCTGCAGCATGCTGCGCAGGTGCGAGTTGGTCTGGATCGTCTGCTCGACCTGCGAGAACGATGCAAGCTGAGCCATCTGCTGACCCGCATCCATCGGGTCGGTCGGATCCTGGTTCTTCATCTGGGCGATGAGAAGCTGCAGGAAGCTGTCGTAATTGAGGCCCGCCTTGTCGGCGTCCGCAGAGGTGGCGGCCGCGTTGGCCCAGGGGTTTGACGCTGCCGTTGTTACCGGATCTACCGCCATGGAGCGATCTCCTTGCGGATCTGTTCGATGGTCGCCGGCGTCATTTCCTGGGTGTTCAGGATCCGGTCTTCGGTCGGGTACAGCCCACGGATCGCCTTCAATGCGTCGAAGGCGCGTCCAGAGGCTACCATGCCGTCGATCCGCTTCAGTTCCGCGAGGATCTCCTCGTTCTGGAAGCAGTTGAGCAGCATGCTGACGGACCTGCGGAAGAGCGCCAGGGACTGGTCCTTGCCCTCCGGATTGATCAACATCATCTGGGCGATGAAGTAGAGCTGGCGAAGCGGGGTGTTGGCATCTTCGGGCTGAAGAACGTGGTTCTCGAGCAGGAAGGTGACGTCGTTGAGGAATTCCAAAGCCACCTTGCGATCGACGCGCAACACAGCGCCGTTGATGAAGATTCGCTCGCCGGATTTCAGTGAGATGCGCAGCGTACTTTTCATTTAAGTCCATCCCTGATGATGGTGGTCACGTCGATGATGCCCTGGTAGTTGGTGGACTGCCGCTTTCTGATCCGCTCGCACTCCTTCAAAATCCAGATGGCGATGGAAATCAGATTGGCTCGCAGTTCGGTCGCAAGCTCATTGTCCGGCTGCTTGAGATCCTCGATGAAACTGATCCAGACGCGCCGCGTGTAGTAGACAGCGTCCACCGTCTTGCGAGAGTAGTCGCCGGCGTTCATTGCGGCCGTCAGAAGTTCTATCGATCGGTCCAGCGCCTGCCGTTCACGGTCCTTGGCATCAGCGACGCCATCTTCCATGATCTCGGCATATGAAAACTGGTACATTCATGTATCCTTCATTTTCATGGACTTCCTTCTTCATCAAAGGAAGTTAACTAGGCTCAACTGTTGCAGGCGGGCGGTCAGCGTATAGGCTGTCTCGACCAGCGCCTCGAGGCCCTTGACCCGTGTCGAAGCCTCGTAGGCATCCACGGCTTCAAGGTCGTTGAGATGGACCTCTATGATGTTCATCTGAGCGTCCAGCGTTTCGTTCGCCTTCTTCACCCGCTCGGCCGAGAGACCCAGCGTTGCACGCTCACCGGTCAGTCCAGACATGGCCTGCCCGATGTAGCCGGTGGAGCGGCTGACCGCTTCCTCTCTCGCCACGTCGGACATGTCTGCCGTCAGGAACTCCATCGAGACCAGCGAGGTGAGGACGAACTTGCGCATCCCCTCACTGTTGGCGTTCGTCGAGGTCTGGACGATCTCGCTTTGCGTGATGCGGCTCTTCATGTTGTCGTCGGAGGCGCTGGAAACAAAGGTGCTCCAGAAGTCCTGGCCATCGAGCAGACCATACGAAGGGCCTGGTGCCCCCCCCAACGGAATGCTCTCACCAGGGTCGGCACTGAACATCTTCTCCATTCTTGTTAAAAAATCTTCCATGTTTGTCTTCGTCATGTCGGCCTTCGAGCCAATACTGTTGCTCGTCAAGAAAGTTTGAAGCTCGGCCTTAAAAGCAGTTCGCGCCTCGGAACCGTCTTTGGCAACATCTTCGAAAGGTTTTACATCCGTGTTAATGCCGGAGAACAAGTATTCTCCGTTGACGGAGGTATTGGCGAAGTTCGAAAACGTGTCGATCGCATTCTGGACGGTCGTGCGCGCCACGTTGAGGTTGGTGGAGTCGCCGCTGGAACCGATGCCGACGAGCGAATCCAGAACCTGCTGGCCAAGATCCGCCATCTTCGAAAGTGCTTCTTCCGAGGACTCCAGTCGCTGCGTCGCCAGGGAGTTCGTGCTGAGCATCGACTTGATGCGCAGGACGTCGCGGGAGAGATCGAGACTGCGTGCGGTGGTCGCACCGAGGGCCACGCCGACGTCCGCATGACGGCCTGTGGTGACCTCCTGCTGGGCCGCTATCATGTCCACCTGCGCCCTGGAGACAGCGGAGCGCATCGTAGTCTGGATGCTGAGAGATGATACGAAGGATGTTTTCATCGGTTAGCTCGCCGCCGCCAGGAGTGCCTGCATCATTTCGTCGACCGTCGACATGAGCTTGGCTGCTGCCTTGTAGGACTGCTCGATGTCGAGCAGCAGTGAAAGCTCTTCGTCCAGGCTGACGCCGGTCTCGCTGGAGTACGCATCGTTCGCGCGGCTCAGCATGGCGAGCTTGTTTTCTGCTGCCGAGGTTGCCGAACTGCGGCGCATTTCGAGCCAGCCCATGGAGTCTGAAGCGAAGGCCTGGAGCGAAAGCGATCCGCCGATCTCCGTGTCGTCGTCGAACACGATCTTCGTATCGAAAGCGTCATCCCACTTGTTGAGGAGATCGGAATAACCGGTCGACTGCGCCGTGTTGGCGACATAGCCAGGACGGTTGATGCCGCCGTCGCGGATCAGGTTCGGATTGCCCGAGGGCGGAATGACCAACGGGTTGATCTTGATTGTGCTGGCGAGACCGGGCTCCACGACAAAATCGACCGGCATTCCCGCCGGTGTGTCGCGGGTGAAGAGGCCAGGCAGCGTCGGGAGCGCTGCAGGGTCGGCCGGATCGCTCTCTGCGAAGGCGACGATCAGGCCGCGCGCTACCTCGTCAAGCTGGCTCTGGAAAAGCGGAGCCACCTCGTCGCGGATCTGCAGAAGCGCCTGAAGCGAACCTTCGGCACTAGTGTCGGAACCACTGCCCGCACTAACCGGGACGCCATCGATATAGACCGCGTTGCCGACCGTTGCCGCACCGTAGGCAGCCGTCGGCGTAAAGCTCACCGTGCGGGCAACCGTCTCGAACAGAGCCGTTCCCTCGGACGTGTAGAGAACCATGTCCTGGTTTTCGCGCACGGTCGAATTGACGCCGACGATCTCGGAGATCTGCTTCAGCAGGGTGTCACGTTCATCGAGCGCATCATTGGGATTGCCGCCGACGGCGACTTCCTGTTTGACTTTGTTGTTGGCCACTTCGAACTGCGACAGCAGGTTGTTGAGGGCTTCAACGCTCTGCGCGATCTCGTCGTCGGCACGCTTGCGGATCGCCTGAAGGTCGGCCGAGGCGGTATTCAGTCCCTTGACGAGATCCTGTGCCGTCGACACGACCGTCGCACCGAGGGTGGTCTCGTTCGGCTTGCTCGCCCAGGTCTGCAGGCTATTTCGCAGGTTGGAGATGAGAACGGACGGCGATGTCTCGTAGTCGTTGCCGCCCATCAGCGACTTCATTTCCTCAAGCCCCGCCAGAAGCACCGCCTGTCCGCTGTAAGTCGACGAGCTCTCCAGGGTCTGGCGTTGAAGGGCCAGATTCTGGGCCCGCTCGATGCCGACCACCAGCGAACCGTTGCCGCTCGTCGTCAGCACCGCAGAGCGCCGAACGTAGTTGGCGTTCTGGGCATTCGCGATGTTCTTCGCGGCAACACCGGACTGAGTGCCGGTATTGTTGAAGACTGCTTGCGCGGTATTTAGTGCTGACGAAAGGGTCATGATGACTGCCTCTGGGTGTTAGTTCCCGTTACCTCTTCAGGTTGACGAGAACTTCCATAAGTTCGGAACCGGTCTGAAAGACCTTGGAGTTAGCGGTGTAGTTGCGCTGCGATTCGATCATCGAGGTGAGTTCCTCGGCGATGTCGACGTTGGAGTCTTCAAGCGCATTTGATATGATGGTGCCGTAGCTGCCGTTACCGGCGTAGCCCATGACAATGACACCGGAGTCGTTGCTCTGCGTGTAGACGTTTCCGGCCATCGGCTTGAGCTGGTCGGGGCTCTGCACATCCGCCATGGCGATACGGTACTTCGGCTCGAGCTTGCCGTTCGAATACTTCAGATAGACGATGCCATCGTCGCTGATCTCGTGGCCCACGACGTCGCTTGCAGCGTTGCCGTCGATCTTGCCGTTGCCAACCTTGAACTCGGCGGAGAGCTGCGTCGAGCCGCTGATGTCGATCACCAGGCTGTTGAACTCGGCGCCGCCCAGAACCATGGCCTGCGTCGTCAGCGAGGGCGGCGAGATGATCTGGCCGGTTGCACCGAACTCGATGGTAGGGGTCCTGCCGATGCCGTCCGATGGCGCACTGACGCCGGTCGTGCCCGGAACAGCGGTGACGGCCGTGAAGTCGAGGGTCAAGTCGTCAAATGGGGCGGCCGGGGAAATAGTCTCTATGCCGCCGGGAACGACGAATGGCGCTGCATTCAGAGGCGTGGTCGAGGTCATGCCGTCGTAGACGTTGACGCTCCAGCCAGCAGCATCCTTGACATAGTCATACCGCAACGTGCGAGCATCGCCGTTCAGATCGTAGGCGACTTCGGTGGTCCGGAAGGTGGTGCCGTCAGCGGCGAGCGAGTCGAGGTTGCCGGTGACTGTGGCATCGGTCGTCGCATCAGCCAGCGGGTCAAATGCGCGGCTGAGGATCGACGTCCCTTCATGGGACACGTCGACGGTCCACGAGTTGTCCGCCACCTTGGTGTACTTGATGTCAAGGAGTCGGGTGTTGCCCTGGCTATCGTAAGCTATCAGCGACGTCGTCTTCTGATAACCTACCGCTTCCTTGGAGGGCAGGTTGACGTCGAGGATGCCGCTCATCGATGCGGTTGCATTCAGGGCGCCGGAGGAGAGGTTGATCTCTGTCAGTCCGTCGAAGCCGTTGACCACGATCGTCGGGTCTTGTGCTTCTACGTACTCGTAGCCCATCAGCGTGAAGCCGGCTGCGTTCTGCAGAGAGCCATCCGCCATCCCGGTGAAATTGCCGGCGCGCGTCAGGTACTCGATGCCGTCGCTGCCTTCCACGATGAAGAAGCCGCGGCCGTTAATCGCGAGGTCCGTGGAGGACGTCGTGTAGGTGAACGTGCCCTGCGAGGAGATCGAGTAGCGTACGTTGGTGGTGACGCCGCCCGAGTTGTAAGAGCCCTCGCTGGAAGGCAGGATCAGTGACGAGAACTGCGTCGATGCCTTCTTATAGCCGGCTGTCGAAGCGTTGGCGATGTTGTCGCCGACCGTGCTCAGGCGGTTGGCCTGAGCGTTCATGCCGGACACACCGGTTCTCATAGTTCCGTAGAGGCTCATCTTAAATCCTCGTTGTCGCTTTATACTAGGAGAGTAAGCGGTGGGCCTTGCGTGAGGCTGTCTGGTTTCCATTTCTCCGCAACGGAGTGGAAACCAGGAAGCTCAGGTCCAGTCGATGCAGTAGCCAAGGAAACGCTTGGAATCGACCGGATCGTGGCCAAGACGCTTGCGCAACTTCTTGCGCAGCTTGCTGATGTGGCTTTCAACGACGTTCTCTTCGACTTCCTCGTCGAAGATGCCGTAAATGGCGCTGAAGATCTGCGTCTTCGAAACACGGCGACCACGGTTGGCGACCAGATATTCGAGAATGCGACGCTCGCGGCGCGGCAGGGCAAACACCTCACCGGCAATCTCCGGATCGCGGCCATCCGAGAATACCCGGATCTGGCCGATGTCGGTGTAGTTGGCGATGGCCTTGAGGCGGCGACGGATCGCCGCTGCCCGCGCCAGGATCTCACGAGGATGAACCGGCTTGCGCACGACGTCGTCGACGCCGCTGTCGAAGAGGGCCAAAGTCGCGTCGAGCGAAGGATGATCGCTGACAGCGATTACCGGCGCCTGGGAGCGATCCCTGATCGTCCGCGGCAGCTCCAGCATCCGGTCACCTTGACCGATCAGAAAGGCCTCCACGGCCTGGATGTCGCCATCCGCAGCCGTGCTGACCCATTCGCTGAATTCCGCCGGGTCGAAGCCCGTGGAAGGTATGCCCTCGCGGCCAAAAAGGGAAGTATAGCCGTCCTTAACGAGCTCACGCTCATCAACCACTACGATCATTCGTCCGCTCCGAATCAGTTGTGGTGTTTCAATATCCCTATGGGTACGAATCGCGGGAATCGGGCACAAGCTGCAGGAAGTTAACTAGACAAATTAATAGTTGATTAACCATTAGGCGGCGATTTGCACTACATCTTGTACCATACGACAACATGACGCACAATTATCCGGTGGATAATATTAAGACTTCGCTCATGAAGGTATTGCCCTGCCAATTTTTGCCCCAATAGCGCCACACATCGGCATGCGAGTCCCAAGGCATGCAGTCTCAATCTTGGGTTGTCATTCTTGGCAGAATTGACTCGCATTGGGTGTCCACTTCCCATAGCCGGTCGCGACCAGATTGCTGATCACGCGGCAGACATATTTCTTCTGGGCAGGGTCGTTGTTGGGGCCGGCATGATATCTCGCCACCGCCATCGTCCAGGTCTCGTGACGCTTGTGGAGATTGTGGAGAAACTTGGCTGCGTATTCGACGTTTCGGCGTGGCTCGAACATCTCTGCCGGAGAGGCAAAATTTTCGCCGTGAAAATGATGGTTTATCTGCATGCAACCGATATCGATGAGCTTGCGCCCGTCCCGCCTGGCAGCGTCAAACACCCCCAAAGCATCGCCCTGCGAAGGCGGGTAATAGGCCTTGCCCTCGACGTTCATCGCATAGGGGTAAAGGCTGCCTTTACGTCCCGTCTCCGTCAGCCCGACCGAATACAATATGCCCTCAGGCACGCCGTACTTGGCAGCTGCGGCCTGGATTTCCTTCTCACAAGCACCGGCAGAAACCGCTTTGGCCTCAGAGATAGAGCTGCCCAGAGCCAGCGCCGCCAGAATTGCCAGGGCCAAAGGCTGCCGAAGTGTCCAAGGACGAGTCATTTTCGAAATTCCTGCTGTCACCCGTCTCGTCGAAGCGTTCGCCGGACTGTCCCTGGCTGGCTCCACCCTGACGCTCCCCATTGCCGGCCATCTGCTGGCCGGTCTGAGCATCCTGCTGGCCCTTCTGGTTGTTGCTGTCTGCCGTGGGTGCCACACTGATGGTGACCTGCTCCACGGAGAAGCCCTGCGCCCGGAGAGCATCCAGCATACCGCTGCTGTCCTCGCTCAGCTGCTGCATGGCCGCGCGCGTCTCCACGGTAAGATGGACATGCAGCTGCTCACCACTCATCTTCAGCGTTGCGGTGACTGCACCGAGATCGTGAGGGTTCATCTGCAGCTTGAGCATATGAACCACTGAACCCGAACTGCTTTGGGCGGCGATGTTGGACAGTGCCGCGTCAGGCTGCATGGCTGCCGACCAGCTCTGGTCGCCGACCATGGCCGCCAACAAAGAAGCTCCGTTGGATCCACTCGGCAGGCCGACAATTCGACGGGAATCGAGAACCATCACGTTCTCGACAGAGGAAGCTGCCGTCTTGGGCTCAGCAGTCTCTCTCTCGCCCGACTTGGCGGCCAGCGTCAGTTCGGCATTCACACTGCCGTTCTTGGCGTTGATGAACTTGAAATCAGGCGCCGGTCGGTTATCGGCCCCGTCGGTCGTCGGCATGTCGAGGACGGCTGACGCCGCATCGCCATGTCGTGCCGTCTTGCCGTCGGCAGCGATGCCGGATTTCTGATCGCCGTCGCCAACGGCAGTCGTAGCCTTGCGTGTTTCGCCGGTGGGTCCGGACCGCGTGGAGCCGGCACTGGCCGCCGCGACGGCGGCCGGACTCAAGCCGGCGAGAATGCTCAGCAGGTCGGATTCGCCGCTTTTCTGCTCGATGTTCTTGTCAACCGCAGTATTTTCGGGGCCGACCTCAACCTCCGCATCATCTATTTCTCCATCGCTTTCGGCAGCGACGGCATCCGCGGCAATTTTTTCGTCGTTTGCGGTCCGCTGCACCTGCCCCTTGGCATTCGCAAAGGCCGAGGAGATCGATGCACGCGTCGTTTCGGCCTGATCCGACACGGCGGCATGCGCTCCAGCATCCTGCATGGCAGTCCTGATGGAACGGCGATTGCCGCCTGTGGCCGGCGTATCGACGCTTTCGGCTTCCGACTGATGTGACGTGCTGCCATCGCCCGCGCCGTCCCTGTTGTCGGAAGACCCCTTCCCTGCCCTTGACAGGGCGGTGGAGAACCCGTCGGTGCCGCCTTCGCGATCACCGACGCTCCGCCCGCCGCTCTTCATCGGCTGATCTGCCGGCGTCGGTTTCGAAAGAACCTCAAGCGTCATTGTGTTGTACCTTCTTCCTTCAGAAGATCATCGATGGCACTGAGCTTGGATCGGCCGGTGTCGACAAAGGTCTGGAATTCAGCATCGAAACTGACAACACTCGCCGCCGGTTCGGGAACCGCTACCGTGGCAGATCCCGGCGGTTCATCGCCGGGCGACGCATTTGCTAAGCTTGCATCAGGTGTCGATGCTAATATACCCGGCGCATCTTGCGCCAGGCTTTCCGCCACGGGTGCTCTCAGCACCTCCTCCGCGACCGCTTGGGCTGCCTGGCGAAGCGCGCGGTCCCGGGGGGACAACTGGTCATCCTCGATCCCCGAAATATCCTGCATGGCGGCATCGACGTTTGCGGTCGATATGTCGGCAAGGCCGCTGTAGAGCCGCGCCAGCGCCTCGGGCGTTTCTGCGTCGAGGCCGGAAAGCGCCGCAGCGCGCCCGGAGGCAAGCCGGGCCAGATCATTCTTGCCTTCCAGCGCAGCTCGCCTGGCAATACGAAGATAGACTTCACGACGGCGGTCGACGTCCATGAACTCGACGGTGCCATCGATGTCGAGCTCGCCGATCTTCGGGTGGTGCTCGACGACCAATTGCACGAAGAAATCCGCGAACTGGCTGGCATAGGGTGAATGGACGAACCGCCGTGCGTATTTGCGCGAGTAGTCCAGCCCCTTCTCCACGAGGTCCGCATCGACCGCGATGGCCACGGATCGCCGCAGGGCCGCTTCCTCGACGATCGTGCCGGGGGCGGCCAGCCGGGCCATGTCATAGAAGGCAAGAGCGCCGGTTGGATCCGTAGGGACCATCACATTGCCGCTGACAAGCGCAATGTAGGCGCCGATCTTCTGGTCGCGGTATTCCACGGCCATGTCCCCGAGCGATTTTGCGACGAGGGTCCCTTTGCCTGCCAGATATTTGCGCAATGCGTCGGAGACGCGGCTGTCGAAATTTCCGGCCACGTCGCGGCCCACGAGGAATTCCAGCGTTGCCGGATTGCCGCCGCTCATCGCATAGATCAGCGCGGCATCGACATTGCGGGTATCCTCGAAGATGGCCGGATCGGCTGTCCTAAGCCGCTCATCAATCTTGCCGAGCATGAACCGCTGCATCTCGCCGGCGGAGTGATCGCCGGAGACGACCGTATCCTGCACGAACTGCAAGGAACGCAGCATGACGTGAGGCGCTAGGGCGGCATCTTCCTGAGCCGTCGCCTGCAAGGGCAGTGTCGCGCAGGCGACCGCCGCAGCGAGAAGGAGCGGCCGGATTTCCGCCAGGACCATTCTCATCCCTCGCCTGCCTGAAGAAGGATCTCGATCCGCCGGTTGGTGGCGGCAAGTGGGTCGTCCGGGAGCTGGAGACGGCGATCAGCGAATCCCGAGACCTGCTTGACGCGCTCTTCCTGGAGCCCGCCGCGCAGCAGCATGTAATAGGCGCTGTGGGCGCGCGCCATGGACAGGCGCCAGTTGTCGTTTTCGGTACCTGCGAACTGCCGGCTGTCGGTATGCCCCCGCACGAGGATGTCACCGCCCCGACCTTCTAGGATCTGACCGATCTTCTCCATGGCCAGGACCATTTCACGCCGCGGGACAGCTGAGCCGACGTTGAACATGGGGTCGACGTTCTGGTCCGAAATCGTGACGAGCAGGCCGCCTTCGGCCGGCGTCACGACGAGGCCCTCCGCAAGCTTCCCGGCGATGCCCTGTATCTGCTCGGCGATCTGATCGCGAAGATCTTCCGCCGCTTCTTCGGGAGTGCTCGGCTGAGCGTCGAGCTCCGCCGGAGGGGCGTCATCGCTTACCGCTGCGGCTTCGATGTCCTTGGTTTCTTCTTCCGCACGCTTTGCAAGCTCGCTGGCCGGGTTTTCCGGCAGCGCCGTATCGTCGCGAGGTTGGGGCGCCGCAAGGGCAACCTCCTGCTCTTCCAGGTTTGGATCCTGCGTAGTCGCCAGTTCGGCCTTCGCGGCTTCCTGCCGCGCCTCGGCATCGGTCACCTGGACCTGCTGGGTCCAGAAATCCGGGTCGAACGGATCCCGGTAAGCTTCGCCGCCGTCCGCTCCCGTAGCAGGTCCGGACTCCGCGGCCCCGCCCTCGCCCTTGGCGCTGACGTTGGCCTGCTGGCCCACTTCCTGGGCAATCTCCGCCAATACCGAATAGGGGTTTTCGAAATAGTCGGCTTCCGAATAGTTGGTTTCGTCACCCGAGGTAGAGGTCTGGTCCTCGCCACTTGCGGCGGCCTCGCCGGTGGTTTGGCCGTCAGCCTTGACGTTGGAACGCTCGCCCGCTTCCTCCCCTTCCGCCTGATCGACCGGCTTCTCCAGCCCCTTTTGGGCCGGCGTCTCGTCGGAGAGCTTGATGGGGTTGAAGTAGCTGGCCATCGAGGCCTTGGTTTCCTCGTTGGCGGCGTTGACGAGCCACATCACCAGGAAGAAGGCCATCATCGCCGTCATGAAATCGGCGTAGGCGATCTTCCAGGCTCCGCCGTGGGAGCCTTCATGATCGCCGCGATGGCGCTTGACGATGATGATCTCGTTCTTGCCGTGATGGTGGTTTTCGCCGTCGCTCACGCCAGCACCTCCTTCAGCCGAGCTGACCAGGCCGACAGGCGCGTCACCAGAGCCGAGTCGTCGACTTCCGCGGAAATGTCCAGATCAACCGCCTCGACGTGGCGCAGCAGCGGCAAGTGCCCCTCGCCGAGGGCAGCCGTGAGCTTCTCGTAGAGGTGGACCGGTCCGCGCAGCGTCACCACGGCAACATCACCTTCCAAAATAGCCGCGCGGAGGAGCTCGGCCAGATCTGCAACCGCCTTGGCGACCAGAACCTGCTCGACGACCGGCGCCAATATCCTGGCGGTCTGATCGCTGACCGCTTCTGCGACAAGCAGCGCGGCTTCGCTCATCTTCTTTTCCACGACGGCAGCAATCTCATGTTCATGCACGGCCCGCATGGCCGCCATTTCGTCGGCATGCGCCTTTACAAGCTGCTCACGTTCCTCGTGCCAGACCCGCTGTGCTTCCGCGGTACCCGCTTGGACACCCTTGGCATGCGCCTCGGTCCGCTCCGCATCGAGATCAACCGGCATTTCGAGTGGCGCGACCGGAAAGTCGAGATCTCGACCGATGTCGAACATGCCGACGTCCTCGGCGAGGATTGGCGGGGCCAGAGGCGGCTCGCCGAAATCCTTCAGGTAGCGGGCAATCGAGGCCGTCATAGCTTTTCCTGCTCTTCACTGTCTTGCCAAGCGAGACTACGGCACCAGACCGATGTGGCGGTGCCTGTGTTCCCGGCGCTCCCCTGCACGCAGACGCTTGCCCAGGGGAATGCCGAAACGCTAGCGGATCAAACTTGCGCGAAGATGAAGGTACTCCGACAAAAGCTGCAGATTCAGTCGGCACCCGCCACGGAAGGCTGCAACGTACCGTCAGATCGCCTGCTACTGTCGGAAGAGCGTGAGGATGTTTTCCGCATTGGTGTTGGCGATCGACAGGGACTGGATGCCAAGCTGCTGCTGCGTCTGCAGGGCCTTGAGGCGTGTCGACTCCTCGTTCATGTCCGCGTCCACGAGCCTGCCGATACCCTTGTCGATCACGTCGACGAGCGAAGCCACGAAGTCTTCCTGCAGATCGACGCGGCTCTGAATGGAACCGAGGCTCGAGGCGGCACTCGTCATGGCGAGCAGCTGCTGATCGACGAAGCTCATCATGATATCGAGGATTTCCTGGTCCTCGGCAATGGAACCCGGGACGAGCGCGTTCAGGGACGCTGCCATCACGTCGAGCTTGGTGATGTCCAGCGTGACGACCGACATGCCGACCTTGCGGCTATCCATGGTTTTGACCGGGTTAAAGACGAAGAAGAAATTGTCGGTTCCATCGTTGTAAACGGGGGTCGTATCCGCCGTTCCCGTGGCGGGATCGGTCGCCGTAACCTCGACCCAGGTGTTGTCGCCGACCTTGTAATAGGAAGAACCGCCGACGTCATAGATAGACGCATCGTCGTTGGTATCGGCGCCGAGTGCAGTGAGATCGGCGTCGGCAAAGGTCGCCACGGCGTATTTCGTGCTCGTGGAAATACCGAGGTTCGTCTCCTCCACCGTCACGGCGGTTTCCCCTGCCGCGAGGTAGGCGAGGTCCTGATCGAGGATGCCGAGCTTTCCGCCGCTGGTATCGAAGAGGACGGTGGTGGAATCCAGGACGTAGTCGACCGTCGTGACGGCCACTTCACCGGAGGCTCCGCGGGTGAAGGCGGCGACCACTTCCTTGACCTGAGGGGTCGGCGTCGCGGGGTTGCCGCCGTTGCTGATACGTCCCTGGATCCAGTTTTCGCCGGAGAAGCTCGCAGACTCGGAGATACTAGACAGCTGTTCCTGAAGCTGGGTGATCTCTTCCTGGATCTTCGAGCGGTCCACGCCCACGCCATAAGCGGCGACGAGCTTGGACTTGATTTCCTGAACCGTCGCGATCGCGCTGTCCATGGCCTCATAGGCGGTGTCCACCTTCGCCGCTCCCAGTCCGAGCGCGTCCTGCACGGTCGAAAGCGTGGAACTGTCGGAGCGCATGGTGGTCGCGATTGACCAGTAGGCAGCGTTGTCCTCGGCTGTTTCGACCCGCAGGCCGGACGATACCCGTGCCTGGGTCGTCTCCAGGTCTCGATCAATCGAGCGAAGCGTCTGGAGCGCCGCCATGGCGGCGATATTGGTGAGGATGCTGGTCATTGCCTGTTGCCTCTGTCGTGGATGCACGAGCCTCCCACACGGGAGGGCGACGACGAGAGAGCTTCATGCATGGCCGCCCTTGCAGTCCCAT
>JBKBXP010000067.1:0-13718 GCA_046314035.1 Pseudorhizobium sp. | reverse complement strand
CCTTTTCCTCCGGGAACCATGCGCAAGGCATCGCGCTTGCCGCCAAACTCCACGGAATTTCAAGCGTCATCGTGATGCCCTCCGACGCACCTCAGATCAAGATCGCCAATACCCGGGCCTTCGGCGCCGAGGTCGTGCTCTACGACCGCGCCAGCGAGGACCGCGACGCCATCGGCGCGAAGTTGTCGGAGGCGCGGGGGCTGACGCTCATTCGCCCCTTCGACGATCCGCAGGTCATTGCCGGCCAGGGGACGGCCGGGCTTGAAATCGCCGAGCAGGCGGACGAGCAGGGCATTCGAACGGCAGAGGTGCTGATCCCGACCGGTGGCGGAGGATTTGCATCCGGTATTGCGCTGGCGCTGGAGGCGAAGGCGCCGCAGTTGCGGGTGCGAACCTGCGAACCGACCGGCTTCGACGATGTTGCCCGCTCGCTCGTGTCCGGCAGGATCGAGCGCAATGCCAGCCAGTCAGGTTCCATCTGTGATGCGATCGTCACGCCGCAGCCGGGTAACCTGACATTTCCTGTGCTATCGCGTCTCTGCGGGCCGGGCATCGCCGTCACCGACGACGAAGCGCTGCAGGCTGTCGCGCTCGCGTTCAATCGGTTGAAGATCGTCGTGGAGCCTGGCGGTGCGGTTGCCCTGGCTGCCGCTCTCTTTCATGGCGAGACTTTGAGCGACACGGTCATTGCCGTCGCGTCCGGCGGCAACATCGACCCCAACGTGTTCAAGATGGCGATGGAGCGCCATGGTTGAGACAGTAGCTGCAAGATCGCCGCAAGCTGTTAATCATTTGGTAAGATTTTCCTTGCCGGCCTCGCAAAAGCAACGGCTATCTCTACCAATCCGATAGAGATTCATTACATTCTCCTTTGCCGGTGTCAGTCTCAGGAGGAAATGATGCGGATTACCCCTTACCAGCAGCGTCCAAACCCTGGTGCACCCGTCGCGTCAAGTCGCTGGAGCATTCTGCTCAATGCGTCTCTGGTTACAGTTGCCTTCGTCTTCCTGGGCGCGATTACCTTCGGATTTCTGGGGTAAGCGCCAATATTCGTGAAGAGGACTCCGGGTTTTGGCAGTCCCGGCCATCAGCTTGCGCCCACTGCCAAGGCATCGTCGTAAAATCATAGCGCAGATTGTGCAGAGGTGGGTCTCGGTCGGCGCGCCTCGTTCTCAGGATGCCGCGCGTCTTCCCCATTCGCGGCAACATGGGCTCCTGCAAATCAGCCGTCTCCCTCGGCGTTTACCAGGTTGTTCAGCTGTTATTCAGGCTGAGGCGGTTATGGGCAATACTGGCGTTTCCCGTCGTCGTCCCAGGCAGCCTTATTGTTCGCAAAATCACTTCTCTCCTCTACATCCGCCTTGGCTGAGGGCGTGCAGCCGTCATCAGGTCCAAATCCCCACAAGGATCAATGGCTTTTCCTGAGAAGACCACTTAAGCCATTTTTGTCGTCAGTTTAAGCCAGAAGCCGAACCCATGTCCTTTCACAGCACGCCATCTGCCTCACCTCGCGATCCGGACGCCAAGCAGATCGACCACAATGACTCGATCCGGGCGAGCTATCTGGCGAACGACGAACTGCGGGAACTGGGGCGGACTTTCGGCCGTGACGGTTTGCAGAGCCTGCCGGAATTCCTGGAATTCGAGTTCATCGCCAGGCATCGCTCCAACGACAAGGAGATCCTCCGGGTCTACCGCGCCATCGCCGCGGACGTCGATGCGGGTGCAGCCATCACACCGGCGGCGGAGTGGCTGCTCGACAATCACTATATCGTCGAAGAGGCGATCCAGGAGGTTCGACGCGACGTCCCGCGCCGCTTCTACAAGCAACTGCCACGGGTCAAGATAGACGGGCACCCGATGCCGCGGGTGATGGCGCTCGCATGGCTTTATGTCGCGCACACCCACAGCACCATTTCCAAGGACTCGCTTGCGGCCATGGTGGAGGGTTTCCAGGAAACCGATCCTCTGGAGATCGGCGAGCTCTGGGCGCTTCCCTCGATCCTTCGCTTCGTCCTGATCGAGAACCTTCGCCGTATCGCGGTCCGGGTCGATCGCTCGCGTCGCATGCGCATCAAGGCCAATGACCTTGCCGACACCATCATCCGCCTCAACGACGAGGCTGCGAGTGCCGGCATCCTTAAGGACATCGAGCCGCTAGCGCAGGATCATACCTTCGCGACGCAGTTCTTCTACCGGCTGCGCAATGCCTCCCAGTCCTCGAACTTCGCCGTGTCCTGGCTGGAGGACCGGCTTCAGCGCGCGGGAACCGATGCCGAGGAAGTGATGATGGCGGAGCACAACCGCCTCGCCTCCGGCAATGTCTCCATGGGCAACATCATCAAGAGCCTCAAGGAGATCGACGACACGGAGTGGAGCGTCTGGTTCGAAGACGTCTCCCACGTGGACAGGATCTTCCGGGAGCAGTCGGACTATTCCAATCTCGATTTCGGATCGCGCAACAGCTATCGCAACCGTATCGAACAAATCGCCCGTCGTGCGCCCGGAACAGAGATCGAGATCGCCCGGCGCGCGATCGAACTTGCCGCACGCGAGTCCGAGGACGACGCGTCACGGCGCGAAAGCAATATCGGCGCCTTTCTCGTCGGACGCAGACGCAAGGAACTGGAGGCGGAGGTCGGCTACAGACCGCCGCTCCTGCAGCGCAGCATCCGCCAGATCCGGCGCCTGCACTGGGTCGCGATCGCAGCGCCCGTGATCCTGCTCACCATGCTCGCCATGGCTGTCGTCGGCTGGTTCCTCTTCGATGCGGGTATATCTGGACCTGCTCTGGTCCTCTTCCTGTTTCTGTTCGCGCTGCCGGCATCCGAGGGTGCCACAGGCCTTTTCAACACGCTGGTCACCTATTTCGTCAAACCGGCGCGCTTCGTCGGGTTCGAGTTCAAGGAGGGCATTCCGGAAGAAGCAAAGACGCTTCTGGTCGTGCCCTGCATGATCACCAGCCGCGACGTCGTCGATGAGCTTATTCGAAATCTCGAAGTCCACTATCTCGCCAACCCTCGTGGCGAGATCTACTTCGCGCTCCTCAGCGACTGGAAGGACAGCCCCGTCGAGGAGGCGGCAGTGGATCTTGAGGTCCTGAACTATGCCAAGGCGGAAGTGGCAGCACTCGGCGCGAAATATGCCTTTGACGGAAAGCAGCGTTTCTACCTGCTGCACCGCCGGCGCCAGTTCAACGCCGGCGAAGGCGTCTGGATGGGCTGGGAGCGCAAGCGCGGCAAGCTCCACGAGCTGAACCTGCTGCTGCGCGGCGACCAGGACACAAGCTATCTGCCCGGTGCAAACGCCGTCCCCGACGGCGTCCAGTATGTGATGACACTCGATGCCGACACCCGCCTGATGCGCGATGCGGTAACAAAACTCGTCGGCAAGCTGCATCATCCGATCAACCGCCCGGTCCATGATCCGGTGTCCGGCCGGGTGATCGAGGGCTACGGCATCCTTCAGCCGCGCGTGACACCGTCGCTGACCACCGGCAAGGATGCCTCGGTTTTTCAGCGCGTCTTTTCGGTCGGTCGTGGGCTCGACCCTTATGTCTTCACCGTCTCGGATGTCTATCAGGACCTGACGGGGGAGGGGAGCTTCACCGGCAAGGGCCTCTATCACGTCGATGCCTTCGAACAGTCGATCAAGGGCCGCATCGACGAGAACTCGGTTCTCAGCCACGACCTTCTTGAAGGCTCGTTCGCCCGTTGCGGGCTCGTGACGGACGTCGAACTCGTCGAGGACTTTCCGACCCGCTACGAGGTCGAGGTGTCGCGTCAGCATCGCTGGGCACGCGGAGACTGGCAGCTTCTCCCCTATATTCTCGATCCGTCGCGCGGTGTCACGGCGCTTGGTCGCTGGAAGATGATCGACAACCTGCGCCGGTCGTTGACGCCGGTCGCCTGGTTCTTCGCCTCCGTGCTCGGCTGGTACTTCTTCGAACCGCTCGGCGCCCTTGTCTGGCAGATCTTCCTCATCTTCCTGCTGTTTGTCGCGCCGACGCTGTCGCTGATCACCGGCATCCTGCCGCGCAGCACCGACATCGTGCCCCGCGCCCATTTCTACTCGCTCTGGTCGGAAATCCAGTCCGCGAATGCGCAGGTCGCCCTGCGGATCGTCTTCATCGCAGACATGGCCTGTCTGATGACGGACGCCATCGGGCGGTCGATCTACCGCCTCTTCGTCAGCCGCAAGCTGATGCTGGAGTGGAAGACCGCGGCCAGCATCCAGTCCAGCGCGCAAGGGAGCGCCATCGATTACTATCGGCAGATGTGGCATGCGCCGGTCATCGCCATCTTCAGCCTCGTCTTCGCTGCGATCCCGGGGGACAACGCTTTCCTCGTCGGCTTGCCGTTCGCACTGCTCTGGATCGCCTCGCCGGCGGTGGCCTGGTATGTCAGCCAGTCGGCAGAGACGGAAGACAGGCTCTTCGTGCCCGACGATGTGGCAACCGAGCTTCGCAAGATCTCCCGTCGTACCTGGCGCTACTTCGACACCTTCGTCACGGCGGAAGACAACCATCTGCCGCCGGACAATTTCCAGGAGCAGCCGGAGCCGGTTGTGGCACGGCGCACCTCGCCGACCAATATCGGCGTCTATCTGCTCTCGACGGTATCGGCCCGCCAGTTCGGCTGGATCAGCTTTGCCGACACCATCGAGCGGCTGGAGCAGACGGTGGCGACGCTCGACCGGATGGAGAAGTACCGCGGCCATCTCTTGAACTGGTATCACACCGACACCCTGGCGCCGCTTGGGCTGCGTTACGTTTCGGCAGTCGACAGCGGCAATCTGGCCGGCCATCTGATTGCGATCTCTTCCGCCTGCCGTGCCTGGGCGGAAGCGCCGTCGGCGCATCTGCAGGCAAGCCTTGACGGCATCGGCGACGTGGTCGGCATCCTGTCGGAAAGCATGAAGGCGCTGCCGGACGACCGCAAGACGGTGCGGCCCCTGCGCCGCCGGCTCGTCGAACGGATCGGCGGCTTCGGCAATGCTTTGGCTGCGGTCAAGCGCGAGCATGAATTTGCGTCCATCCGCATCATCAACCTCGCCGTCCTGGCGCGGGACATCGAGAAGCTCGCGGCCAATCTCCAGTACGAAACGAAGTCGGGAGCCAGCGAGGAGCTCACCTATTGGGCAGCTAAGCTTGTCGATGTCTGCGAGGCGCATATTTCCGACAGCGTCTTCGATCATTCCAACATCGAGCCGCTGCGCAAGCGGCTGATCGCCCTTGGCGATCGCGCCCGCGACATCGCATTCTCCATGGACTTCACCTTCCTATTCCGGAAGGATCGGCGGCTGCTGTCGATCGGATACCGGGTGGACGGCAACGAGCTCGACGAGGCGTGCTACGATCTTCTCGCCTCCGAATGCCGCCTCACCAGTCTTTTCGCGATCGCCAAGGGCGACCTTCCCAACGAGCATTGGTATCGCCTCGGCCGCCAGGTCGTGCCGATCGGGGCACAGGGCGCCCTGGTCTCCTGGTCGGGTTCGATGTTCGAATACCTGATGCCGCCGCTCGTTATGCAGGAGCGTCAGGGCGGTATCCTCAACCAGACGAACAATCTGGTGGTCAAGGAGCAGATCGCGCATGGGCGCCGGCTCGGTACTCCCTGGGGGATCTCAGAGGCCGCCTTCAATGCCCGCGACCATCTGTTGAACTACCAGTACACGAACTTCGGCGTTCCAACCCTCGGTCTGAAGCGAGGGCTCGGACAGAATGCGGTTATTGCGCCCTATGCGTCCATTCTGGCCAGCCAGTATGATCCGCTCGCAGCGATCGACAATCTGCACGCCCTGGAGGCGCTGGGGGCTCTTGGTCGCTATGGCTTCCACGATGCGGTCGATTTTACCCCGACACGCGTACCCGCCGGTTCGCGATGCGCCATTGTCTACAACTACTATGCCCACCACCATGGCATGTCGATTGCCGCCGTCGCCAACGTCGTCTTCAACGGCTACCTGCGCGAGCTCTTCCACGCCGACCCGGTGATCGAGGCCGCCGAGCTTCTGCTGCAGGAGAAGGCGCCGCGCGATGTTCCCGTGATCAGCGCCAAATACGAAGAGACACCCGGCAGGGGGCAGGCGGAGCTATTGCGCTCGGAAGTGCGCTCGATCGACAATCCGGCCTACCGGGACCGCGAGATCGCACTTCTGTCGAACGGTCATTACTCTGTGATGCTGACGGCCACTGGTGCCGGCTATTCCCGATGGAACGGCCAGGTGGTGGCGCGCTGGAAGCCGGATCCGACGGAGGATCGCTGGGGCCAGTTCATCTTCCTGCGGGATACGGCAAGCGGCAACTGGTGGTCTGCGACCGCCGAGCCGCGCCGGGCGCCGGGCGAGGTTGCGAGAACGCTGTTTGGAGACGACAAGGTCGAGTTCCACAAGACCGTGGACGATCTGACGAGCGTCGTCGAGTGCATCGTCGCCACCGAGTATGACGCCGAAGGGCGGCGTGTCACGCTTCATAACGCCGGGAGTGAAGATCGCTTCGTGGAGATCACCTCCTACCTGGAGCCGGTGCTTGCTCTGGAGCAGGACGACAATGCGCATCCGCTGTTCTCCCGGATGTTCGTGCGCACCGAGATCGGCCGACGCGGCGATGTGATCCGTGCCTGGCGGAACAAGCGCAACCCGAACGATCCGGACATGCTGGTGGCGCATCTTGCCGCCGACAATGCCGGCTCAGCCCGGCCGACCGAATTCGAGACGGACAGGCGCAAGTTCCTCGGCCGTGGACGCAGCCTGCCGGATGCTGCCGCGTTCGATCCGGATGCAAGCCTCTCCGGCACGGACGGCTTTACTCTCGATCCGATCATGGCCTTGCGCCGGGTGGTGCGGATCCCCGCCGGTAAGAAGGTCAGTGTGATCTTCTGGACGATCGCGGCTCCGAAGCGCGACGAGCTGGATCAGGCGATCGAACGCTACCGCCACCCCGACGCCTTCGCGCATGAACTGGTGCAGGCCTGGACGCGGACGCAGGTCCAGATGCGCCATCTCGGCATCACCTCGCAGCAGGCGGCGGCATTCCAGCATCTTGCCCGCTACCTGGTTTATCCGGACATGCACCTGCGCTCGGACCAGGAAACCCTGATGGCCGGGCTGCAGCCGCAATCGGCGCTCTGGCCGATGGCGATTTCCGGCGACTTCCCGATCTTCGTGTTGCGGATCAACGACGAGATGGATCTGAGCGTGGCGCGCGAGGCGCTGAGTGCTCAGGAATATCTGCGCTCCCGTGGGGTGACCGCCGATCTGGTGATCATCAACGAACGAGCCGCCTCCTACGCACAGGAAATGCAACACACGCTGGAAGGCCTGTGCGAGAAGCTGCGCCGCGCCGGTCAGGCCGAGTCGGGCCGGCCGCACGTCTTTGCCCTGCGTCGCGACATCATGGACGACGCAACCTTCGACGCCATCATCTCGGCCGCTCGCGTCGTCCTCCATGCCCGCAACGGCAAGCTGATCGACCAGATCAACCGCTCCGTGACGCTATTTGCCACGCCGCTCGACGCGCAGGCCCATCAGCGTCCGCTGCCTACCGGCGACAGGCTTCAGCCTCTCGCCGATGTCGACGGCTCGGGGCTCGACTTCTGGAACGGCTACGGCGGGTTCGACAAGGACGGCGCCGAATACGTCATACGCCTGCGCGGCGGCCAATCGACGCCGCAGCCCTGGATCAATGTCATCGCCAACGACCGTTTCGGATTCCATGTCTCGGCCGAAGGCGCTGGCTTCACCTGGGCGCAGAACTCCCGTGATTACCAGCTGACGCCGTGGAGCAACGATCCGGTGATCAACCGCCCAGTGGAAGGCTTCTACGTCGTCGATCAGGAGAGCGGCGAGGTCGCCACCCCCTTCGCGGCCCTCTCGTCGCGTCCTGAGGTTTCGTTCGAAACGCGACATGGCCTCGGCTATTCGACCTTCGCGACGAAGGACATCGATCTGGCAATCACCCTGACGCAGACGGTGGATCGGAACCGATCCGCAAAGGTCTCGTCGCTGACGATCCGCAACGACGGTGCGGATGCGCGACGGTTGCGGATCTATGGCTATGCCGAATGGCTGCTGGGGGACAATTCCGGTCGGTCGCTGCCTTACATCATGACCAGCCATGACGAAGAGAGCGGCGCGGTGCTCGCCACCAACCGCTTCAGCACCGGATATAGCCGCTTTGCCTTCCTCGCATCCAGTGAAGCGGTATCGAGCTTCACCGCGAGCCGGCGCGATTTTGTCGGTCGGTTCGGATCGATCGCCTCGCCGGCCGCGGTCGCCGGGGCGGCGGTGCTGTCGGGCACGACGGGGCTGGATGGCGATCCTTGCGCAGCCATTGCATGCGACATCGAGCTGGCACCCGGCGAGGAGAAGACAGTCACCTTCTATCTCGGCGATGCGCAGACCCGCGAAGAGGCGACCACCCTCGTCCGAGCCCTGCGGGCCGACGACGCCGGCGTCATCCTGGAAGAATCGCAGGCCTACTGGCGGGAATTTACCGGCAGGCTGACGATCTCGACACCGGACAAGAGCCTCAACCACCTCGTCAATCACTGGCTGCCCTATCAGGCCTTGGCGTGCCGGATCACCGCCCGGAGCGGCTTCTATCAGGCGAGTGGGGCCTATGGCTTCCGTGACCAGCTGCAGGACACGCTGGCGTTTCTGCCGCAGGAACCAGGCCTCGCGAGGGGCCAGATCCTTCGGGCCGCCTCACGGCAGTTTCCGGAAGGGGACGTGCAGCACTGGTGGCTGCCGGAAAGCGGAGCCGGGGTCCGGACGCGAATTTCGGACGACGTCGTCTGGCTCGCACATGCGGTCGATGAGTATGTTCGGGCAACCGGAGAAGCGTCGCTGCTCGATGAGCAACTGCCTTTCATCAAGGGGCCTGAGCTGGAGCCGAAGCAGCATGATTCCTTCTTCCAGCCCGAGATTTCCAGCGAAACCGCCAGCCTCTACGAGCATGCCGCACGTGCGCTCGACCTTGCCATTCAGCGCACCGGCGAACATGGCCTGCCGCTGATCCTCGGCGGAGACTGGAACGACGGCATGAACCGCGTCGGCATCGGCGGTCGCGGATCGAGCGTCTGGCTGGGCTGGTTCCTGGCAGGGACGCTGCGGGCCTTCACCGACCACGCCCGGCAACGGGGGGACGACGCGCGTGTCGAGCGTTGGTCGTCGCACGGTGATCGCCTCAAGGAGTCTCTCGAAACCGCCGGATGGGACGGCTCCTACTACCGCCGTGGCTATTTTGACGACGGGTCGCCGCTGGGCTCCAGCGAGAGCCTCGAATGCCGCATCGATTCCCTCTCGCAATCCTGGAGCGTGCTCTCCGGTGTCGGCGAGCCGGGTCGGGCCAACCAGGCGATGGATGCGGTGCTGTCGGAGCTTGTGGATGACGCTTCGGGGATCATCCGTCTGTTCACGCCGCCGTTTGCAAACGCGCCTGTGGATCCCGGCTACATCAAAGCCTATCCGCCCGGCGTTCGCGAAAACGGCGGCCAGTACACCCATGCTGCCACCTGGGTGGTGATGGCGCTGGCGCGCCTCGGGCGCGCTGACGAGGCCTGGCGCTGCTTCAACCTTCTCAACCCGGTCAACCATGCGCGCGATCGGGAGGCGGCCGAGCTCTATCGTGTGGAGCCCTATGTGGTGGCTGCAGACGTCTACGGAACCGGCGCCCTAGAAGGGCGCGGCGGCTGGACCTGGTATACCGGCTCGGCCGGATGGCTTTACCGGGCAGCCGTGGAAGGCATCCTCGGCATTCGCCGCGAAGGCGATCGCCTACTGGTGCGTCCGGCGCTTCCGTCCGAGTGGAGCGGCTTTTCTGCCAAACTGACGATTGCCGGCGTGATCTACAGGATCGACGTCGAGAAGCGGGAGACAGGCAAGGTGTTGGTAACCGTCAATGGTGAGAGCATCGACATTGAGGTCGGCGCAGCATTGGTATCGACAACGGTGGGGACGACCTGAGCCATTCGGCTCGGTTCGCACTGCCTCAAGCTCGACGAAGAAGGCCCGCCATTTCTGGCGGGCCTTCTTCGTTTCGTTACCGATCTGATCAGGACGCTGGCGCGGTGGGTGGTGCCTCACCGGGTTCATCGTCGTCCGTCAGAATGCCGCTTGCCCGCAGCAGCGAGGTGAAGCGTCCGCCGCTTCGGCTCAGTTCGTCGAACGTCCCCATCTCGATGATGCGGCCATTGTCCAGGAAGATCACCTTGTCGGCGTCACGAACCGTCGACAGCCTGTGCGCGATGATGAAAGTCGTGCGGTTCTGTCGCAGCCTGTCGATGGCAGCCTTCACCCGCGCCTCGGTCTCGACGTCGAGCGCGCTGGTGGCTTCGTCGAGCACGAGGATCGGAGCATTCTTGAGGATGGCCCGGGCGATCGCGATGCGCTGGCGCTCGCCCCCAGAAAGCTGGTTGCCGCGTTCGCCGACCGCAGTGTCGAACCCGGTCATCCGGCTCTCGATGAAGTCCGTTGCGGCCGCAGCCTCGGCGGCACTCATGATCTCGTCCTCGCTCGCGCCCTCACGACCAAGGCGGATGTTTTCGCTGATCGAACGGTTGAGGAGGCCTGCATCCTGGAAGACGGTGGCGATCGAGTGACGCAGGGATCGGCGCGAGACGGTGGTGATGTCCTTGCCGTCGATCAGGATCTGGCCGTCCTTGGCGTCGTGGACCCTTTGCAGCAGGTTGACGAGCGTCGTCTTGCCGGCGCCCGTCGGCCCGACGATGGCGACCGTTTCGCCGGCGGCGGCGCGAAACGAGATCTCTCGTACGCCCTGCGATGTATCGGCGAAGTCGAAGGAGACGTTCCTGAACTCGACGTCGCCCTTGACGCTTTCCAGTTCCGCGATGCCGGCGGGTTCTTCCCGCTCCTGTACCGCATCCTCCAGGGCGTAGAAATCCACCAGCTTGGCGCGGGCCTCGAATATCTGGGTGATGAACTGACCCATCTGGTCCAGGCGCCCGATCAGCAGATTGGCAAAGCCGATGAATGCAATCACCTCGCCGACGCGCAGTTCGCCCCGCTGCACGAGCAGCGCCCCGATGACTAGGATGACCATCAGGGAGACGGTGGAGGCGGTGCGGTTGAGGGCGCTGGCCAGAGCCCACCAGTCGAGGACGGGATACTGAACTTTCAGCAGGTTCTTCGTATATCCCTGCAGGGCGCGGGTCTCGGCCTCGATGCGGTTGTAGCTGTGCAGCACGGAAACATTGCTGATGGAATCGCTGACATGTGAAAAGACCGTGTGATAATGCCCTTCGACCGAAGCCTGACCCTCTTTCGTCCGCTTCATCACCATCCGGCCGATGAACCAGTAGAGCACGCTCAGCACGAGCAGCACCAGGCTGAGGCGGACGTCCATCGAAAATGCCGTCGGGATCAGCAGCAGAAGCGCCACCGCAGTCGCCAGATGCGTCCGCATGAATTCCAGCCAAAGGCCGAACAACGTCTCGCTGGCACGCAGCAGGGTGTGTAGCGCATTTGACGTACCGCGGCGGTGGTGCCAGGCAAGCGGCATCGAGATGATGCGCCCGAACGCCTCGGTCAGCAGCGATGCCCGTCGGCCGTGCGCCAGCCGGTCCGCTTCCCGAGCCACCAGAACGTAAGCAACCGTATTGAACACGCCAAATCCCGCCCAGAGCATCAGCACCGGCGTGACGTCTCCACCCGAGGAGATCGCATCGATGATGCGCCCGAACAGGATGGGTTCGGCGATCGTGATGATCGCCAGAATGATGTTGGCGATCACGACGAGGCTCACCCGGAAGCGATGCTCCGCGAGGTATCTGAGAGCTCTCGTATAAACCTGGAACAGCGTCACCTGCTGGAACCTCTTCTTCTGTCTGTTAGCGCTCTGCTGCCCCAACCAAGCCACTTCGTCAACGGGTGTGGCAGCAGCATGGCGCTACCAGCGCACAATGTCCCGCAGCCGGGAAGGTTTCGCGAGCTGCACCCATCGGAAGAGACGCCAGAATCTCTTGCCCTTCGGGATCAAGAGGCTCGACACCTATAGCAAGATTTAGCGATGTGAATTCAACCATTGATAACCATGGCTGCGTGACTATCACTTCCAGTGGGAGGTTCACAACTTGAAGCGCATAGAACTTCGATTTGCAGACGGGGCAAGGACGTGAGCGTTCATCTGATCATGCAGCTCCTGGTCGTGGCGGGCGAGACCAAGAACGCAGACGAACTGACACAACGCCTCGAAGCTCTGCTGGACGTCTACAGCTTCGGCTTCTACCGCCTGTCATTGCAGCCGCGGGTGCAGGATCCCGGCCGCGAACTTGCGCTTGCCGTCCGGTGGCCCAGAGGCTGGGCCGAAATCTACAGGTTCAAGAAGTACGCCTCCATCGATCCGACCGCGCGCATATTGCCGGTTGCTCAGCGGCCCTACCGACTGCGGGACGCCATTTCGGCGCTCCGCAGCGAGCCGCACCGGATCAAGATGCAGCGGATGATACAGGATGCAGCGCGCCACGGTATGAGCGACGGCTATATCTTCCCGGTGCACGGACGGACCGGCCTGCTCGGCAGCCTCCTGGTCAGCGGAAAGCCGGTCGATCTCTCTCCGGCCGAGTTGGCGCTCTTCGACGCCGTCGCGCGAACGATGTTCTGGCGCTATCTCGAGTTGCGCGGATGGGCTGCGGAACTCGAGAAGATGGGATCTGTCGAAGTGTCGCTGACCAAGCGCGAGATTGAGGTCGTCACGCATCTGGCCGAAGGGCGGACCTCGCATGAAATTGCGCGCGAGCTGCAGATCTCCAATCATACGGTCGACTGGTACATCAATGGGCTGCAGGACAAGATGAAGGCGAAGAACCGGCAGCATGTGGTGGCGCTCGCCTTTCGGCGCGGACTTGTGTCCTAGACGGGCAGGCAGCGGCCTGGGCCATGGTGGAAGTTCATCCCTAAGGGGAAATTGACATCGCCTTCCAACTCGCTAGGCTCGCCTTGCAGTGCAGCATGGCTGTGGTTGATGGAGGAGATCCACCTTGCCCATTTCGAAAATACTCGTCGCCAATCGGTCCGAAATTGCAATCCGTGTTTTCCGGGCGGCGAACGAACTTGGCATCAAGACTGTCGCGATCTGGGCGGAAGAGGACAAGCTCTCGCTGCACCGGTTCAAGGCCGACGAAAGCTATCAGGTCGGACGCGGACCGCATCTGGATCGCGACCTGGGTCCGGTCGAAAGCTATCTTTCCATCTCCGAAGTGATCCGTGTTGCCAAGTTGTCCGGAGCAGATGCCATTCATCCAGGTTATGGCCTGCTTTCCGAAAGTCCTGAATTTGTCGAGGCCTGTAACGATGCAGGCATCATCTTCATCGGACCAACCGCCGATACCATGCGCAAGCTGGGCAACAAGGTCGCTGCCCGCAATCTCGCGGTATCGGTCGGCGTGCCGGTGGTGCCGGCAACGGAGCCGCTGCCCGACGACATGACGGAGGTCGCCCGCATGGCGGCCGAGGTCGGTTTTCCCGTGATGCTCAAGGCTTCGTGGGGCGGTGGCGGGCGCGGCATGCGGGTCATCCGCAGCGAGGCGGAACTTGCCAAGGAGGTGACGGAGGCAAAGCGGGAGGCGATGGCTGCCTTCGGCAAGGACGAGGTCTATCTGGAGAAGCTCGTCGAGCGTGCCAGGCACGTGGAAAGCCAGATCCTGGGCGATACCCACGGTAACGTGGTTCACCTCTTCGAGCGCGATTGCTCCATCCAG
>JBKBXP010000066.1:0-13753 GCA_046314035.1 Pseudorhizobium sp. | reverse complement strand
GTTGCCGAGCTGCAGGCCGGTCGCGTCGACATCGTCATCCCGCCGATCATTCCGATCGGCATGATCCCGGTCATCGAAGCCGACGACAACCTCGAGATCGTCAGCGTGCCCGGCCCGACCGTCGACGCGTTGCGTTTCAACACCCGCGACGGCATCACCGCCGACCCGCGCGTGCGCAAGGCCATCATCATGGCGGTCGATCGCAAGACCATCGTGGAATCCATCCTTGCCGGCCAGGGTGCCGAAATCGCGACCTTCCAGAGCGCGCTCTCCTTCGGCCATGACCCGGAGCTTGCGCCGCTGCCCTATGATCCCGAAGCTGCCAAGGCTCTGCTTGCAGAAGCAGGCGTCGCTGCCGGTTCGCCGCTGCAGATCGACATCCGTGGCAATGATGCGACCATGAACGAAGTGGCGCAGGTCGTTGCCAGCTTCCTGCAGATGGTCGGCCTCAACGCCACCATCCAACCCTACGAAACGAACGTGCTGCTGAACGACATCATCCCGCAGGGCAAGACCGGCGCGATGTTCCAGCAGAAGTGGGGCGGCTGGACCTTCGACTACGACAACACGGCCTACTCGATGTACCACTCGGGTGAAAAGTGGAACCCCTACGAGAAGGACGAAACGCTCGACGCACTGCTGGAGTCCCAGCGGCCGCTGACCGATCGCGCTGAGCGCGAGCGGATCCTGAAGGAGGTTGGTGCCTATATCGCCGACCGTGCGCTGGAGCTTCCGCTTTACAACTCGAACGCCATCTACGGTGTGTCGAAGCGGGTGCAGAACTTCGTGGCGGCTCCCGACAACCGCCTGAAGCTGACCGACGTCACCGTCGAATAATCGCCAAACCGGTGCCGCCCGGCTCGCGGGCGGCACCCCACTCGACATCAAGGATAAGACCGTGGCCGGCTTTCTTCTCAAACGCGTGTTGCAGGCGATCTTCGTCGTCATCGCCATTACATTGCTGGTGTCCTTCGCCATCCGGCTGACAGGCGACCCCGCCGTGACGATGTTCCAGGGCGGCGGCAGCATGACGGAAGACGATCTGGCGCGCATCCGTGCAGCGCTGGGGACCGACAAGCCGTTCTTCGTCCAGTATTTCGACTTCCTAAAGGGCATCCTGACTCTCGATTTCGGCCGCAGTTTCGTGGGTGGGACGCAGGTCTCGACGCTGATCGGCAATGCCATTCCGGCAACGCTGATGCTTGCCTTCGTCTCCATGGCGATCTCGATCGTGCTGTCGATCCCGCTCGGCATCATGGCTGCGACGTCCCGCGGCAAGGGGCTTGATCAGGCGATCCGGATCTTTTCGCTGATCGGGCTGTCCTTCCCCAATTTCTGGCTGGCCACCATGCTGGTGCTCTTGTTCTCGATCACGCTGGGTCTCCTGCCGCCGAGCGGGATGGGCGGCATCGAGAGCTACATCATGCCCGGCGCTACCATGGCCATCATCCTGACGGCGACCAACGTCCGCCTCGTGCGCACCACCATGCTCGACACGCTGCAGTCGCAGTACGTGATGGTGGCTCGGGCGAAAGGGCTCAGCGAGACGAAGGTGCTCTACAAGCATGCCCTGCGCAATTGCGCGATCCCGCTGATCACTTATTTCGGCCTGCAGTTCGGCGGCCTGCTGGGCGGCATCGTCGTCATCGAGCGGGTCTTCAACTGGCCGGGTCTGGGAACGCTGGCCTTCGACGCCGTAGGGGCGCGTGACTACCCGGTCCTCCAGGCGGTCATCACCGTCCTTTCGCTGCTGATCGTCGGCATCAATCTCCTGGTCGATATCGCCTACGGGCTCATCGACCCCCGCATCCGCACGGAGTAAGCACCATGGCCGCAAAAACATCCTCTCTGCAGCGGTTCTACAGCCTCGAGTTCATCCTCGGCGCCTCGCTCACCGTCATCATCTGCGGTGCAGTCCTCCTCTCTGACGTGCTCTTCCCGGGTGCCGAGAAGGTCAACCTGCTCTCCCGCCTGGTGCCGCCTTTCAGCGACATGACGCATGTCTTCGGCACCGATCCGCTCGGCCGCGACGTGCTGGCGCGCGTGGTGGCCGGTGGCAAGATCTCGCTCCTGGTCGGCTTCACGTCGGTGATCGGCGCCGTCATCTTCGGCGTGCTGATGGGGTTGATCGCCGGGTACTACCGCGGCTTCTGGGACATGCTGGTCATGCGCTTTGCCGACCTGCAGCTCGCGATGCCCTTCATCCTCCTGGCGATCACCTTCATTGCCATCGTCGGCGGCAGCCTGACGAACACGATCATCCTGCTGATCGTGTCGCAGTGGGTACAATATGCCCGCGTGGTGCGCGGCTCGGTGCTGACCCTGCGGGAGCGGGAATTCATCCTCTCGGCCCGTGCCATCGGCGTGCGCGACTGGCGTATCATCGTCCAGCACCTGCTGCCGAACCTCATCGGCCCGGTGATCGTGCTGATGACGCTGAATGTCGCCAACAACATCCTGCTGGAAAGCAGCCTGACGTTCCTCGGGCTTGGCGTAGATCCGACGATCCCGAGCTGGGGCGGGATGCTGGCCGACGGCCGCACCTATCTGCAGACCGCCTGGTGGGTCAGCGTCTTTCCGGGCCTTGCCATCCTGCTTACTGTGCTCGGTCTCAACCTCCTCGGCGACTGGCTGCGCGACAGCCTCGACCCGACCGGCAGAAGCTCAAGGTAATTTCCCATGACCAAGATCCTGACGACGTCGTTCGAGCGCACGCTCGACCAGCTGGTGGCGGGCGCGGTGGCCGGCCAATCCTTCGAGGCATGGACCTTCGACGACCGGAGCAGCCGCAGGGCTGCGGAGCGCCAGCTGGCGGAAAAGGGTGTCACCGCCCGCATCCGCAGCGCCTACAAGCCGCTCCTCTACACCTTCATTGAAGAGGTCGATCTGCGCGGGGTCGAGGCGATCGAAATCCGCTATCCGGTGCATCCCGATGCGCCGCGGAACCGGTTTCGTCTGGAGGCCTATCCGCTGGCGGCCCTCGTCGGCGATGCGAAGATCGATTTCGTCGAACGCGAGGACGGCGATTTCCACTACGAGGTGCTGCTGACCCGGGCCGCCGGCGTAAAGACGCTGAAGGTTCTGGCGCCGAACCGCGTGCATGTCGACATCGTCGGTGAGACCAATGTGTCGCCGACAGGCTGGTATCGCCCCGCCGGCGACGAACAGGGCGAGCGCCTGGAGACGGACTACGAGGCGGTTTTCGCGGCGTCGATCGCCGCTGTTGGCGATCAGGATTGGGGCGACGAGGAGCCCTATTTCGAGGAGCTGAACATCCGCGTTGCGCATCCGGCCGAGGACGAGCCGCTCGCGGTCGGCGACGAGGTCGTCAGCCTGCGCGAAGCGCTTCACGAGGACCTCTATTTCTCGCTTCTCGAGTTCTTCCAGAAGAAGTCCGGGCGGCCGCTCGGCGATCGCGGACTGAAGCCCGGGCAGATCGTGCCGGAGATCGTCAAGAGCCAGGGCGAGATTTCGGTCGCGATCGAGGTAAGGCCGCTCTCGACCCATTTCCTCGACGGTGACGCGCAGGATGCCGACATTGCACGGGAGCCGCTGGCGGCCGCGGAGATTGCCGGGCTGCTCGGCGAAATCGATGGCAAGGCCTTTGCGGCAAGCTCGCGCTCGGGGCGCGCCGTTTCCGCCCATTATGTGGCCGGTCACGATGTACCGGTGATGATCAGCGGCGGGCAGCACCCCAACGAGACGACCGGTATCGTCGGGGCCCTGCGCGCGGCAGACAGGCTTCGCCAGATGCCGAAGGCGCATTTCACCATCTCGCCGCTGGAAAATCCGGACGGCTATGCCATCCACCAGCGCCTGAGGGTGGATAACCCGCGCCACATGCATCACGCGGCACGATACACGGCCCTCGGCGACGATCTTGAATACCGCACGCCGGAGAACGCCGGAGCGCATCTGAACGAGAAGGAAATCCGCTTCAAGGCGCAGACGCTGAGCGGTGCAGAGCTGCACGTGAACCTGCACGGCTATCCTTCGCACGAATGGACACGGCCGCTGTCGGGCTATGTTCCGCGCGGGTTCGGGATGTGGACGCTGCCGAAGGGCTTCTTTCTCATCATGCGGCATCACGCCAGCTGGGAAGGTGAGGCCGAAGCGCTGCTCGACCGGGTGACGCGCCACCTCGGCGCCATTCCGGGGTTGCTCGACTACAACGACCGGCAGATTGCCCTCTACGAGATCCATGCGGGCGAGACGGGGTTCCGGATCATCAACGGCTTCCCGTGCCTGTCCTCCATCGACGATCGGCATACGGTGCCGATGACGCTGATCACGGAATATCCGGACGAGACGATCTACGGTGACGCGTTCATCGCTGGGCACACGGCCCAGATGGAGACCGTGCTTTCCGCCTATGCCGCCTGGCAGGATATCCTTCCGGCCAGAGAGGCCGCCGCGGCCTCGGTCTGACGAAACCTGGGTCGGCAAGACGAGGCGGAGCGCGCTTTGCGCGTTCCGCCGTTTGCGATCAGGCCACCTGCACCAGGTGGCCTGCCGAAACCTCGCGGTACTGGCGCAAGGGAACCTCGTAGCCGACAGGGCGGACGGGGCTCTTCAGCTCATCGTCGGCCAGGCCACGGCGGATGCCGCGGCGCGCCGGATCGGGGACAGGCACCGCCGCAATCAGCTTCTTTGTATAGTCGTGCTGCGGGTTCTCGAAGACGGCGGCGCGCGGGCCGATCTCGACGATCTCGCCCAGATACATGACGGCCACGCGGTGGCTCATGCGCTCCACCACGGCCATGTCGTGGCTGATGAACAGGAAGGCGAGGTTGAGGCTCTGCTGCAGGTCGAGGAGCAGGTTGCAGACCTGTGCCTTCACCGAGACGTCGAGGGCCGAGACGCTTTCGTCGGCGACGATCACCTTCGGATCGAGCGACAGTGCCCGGGCAATGGCGATGCGCTGCCTCTGGCCGCCGGAGAACTCGTGCGGGTAGCGGTTCATCATCGACGCAGAAAGGCCGACCCGCTCGAGAAGATCCGCCGCCTTTTCCTTGGCCTGCTGATGGGTTCCGAGCTTGTGCTTGATGAAGGGTTCGGCGATCGCGGACCCGGCGGTCATGCGCGGGTTGAGGCTGGAGAAGGGGTCCTGAAAGATCATCTGGACGCTCTTGCGCATATTGCGCATGCCGATCTGGTCGAGCTGCAGAACGTTGTAGCCGTCCAGATAGATCTCGCCTTCGGTCGGCTCGACCAGCCTCATGATCGAGCGTCCGGTGGTGGACTTGCCGCAGCCGGATTCGCCGACCAGCGCCAATGTCTCTCCCTGGAAGAGGTCGAAGGAGAGATTTTCAACGGCATGCACCGATCCGGTCTAGCGGGCGAAGAGGCCGGAGCGGACCGAAAACCGCGTGGTGAGGTTCTTGACTGCCAGGATGGGCGTCTTTCCCTTGCCGACGGTGTCAGCCACTTCTTCCGGTTCCACCGCTTCGCCGGTGGTGGCATCGACGATTGGGAAGCGTGTCGGCCAGCGGCGGTCGGTCATCGAGCCGAGTTTCGGAACCGCCGAGAGAAGCGCGCGGGTGTAGGGATGCTGGCCGCGCAGGAAGATGTCTTCCGTCCGCCCCGCCTCCACCTGTTCGCCGCGGTACATGACGATCGTCCTGTCGGCGATCTCCGCCACGACGCCCATGTCGTGGGTGATGAAGAGGACCGACATGCCCTCTTCCTCCTGCAGAACCTTGATCAAATCGAGGATCTGGCCCTGGATTGTGACGTCGAGCGCGGTGGTGGGTTCATCGGCGATCAGCAGCTTCGGCCGCGAGGCGAGCGCCATGGCGATCATGACGCGCTGCCGCATGCCGCCCGAGAACTGGTGCGGGTAGTCGTCGAAGCGGGCCTTGCCGTTGGGGATGCGCACCTTTTCGAGGAGACGCGTCGTCTCGGCGCGGGCCTCCTGCTTCGACATGCCCTTGTGGCGGGTCAGGACCTCGGAGATCTGCCGCCCGATCGTGAAGATCGGATTGAGGCTGGTCATCGGCTCCTGGAAGATCATCGAGACCTCGTTGCCCCGAACACCGCGCATTTCCTTTTCGGAGATCGACATCAGATCGCGCCCGTTCAGCAGGACCTTCCCCTCGATCCGGCTGGTGTCCGCATGCAGAAGCCGCATGATCGACAGCGAGGTGACGCTCTTGCCGGACCCGCTTTCGCCGACGATCGCCACGGTCTCGCCCGGCATCACGTCGAAGGAGACGTCGCGGACGACGCTCTTCCAGGCGCCATCCACCAGGAAAGAGGTCTTCAGGTTTTGAACGGACAGAACCGGTGCATCGGCCATCGAGGTCATCTCCCTATCGCATAGGCCTGCATCAGGCGGGGGGTGGCGGCGGCGCGCAGCAGGCCGTCCTTGTCACGCCGTGCGGCCGTCAGGCGCCCGACCGTCCAGGCATCGGCGACGGTCACCTTGTGGCCACGGCGGCGCAGCTCGTCGAGCACATCCGTGCCGATGTTGCTCTCGACCATGATCTCGCCGGGCGAGCTCGTCCGCGGATAGAAGGAGCCCGGGAAATGCGAGGTGTGGAAGAGCGGCATGTCGATCGCCGCCTGCAGATTGCTCTTGTGGTGGACGTAGCGCAGGAAGAAGGGCAGTTGCCACTGGTCCTGCTGGTCGCCGCCGGGCGTGCCGAAGGCGAGCGTGGGACGACCTTCGTGCAGCGCCAGCGAGGGCGTGAGCGTGGTGCGCGGACGCTTGCCGGGCTCCAGCGATGTCGGCAGCCCAGGCTTCAGCCAGAACATCTGGGCGCGCGAATTCAGCGCGAAGCCGAGGCCGGGAACGATCGGCGAAGACTGCAGCCAACCGCCGGATGGGGTGGTCGAGACCATGTTGCCCCAGCGGTCGATGACATCGATGTGCACGGTGTCACCGCGCTTTTCGGAGAGATGCGACATGGTCGGTTCGTAGACGGTGCCCGTGCCGCTCATCTCGCTGAGCATAGCCAGCGTCAGGTCATGCTGGTGGTCGTAGCCGGGCACTCTGCCTGGACGCAGTTCGTGAGAGGCTTCGGCGCCGATCAGCTTGCGGCGGTCGTTGTTGTAGTTGTCGGAGAGAAGGTATTCCGTCGGAACCTGCGCGAACTCGGGATCGCCGTAATAGACTTCGCGGTCGGCGAAGGCGAGCTTCATCGCCTCGACCACCGTGTGCACGAAGTCCGGGCCCGCCGGATCCATGGCGCCGACATCGAAGCCCTTCAGCAGTGCGAGAGACTGCAGCAGCACCGGCCCCTGGCCCCAGGCCGCGGTCTTGGCAATCGTCCAGTCGTGATACTCGTAGGTCTGCGGCGCTTCGATGGTGGCGCGCCAGTTGGCCATGTCGTCGGCGGTCAGCACGCCCTTGTGCCGGGACCCGCTGGCATCCATGACCTCGGCATCCCGCAGGTAGGTCTCGATCGCTTCCGCGACGAAGCCGCGGTAGAAGGCGTCGCGGGCTGCCTCCACCTGCTCCTCGCGTCCGGGTTTTGCCTCTGCCTCGGCAATCACCCGTTTCCAGGTCTCGGCGAGGACCGGGTTCCTGAAGTTGGACAGGGGCTCGGGGGCGGCTCCTCCCGGCATCCAGGTGGCGTAGGAGGTCGGCCATTCCTTTTCGAAGAAAGGGGCCAGGCCCTCGATGGTGTTGGAAACGCGCTCCAGAACCGGATGACCGTGCTCGGCGTAGTAGATCGCTGGTTCCAGCACCTCGCGGACGCTCATCGTGCCGTAGTCGCGCAGCATCAGCATCCAGCCGTCGAAGGCGCCGGGGATGACGGTCGAGAGCAGGCCGTCGCCGGGGATGAGCGTCAGTCCCTCGGCCGTGTAGTGTTCGATGGTGGCACCGGCCGGGGCCGGACCCTGGGCACAGATGACCTCGACCTTGTCCTTCTTCTTGGAATAGATGATGGCCGGCATGTCGCCGCCCGGGCCGCAGAGATGCGGTTCGACGACCTGCAGCACGAAGCCTGCGGCAACGGCCGCATCGAAGGCATTGCCGCCCTTTTCCAAAATGCTCATTCCGACCGCCGAAGCGATCCAGTGGGTGGAGGTGAAGACGCCGAAAGTGCCGAGGATCTCCGGACGGGTCGTGAAGTCAGTCATGATGTGAAGTCCCTGTGAAAGTCATGCCTCGCGCGGATCCAGCGCGTCGCGCAGGCCGTCGCCGAGGAGATTGAAGCCGATGACGACGAGGAAGATCGCCACCCCGGGCCACATCGCCATCCATGGCGCCTGGCTCAGGAAGTTCTTGGCGACGTTCAGCATCGATCCCCAGCTGGGTGCCGGCGGCTGCTGGCCGAGTCCCAGAAACGAGAGGCTGGCTTCGGCGATGATGGCGGTCGCAATCGTCAACGTCGCCTGCACGATGATCGGCGCAAAGACGTTGGGCAGGATGTAGCGCAGCATGATGTCGACGTGGCCGAGGCCCACCGAGCGGGCACCCTCCACGTAGTCTTCCGTCTTGACCGCAAGCACCTGGCCGCGCGTCAGCCGCACGAAGATCGGCATGGCCGAGAGGCCGATGGCGATCATCGCGTTCGTCAGGCTGGGACCGAGAAAGGCGGCAAGCGCGATGGCCGTGATCAGGAAGGGCAGGGCGAGCAGCGCTTCGGTGACCCGCGAGATTACCTGATCCACCCAGCCGCCGAAGTAACCGGCGACGAGGCCGAAGGGGACGCCGATCACGACGGCGATGGCGACGGAGAAGACGCCCGCCATCAGCGACGCCTGCGCGCCCCAGATCATCCGCGAGAGGATGTCGCGCCCCAGATCGTCGGTGCCGAGCCAATGGGCGGCCGAGGGGGCCTGGCGGAGCGCCGACCAATCGGTCGCTGCCGGACCGGGAATGGGCAGGAGCGGAGCCGCGGCCGCCAGGATCGCGAAGAAGAGGATGATGCCGAGACCGACCAGGGCGCCGCGGTTTGCCCGCATCTTGCGCCAGGCCCTGCTTTTCTGGCGCACCGGGGCGGCACTGACTGTTTCGACCACTGTCATAGCGTTGCCCTCAGTCTCGGGTTCAGGAGGACGTAGAGCACGTCGGCGATGAGGTTCATCAGGATGAAGCCGATGGCGGTGCACAGGACGACGCCCTGGACGACTGCGTAGTCGCGGGTGAAGACGGCATCGACGATCAGTTTGCCGAAACCCGGGATGGTGAAGATCTGCTCCGTCAGCACGGCGCCGGCGAGAAGCTCGCCGAACAGCAGGGCGATCATCGTGACGATCGGCAGAAGCGCGTTGCGGAAGGTGTGGCTCATGATCACCTCCCAGGGCGACAGGCCCTTGGCACGCGCCGTGCGGATGTAGTCGGAGCTCAGGATGCCGAGCATGGCCGAGCGGGTATGGCGCATGAGCTGGGCCGCCAGCGCCGTGCCGAGCACAAAGGCCGGCATGATCATTGTCTGAATGGAGCGGACAGGATCGACGAAGATGGATTCATAGCCCGAGGCCGGCAGCCAGCCGAGGTTCACCGAGACCAGCAGGATGAGCATGATGCCGAGCCAGAAGTTGGGGACGGAGAGGCCCGACAGAGCCACGATATTGGAAAGATAATCGACCCAGGTGTTCTTCCAGACAGCCGCGAGGATGCCCATCGGGATGCCGATCACTAGCGCGAAGATCATGGCCATCACGGCCAGCTGGATGGTCACGGGCAGCTTGTCGCCGATCAGATCGAGCACCGGCTGGTTGGTGCGCAGGGAAATCCCGAAATCCCCGGTGACGACGCCTCCCAGCCAATAGAAATACTGCATGATGACGGGATCGTTCAGCCGGTACTTTTCGCGCAGGAATTCCAGCGTCGCCGGGTCGCGCTCTTCGCCGGCCATAGCCAGCACGGGGTCGCCCGGCAGGAGCTTCTGCAGCGCGAAGACGAAGATCGAGATGATGATGAGTGTCGGGATCGCGACCAGCAGCCGCTTTCCGATGTAGACAGGCATGGCAGGGCCCTCGCGTCAGGAGAGGCCGCACGGAAGCTCCGTGCGGCCAGAGGTCATCAGTCGGCTTTCTTGACGCCGACGAGGCGGATCATGCCGTCCGGGGACGGGGCAAAATCCGTGACGCCGTTGTCGATGGCGTAGGCGTAGGGCTGGTGGCCGAGGTAGATGACCGGCATGTCGTCGTTGAGAATGACGCTGACAGCATCGTATTTCTCCTTGCGCACGGCATCCTCGGTCGAGGCACGGGCTTCATTCAGGAGCTGGTCGACTTCGGGATTGCAGTATTTGACGTCGTTGATGCCGCCCGCGCAGGTAATGAACTGATGGATGTTGCCATCGGGATCGATACGGCCCGACCAGTCGGAGCGGCTCAGCTGGTAGTTGCCGGCCGTCTGTTCGGAGAGGAGCGTCGCGAACTCGGTCGCCCTCAGGCTGACGTTGAAGCCGGCTTCGGCCACCATCGACTGGATGACCTGCATCATCTGGGTCTGGGTGGTGTTGTTGGCGTGCTGCAATTCGACCTCAAGGGTCTCGTGACCGGCTTCCGCCATCAGCGCCTTTGCCTTTTCGATGTCGCGCGGCTGAACGGGCAGTTCGGCGTTGAACCAGGGGCTCGTCGGCGGGAACGGCTGGTTGCCGGCCTTGGCTGTGCCTTCGAAGACGATCTGGTTGATGGCCTCGCGGTCGATGGCCAGCGAGAAGGCCTGGCGCAGGCGCTTGTCCTGGCCGAGCGGATTTTCCGCCCGCGCACCGTTTCCGACGTTGACGTACATGGCCATGTAGCCGGGGCCGATGACGTCGGCGTAGGTGAGGCTGGAGTCCGCCTTTACCGCTGCTGCGTCCGACGCGGAAATGCGCTCTGCGATATCGAGATCACCCGACCGCAGGTTGGCAAGCCGAACGGTGGTGTCGGGGATCGGCAGGTAGGTCACCTTGTCGAGGAAGACCTGATCCGCGTTCCAGTAATCCTGGAACTTCTCCAGCACGATCCGGTCCTGCTGGATGCGCTCGACGAACTTGAAGGGGCCGGCGCAAACCGGAGCACTGCCGAAGTTGGCGCCCAGTTCCGCGGCGGCCTTCGGCGAGACGATCATGCCGGCGCGGTCGGAGAGCTGCGCCAGCAGGGTCACGTCTGGGCTTTTCAAGGTGAACTTCACCTCGAATTCGCTGGTTGCCTCGACCTTTTCGACGGATGACAGCTCGCTCTTGCGGCGCGATTCCGGCAGCGTCATGTTGCGCTCGATGGTGGCAACCACGGCTTGCGCATTGAAGGGCGTATCGTCGTGGAATGTGACGCCCTCCCGCAGTGTCATGGTCAGTTCCTTGCCGTCTTCCGACCAGTTCCATTCGGTCGCCAGCTGCGGCACGATCTTCATCTCCTGGGAGATGTCCACCAGCTTGTCGCACATGGCGGTGTAGACGATACGGCCAACGAAGGTTCTCGACTGCGCCGGATCGAGGACGTCGGCATCATCCTGGAGGCCGATGCGAAGTTCCGCGGATGCCGCCGGGAAGGCAATGGCGGTTGCCAGCAGTGCTGCGGTCAATGTGGTGAGTTTTCTCATGTTCTTTCCTCTGGCTGTTTTGGGGACATGCTTGTTCTTGGCCGGTTTTCCGGCATGGTCCGGCTGCTTGAGCCGAAGTCAGGATGCTTCGCGGAGACCGGTCTCCTCCGGATGCTCAAGCGAGGTGGCGCGGATGAGACGCTCCTGGAGCATCAGGAGGTGCTGGCGCATGGCTTCGCCGGCGCGGGTCGGATCGCGTTCGGCAATGGCGTCGATGATGCCGATATGCTGGGCGAGCGAAATGTTGACCGTGTTGCTGGCCGCTCGGGCGCGCTCCCTCAGAGCCTGCCAGGCCTCGTCCTGGCGGACGCGGTTGACGACGTCGAAGATGGTGAGAAACAGCTGGTTTCCGGCGCTCTGGGCAATCTGCCGATGCAGCGCACCGTCCCAGAGTTCACGCGCGTCGGCATCTTCACTGTCGATGATCTTGGCGGCCAGCGCCCGCATCCGCTCGATGTCCTTCGGCTTGGCGCGCATGGCGGCAAGCTGGGCGAGCTGCGGTTCGATGCGAAGCCGGACCTCCATGATCTCCATCGGATCGGTCACGGCGACGATGGCACCGAAATCACCGCTCAAGCTATCAGGCCTCTCGCCGACGAAGGTCCCCGCGCCCTGCTTGCGCCAGATCAGGCCTTCTGACTCCAGGACTTCCAGGGCCCGCCGGACGGCACGACGTCCTGTGCCAAGCATTTCCGAAAGCGCCCTTTCGGTCGGCAGCTTGCCGTCCGCATCGATCTGTCCCTTGCCGAGCAATTCCCGGAGGCGGTCCAGCGCGTAGTTTGCGTTGTCGTGTCCGGTCGTTTTCACGGCTGCACCAATCACTGCACCAATTCCCGATTGGTGCAGTGGACGACATCTCACAGAGGCCGTCAAGCTAAAATTTGGTCAGATCTATAGTTGTCTATTATTTAAGCGTTTCGCGTTTTTCTGGGCCTGCAGAAGGCAGGAAGTGGCCAAATCTCATGCAAGCGGAAACCGTCTTTGCTGATCCAGCCCAATTTTATCGGTTTGCTTTAAGAGCGGTAAAGATCTTTGTATTAGAAATAGGGTCTGCACTGAACGATGACTGCCGGCATGACGCGGCGGCGACGAGGCGCCTTAAAAGGCCCTCTCCGGCAGGATGATCCCCAAAACAGTACGCCGTTCCCCATGTGGCCAGCACTCGAAAAAGATCTCATGCGCGACAGGTTGCTTTCTAGGATGCTCGGTCTTTTCATCGGGTCGGTCTCGCTCGCGCTTCCCGCGCTGGCTCTGGACGCACCGCGAGGGCCTGTTGTGCTGACGCTGTCGGGGCCATCCCTGGAGCATGCCAATGTCGGCGCCACGGCCCAGTTCGATCTGCAGATGCTGGAAGCGCTGGCCGGGCGGTCCGCGACGGTCAAGACGCCTTGGACATCGGGTGAGGTGACGTTTTCGGGCCCTTATCTGAGGAGCGTCCTGGCAGCCGCCGGCGCCAAGGGCGCCAAGCTCCGCATCACGGCTCTGAATGACTATTATGCCGATATGCCCATGGAGGACGCCGCTCAACTCGATACCATTCTGGCAACCCGTCTCAACGGGAAGACCATGTCTGTCCGAGAGAAGGGGCCGCTCTTCCTCATCTATCCCTTCGACCTGGATGCCGGCCTCTACAACGAGAAGTACTTCTCCCGCTCCGTCTGGCAGATCATGAAAATCGAGGTGTCGGATTGAGCGGACTTTCCGATACCGACGCCATCCGAAAAGCAAGCCGGGCGACAGCCGTCCTGCAGACGTTTTCCGTCGTGCTGCTGCTCGGACTGGCGGTGGTCTTCGCACTGATTTCCAACCGCTATTCCAGCTTGCAGGACGGCATCCGCGAGAATGCCCTGTGGTCGATCTATCAGCTCGACCGGGAGACACGGAAGCTTCACGAGACGATGCATGATCTCGCGACGCGTCGCGATTATGCTCCCGAAAGCCTTCGCCCGGCCATGCTGCACTACGATATCCTGTATTCGCGCATGACGATCCTCAACAACGGCGATTTCGACCGGAAGTTTGGCGGCGATCGGGATGCTGCTCCGCTGCTGGCCTCCATCCAGGCGAGCATCGTCACCATCGAGCCCGTCTTCAACGAGATTGCGGCCACAGGCAGCACGTCGGAAGCCGCCTTCCAGGCCGCAAAGGGTCAGGTCATCCGGCTGATGGCCGACACCGAAGATCTCCTGCTTTACGCCAATAGCGCCGTCAGCCTCGATCGCGCCGAGAACAGGTCGCAGCTGCTCTCCCTGCAGATCAAGTCCG
>JBKBXP010000065.1:0-13755 GCA_046314035.1 Pseudorhizobium sp. | reverse complement strand
CGATGCCAGTCACGAAAACGAGAGGGGCCTTCAGGAGCGGGGCTTCGTTCGGCGACTTCAGGATAAGGGGGGAATGCGTGGCACCGCCCCTCCGTCGTCATCCTCGTCCTTGGGTTAGATCCGACGATCAAACCCAAGCCCTCCTCGCTCCCATCATCATGCCGATCCACCTAACCCGCTGATGCCGCCGGCCTCTGCGTGGATCCTCGGATCAAGCCCGAGGATGACGAAAGTGGAGGGGATGCCACGGGAGCCTCAGAAGGTTATGCCGTATTGCAAGCATCGCAACGGCTCGCGTGTTCAGATGGACCTTCCCGTCATTACTGTAGCAAAAGGCGCATATACCCTTCTTGCTCTCTCTCCGCCCCCACTCTCCCTCTCTTTCGTCATCCTCGGGCTTGACCCGAGGATCCAAACCGCCCCCCCTCGTGCCCCGCCCTACTGCAGGAAGCGCGGCACCGGCGAGACACCTTCGGTCGTCATCCCGTTGACCGGCTGCTCGGTTGCCATGGCAAGACCGCCATCGAGGCCCGTTGCAACCACGGAGACACGGAACATGCCATCGAGATCGCGGTCGAAGATCGCGCCGACGACGATGTCGGCGTCGTCCATGACCTCGTCGCGGATGCGGCTTGCCGCCTCGTCCACTTCAAACAGCGTCATGTCGGAGCCGCCGGAGATCGAGATCAGCACGCCCTTGGCGCCCTTCATCGAGATCTCGTCGAGAAGCGGGTTGGCAATCGCCGCCTCGGCCGCGATCAGCGCCCGGCCGTCGCCGGAAGCCTCGCCGGTGCCCATCATCGCGCGGCCCATGCCCTTCATCACCGATTTCACATCGGCAAAATCGAGGTTGATCAGGCCTTCCTTGACGATCAGGTCGGTGATGCAGCCAACGCCCGAAAAAAGCACGCGGTCGGCCGTCATGAAGGCATCGGCGAAGGTGGTCTTGGCATCGGCGATGCGGAAGAGGTTCTGGTTCGGAATGACGATGACGGTATCGGCAGCGCGGCGAAGCTCCTCGATGCCGGCTTCGGCCGTCTTCATGCGGCGGTTGCCCTCGAAGGTGAAAGGCTTGGTCACCACGCCGACCGTCAGGATGCCCGCATTGCGGGCGGCCTGGGCGATCACGGGTGCCGCACCCGTGCCCGTGCCGCCACCCATGCCGGCCGTGACGAAGCACATGTGACACCCCGACAGGTGGTCCATGATCTCGTCGATCGATTCTTCGGCTGCGGCGCGTCCGATCTCCGGGAGCGAGCCGGCGCCGAGGCCTTCCGTCACCGTGTTTCCGAGCTGGATCCGGCGCGTCGCCTTGGAGGTCGCGAGCACCTGCGCGTCGGTGTTGGCGGCGATGAATTCGACGCCCTCGAGCTCTTCAGCAATCATGTTGTTGATGGCGTTGCCGCCGCCGCCGCCCACACCGATCACGGTGATCTTGGGCCGCATTTCCTTGATCGATTGCTTCTTGTCTTCCGACATGGAGAGATCCTTTGCGCAGGGTGCTTATGGGCGCGCCCTTGGGGCGCTGCCGAATCGTTTGCCAGACTAGGCCTGCAACAAGGCAGAGGCTTGGCAAAAGGACAAGATACCGCCGCAATCCGATCTCTTGCCGAAGCCGCGGGCAGCAGCAGAAACCAATGATATTCTAAATTAGGAAACGCCGTCAACATCATGACAAGGCAGAGGACTGTCACAGCGACACAAGAAAAAACCCTGCCGAGGGGAAGCGGCAGGGTCAGGACTGGAGGTCATTTATTGTTTTGCGGCAGCGCAGGGGAACACCGCCTGGTATTTTTTGCATGTCATTGTCTGCAGCTTCGCCAAAGGCGGTTCTCCAAACAGCGGACGTTGAACGGTGGATCTTGCGTTCTGATCTTTTCAGATCCGTCCTGATTTCATCAATATAACCCCCGAGATGCTTTTGGGTTCCACTTTTCTTTAACCCCGGGATGATAGGCATTGTGGATCCAGTTCCATGAGGCAAACCGTGGCCGCTCCGTCTTTTCGCTTCAAACATTTCGATCTCAAGGGACAGAAGGCCGGCACCGCCGTTGAAGTCACTCTCAGCGCCGTCAACAATGTCCGGCTGATGACCGCGCCAAACTTCCAACGCTTCAAGGAACTTCTCGACTTCAAGTTCGTCGGCGGCGTCGCCAAGAAGTCGCCCATCAGGCTGATGATCCCCGAGGACGGGCACTGGCATGTGATCGTCGACATGGAAGGTCATCGCGGACTGGCCGAATCGGCCGTCAAGGTCACACCACCGTTGGGCGTCGCGCAGCGCCGGGCTTCCTAGCTAGGGTTCGCCCCGCTCCTTGCGGAGCTTCGACCACCACTCCAAGCGCTTGCGGATGTCGCGTTCGAAACCGCGCTCCGGCGGATCGTAATAGACCTGCCGGCCCATCTTCTCCGGGAAATAGTTCTGGCCCGAAAAGGCATCCGGCTCGTCGTGGTCATAGCGATAGCCGTCGCCATAGCCCTCACCCTTCATCAGCTTCGTCGGAGCATTGAGGATGTGCTTGGGCGGCAGCAGGGAGCCGTTCTCCTTGGCGGCCCGCATGGCGGCCTTGTAGGCCGTGTAGATCCCGTTCGATTTCGGCGCCGTCGCCAGATAGACGCAGGCCTGTGCCAGCGCCAGCTCGCCTTCCGGCGAGCCGAGATAGTCGTAGGCGTCCTTGGCGGCGTTGCAGATCACCAGCGCCTGGGGATCGGCAAGACCGATGTCCTCGACGGCCATGCGCACCAGCCGGCGGCCAAGATAGAGCGGATCCTCGCCGGCATCGAACATACGGCAGAGATAGTAGAGCGCCGCGTCGGGATCGGAACCGCGGACCGACTTGTGGAGCGCCGAGATGAGGTTGTAGTGACCGTCCTGACCCTTGTCGTAGACGGGCGCCCGGCGCTGGACGATCTGCGTCAGACCGGCCGTGTCGAAGACCTCGCCTTCGCGTGCGGCGCGCCAGACTTCCTCGGCGAGCGTCAGCACGGCGCGGCCGTCGCCGTCGGCCATGCGGATCAGGCTGGCACGGGCATCGGGGTCGAGCGGCAACGGTCGCTTCTCCACCTGCTCGGCCCGGTCCAGCAGTTCCATCAGGCTCTGCTCGTCATGCGCTCCGAAGGTCAGCACACGGGCGCGCGACAAGAGAGCGGCATTGAGCTCGAAGCTCGGATTCTCCGTGGTGGCACCAACGAGGATGACGGTGCCATCCTCCATTACCGGCAGGAAGCTGTCCTGCTGGGCACGGTTGAAGCGGTGGATCTCGTCGACGAAGAGGAGCGTCTGGCGCCCTTCCATGCGGCGCATGCGGGCGGTCTCAAAGACCTTCTTCAGGTCGGCGACGCCGGAGAAGATCGCCGAGATCTGCTCGAAGGCCAGTCCCGTCTCACCGGACAACAGGCGTGCCACCGTCGTCTTGCCGGTGCCGGGGGGGCCCCAGAAGATCATCGAACCAAGCGAGCCGGCGGCAATCATCCGCCGCAAGACGCCGTCCTCGCCCGTCAGGTGCGCCTGACCGGTCACCTCCGCCAGCGACTGGGGCCGCAGGCGATCGGCCAGCGGCCGCCGGCTGGCGACCTCGTCCGGGACCTTGGGCGAGAACAGGTCACCCTTCATCGGAAGAACTGCCGGATCCGCTGGCCGTCCCGTTCGATCTCGACGCGCCAGAAGCCTGGATCCTCGTCCAGCATGTCTTCCATGGCCTCGCTGGACTGAACCGCCACGCCGTTCAGCGAGACGATGATGTCCTTCGGCCGGAAGCCGATGCGGCTGCCGGGCGAGTTGCGAACCACGTCGACGACCACGACGCCGGACTTGTCGGCCGGAATGCGCAGTTCCGTGGCAAGCCGCGGCGACAGATTTCCGACCCGGATGCCGGCAAACGGGTTGCGTCCCTCGATCAGTCGTTCATCACGCGCCGGGGTCTCAGGCGCGGTATTCAGGGCGATCGAAACATCGCGGCTGGCGCCGCTCGCCTGCACCGTCAGCACGGCTTCCTCGCCAAGGCCGGCCGTCGTCAGGCGGTAGCCGAGCGCGTCCGGATGCTCCACGGCAATGCCGTTGACCGCGGTGACGACTTCGCCTGGCTTGACACCTGCCGTGTCGGCCGGGCCGCCTTCGGCCACGCCGACCACCAGAGCCCCGCGGGCAGCCGTCAGACCGAGCGCTTCGGCAACGTCGGAGGTGACAGGTTCGAAGCTTGCGCCGATGTAAGGTCGCTCGAATGTCGTGTCACCCTCCTCGGCTGCCGCAAGAAACACCTTCACGAGGTTGGCAGGGATCGCAAAGCCGATGCCGTTCGATCCGCCGCCACGGGAAAAGATCGCCGTGTTGATGCCGATCAGCTGGCCGCCCATGTTCATCAGAGCGCCACCGGAGTTGCCCGGATTGATCGAGGCATCGGTCTGAATAAAGAAGCCGAAATCGCCGGGCGTCACCTGGTTTCGGGCAAGGCCCGAGACGATGCCGCTGGTGACCGTCTGGCCGACACCGAAGGGATTGCCGACGGCGAGCACCAGGTCGCCAACCTCAACAGCATCGGAATCACCGATCGGCAAGACTGGAAAGTTTTCGTTGGCACCGATTCGCAGAACCGCCAGATCGAGCGCCTCGTCCTTGAGCAGGACCTCGGAGGCAAATTCGCGGCCGTCGGCCAGCGCGACCTTGATATCGGTGGCGCCCTCGATGACGTGGTTGTTGGTGACGATCAGTCCACCCGCGGAGACGATGACGCCCGAACCCAGCGACGACTGCCTTTCCGTGCGGTTGGGCATGCGCTGGCCGAAGAACTGCTCGAAGAAAGGGTCACCGGCGAAGGGGTTCAACCGCTCGACGGCCCGTTCGGCGTAGACGTTGACGACGGCGCCCGCCGTCTGCTTCACGAGCGGTGCAAACGACAACTGTACTTCCGCCTGGCTCCGCGGCAGCGCCTTTTCCACCTGTGAGAGTGCAAGTGCCGGGAATAGGAGGGAGATGGCCACCGTGCTGGCCGCGACGCGTTTCAACATGCTTTGCATGAAATCCTCTTTGCCAATTCCGGAACGATTTGTAGCGCGGAACGTCAGAAAGGAAAGCGGGCATGCTAAGGCAGCCTTGGACCCGCCCTCACCTTGATGAACCACTGGAGATCATTGATGACCTGTTTTCGTTCCCAATATGGCCGAGCGCCCGCTGTCGCAAGGATCGCGCTGGTTCTTTCGCTGGCGGTAGGTCCGTTTTCCGGCGCGACGCCAGCCGCGGCAGCCAGTTTCGACTGCGAGAAGGCCGAGCTTGCTCCCGACGAGACGGCGATCTGCGACAACCGGGCCCTGAATGACGCCGACGTGAGGATGGTGACGACGTTCGAACTGCTTTCCGGGCTGCTCGCCATGGGTGCCCGCGGCACGATGCAGGACGACCAGATCGCCTGGCTTGCGCGTCGCCAGGCCTGCGAGGCAGATGTTGCCTGCATCCAGTCGGCCTATGAAGACCGGATGGAGGAGCTGCGTCAGGTTCAGGCGAACCTGGCCCGTCCCCTCTAGGACGCTTTCGGCAGCCGTCACGCCCTGCGGCGGTTGCCGAGGTAGATCAGCACCAGTGCCGCAGCAAGCAGGGCGATCGATGCATAGCGTGAGGCGTCGAGCGGAATGGCCGCATTGGAAAACCAGCCGAAGTGGTCGATCAGGAGGCTCATCCCCAGTTGACCGGTGATGACGGCAACGGTCGCCGCCGCGATGCCGACGCGCGGCACGGCAAAGACGCTGACGAGAATGTAGACCACACCGAACAGCGCGCCGATCAACTGCCATTTCGGCGCCGTGAACAGTGTCATGGCATGCGGAGGCTCGAAGAAGAAGAAGAGCTGGAAGGAGATTGCCGCGCCCAGTACGAAGGTCAGCCATGCGGTTTCCATGACGCCGGCGGCATTGCCAAGACGACCGTTGATGGAGGACTGGACCGCGAGCGAAATGCCGCCGGCCAGGGCGAGAAGGGTTACCAGCGCTAAAATCATCGGTGAAGTATCCAGAGAGCTATGAGGATAAGGGCGAGCGCCGAGAGGCGGTAGAGGTCCATCGAGCGGCGCGGCGTGCCGAAGAGGCCGAAGTGGTCTATGGCAAGGCTCGCTGCCACCTGGCCGCAGAGGATGCCGACCATGGTGGTGCCGACACCGATGATCGGGGTCGCGACCGTCAGCACGATGACATAGACCGGCCCGAGGACTCCGCCGGTCAGCATCCAGCGCGGCTGGGCCATGAGGCCTGTCAGGCTGCGAGTCGGAGCAAAGACCAGAGCCACCGACAGCAGCAGCGCGCCGACGAGGAAGATCGACAGCGTGGCGGCCAGATGACCGACCTGCTCACCGAGTGGGCCGAGCAGTCCGGCCTCCACCGACAGCCCCATTCCTGAGGCGACGACGAGTAGAAGAATTGCGATTTGCCCCATCAGGCGCGCCTCCGTTTTGATCGAAAGCCTGACGTATGTTATTGTCCAACAAGCAACAATGATGCCAATTCGCAAAAGTTAATTGCCCAATGAGCAACGACCCTACCCTGCTGTCACTTCGCCTCTTCGTCGATGTGGCAACCACCGGCAGCTTCACCACCACGGCGGGACGCCACGGCCTGCCCTCCTCCTCCGTTTCGAGGCACATCAAGGGGCTGGAAGAGCTGCTCGGACAACGGCTGCTCTTTCGCCATACCCGCGCCGTCAAGCTGACGGAGGCCGGCGATACCTATCTGCGCGAACTTCGGGATATTCTCGGACTGCTGGACATTGCCACCGAACGCGCGAGCGGTGCTGCCACCGAACCGCGTGGCCTGTTGCGCATCAACGCCCCCGTCGCCTTCGGGCGCCGGCATATCGCACCGCATCTGGCGGCCTACCAGATCCGGCACCCGCAGGTGGAAGTGGAGCTGACGCTGTCAGACGCCTTCATCGATCCGGTCGTGGAGGGCATCGACATTACCGTACGCATCGGCGTTCCCAAGGATTCTAGCCTCAGCGGGCGCAGGCTGACGGGGCAGCGCTACGTGGTCTGCGCCTCCCCGACCTATTTGTCCGAACATGGCGAGCCGCGCGAGCCGATCGATCTTCAAGGGCACAACTGCCTCCTCTACAAGGGGATCGGCGGCGCGGAGAAATGGTATTTCCGACAGGGAACCGAGCCCTTCCGAAGCCAGACGGTGCGGGGGAACCTGACGAGCAACAATGCGGAAAGCCTGGTTGAAGCAGCCCTGCAGCATCAGGGGCTGGTGCTGTTTCCCAGCTGGCTGGTTCACGAGCACCTTCGGACCGGCGCGCTGCTGGCCGTGATGCCGGAACGCGAGGCGGCCGTTGATACGGTTATCCACGACATTCACCTGATCTATCCGGAAAACCGCCTGCGGTCCTTCAAGGTCCTGTCGTTTCGCGACCATCTGATCGAATCGATCGGCACGCCGCCTTACTGGGACAAGCGCCTTCTTCCCAAACAGCACGGCACGAACGGCGAATAGCAAAAACCCGCCGGAGCGACCGGCGGGTTTCGTTCAGGTCCTGGCGGACCGATCGTTCAGGAAACGATCTCTATTCCGGGAGAATGCGCACGGCGCCCATGTCCGCGCTAGAGGCGAAGGCCGCATACGCCTTCAGAGCGGTGGTGACATTGCGCTTGCGGGGCGCGACGGGCTTCCAGCCGAGCTTGTCCTGCTCGGCACGGCGCGACGCCAGTTCGGCATCGGAAACCGCGAGATTGATGGTCCGGTTCGGGATGTCGATCTCGATCAGGTCGCCCTCGCGCACGAGGCCGATCGCACCGCCCTGGGCCGCTTCCGGCGAGGCATGACCGATCGAGAGGCCCGAGGTGCCGCCGGAAAAGCGGCCGTCGGTGATCAGCGCGCAGGCCTTGCCGAGGCCCTTCGACTTCAGGTAGCTCGTCGGATAGAGCATTTCCTGCATGCCCGGACCACCCTTGGGGCCTTCGTAGCGGATGACGACCACGTCGCCGGCAACGACCTCGTTGTTGAGGATCGCCTTGACACTGGCATCCTGGCTTTCGAAGACCCGGGCGGGGCCCGAAAACTTCAGAATGGATTCGTCGACGCCGGCCGTCTTCACGATGCAGCCCTTCTGCGCGATGTTGCCATAGAGGACAGCAAGGCCGCCGTCCTTCGAGAAGGGGTTCTTGACCGAGCGGATGACGCCGTTGTCGCTGTCGGTGTCCAGATCGTCCCAGCGCGAGGACTGCGAGAAGGCAACCTGCGTCGGCACGCCGCCCGGTGCGGCCTTGAAGAAGGTGCGGACCGTCTCGCTGTTCGTGCGGGTGATGTCCCAGCGATCGATCGCGTCGCCGAGCGTGACCTCGTGGACGGTCTTGCACTCGCGGTTGAGCAAACCGCCGCGTTCCAACTCGCCGAGGATGCGCATGATGCCGCCAGCCCGGTGGACGTCTTCCATGTGGACATCGCTCTTGGCGGGGGCAACCTTGGAGAGGCACGGCACGTTGCGCGACAGGCGGTCGATGTCATCCAGGTTGAAATCGACGCCGCCTTCGTAGGCGGCCGCAAGGATGTGCAGGACTGTATTGGTGGAGCCGCCCATGGCGATATCGAGGGCCATGGCGTTCTCGAAGGCCTCCTTGGTGGCAATCGAGCGGGGCAGCACGCTGTAGTCGTCCTGTTCGTAGTGGCGGCGGGCCAGATCGACGATCAGGTGACCGGCCTCGACGAAGAGACGCCTGCGATCGGAATGGGTGGCAAGCGTCGAGCCGTTGCCGGGCAAGGACAGGCCGAGCGCTTCCGTCAGGCAGTTCATGGAATTGGCGGTGAACATGCCGGAGCATGAACCGCAGGTCGGACAGGCCGCCCGTTCGATGGCGTCCACTTCGGCATCCGACATGGCATCGTCTGCCGCCGCGACCATGGCATCGACCAGATCGAGCGCGACCGTCTTGCCGTGGAGAACGACCTTGCCGGCCTCCATGGGACCGCCGGAGACGAAGACGGCCGGAATGTTGAGACGCATGGCGGCATTCAACATGCCGGGCGTGATCTTGTCGCAGTTGGAGATGCAGACCATGGCATCGGCGCAGTGGGCATTGACCATGTATTCGACCGAGTCGGCGATGATCTCGCGCGAGGGCAGCGAATAGAGCATGCCGTCATGGCCCATGGCGATGCCGTCGTCGACGGCAATGGTGTTGAACTCCTTGGCAACACCGCCGGCCGCTTCGATTTCGCGGGCAACGAGCTGGCCGAGGTCCTTCAGGTGAACGTGGCCCGGCACGAACTGCGTGAAGGAATTGACCACCGCAATGATCGGCTTGCCGAAATCGCCGTCCTTCATGCCGGTGGCGCGCCACAGGCCGCGCGCACCAGCCATGTTGCGGCCGTGGGTCGTGGTTCTGGAACGGTAGACTGGCATGATGATTATCCTCGTACGTTTCTCGCGGCCGCGCTGTCGACATCGCGCACAGGCCATTATCGGCGGCTTTCCTACTCCAAACACCCCGGAGTGTCGCTATCAGGGCAGGCGAAAGCGGTACGGTATGGCGCTCACGTAAATGTGGGAGCGCAGCTTTTCCAGCCTCTGTGAAACTATATGCGACCGCGTTACGTATAACACTCTAAAGCACCTGGAGTGCTCCCGAGGAGATTATCATGCCCGCCTTTCAGCCGCCCCGCATCCACGCATCCGACATCACGCCGCGCGAGATCTACATGTCGCGCAGGAGCTTCATGGGAACTGCTGCGGCGGGCTTTGCGATGGCGGGTGCCGGCGGCGCGTTGGCGGCTCCCCTCGCCGCCCTGCCCAATCCCTACCCGATCGACGAAAAGCTGACGCCCCTGGAGGCGGTGACCACCTACAACAACTTCTATGAGTTCGGCACCGGCAAGGGCGACCCGTCCACAAAATCGCAACATTTCAAGCCGCTGCCCTGGTCGATCAAGGTGGACGGGATGGTTGGCACGCCGAAGGAATTCGGCATGGAAGAGCTGATGAAGCTGCCTCTCGAGGATCGCACCTACCGGATGCGCTGCGTCGAAGGCTGGTCAATGGTCATCCCCTGGATCGGCTTCCCGCTTTCTGCCCTGCTTGATCAGGTCGACCCGCTGGGCAGCGCGAAATACGTCAGTTTCGAAACGGTTGTGCGCCCGGAGGAAATGCCGGGCCAGACCGGGCTCTTCCAGCCGCTGGAATGGCCCTATGTCGAAGGTCTGCGTCTCGACGAGGCGCGCCATCCGCTGACGATCCTCGCCGTCGGCCTCTACGGCGAGACGCTTCTCAATCAGAACGGCGCACCGATCCGGCTTGTGGTGCCGTGGAAGTACGGCTTCAAGAGCATCAAGTCGGTCGTGCGGATTTCGCTTGTGGAGGAAGAGCCGGCGACCACCTGGAAGAATTCCAACGCGCGCGAATACGGGTTCTACTCGAACGTCAACCCGGCGGTCGATCATCCCCGCTGGAGCCAGGCGACCGAGCAGCGGATCGGCGAAGGCGGCTTCTTCTCCGTCGCCAACCGCCCCACCCTGCCCTTCAACGGCTATGGCGACCAGGTGGCAAGCCTCTATGAGGGGATGGATCTCAAGGCAAACTACTGATGTCGCTGATCCCGACCCTGCCCCGCAGGCTGCATGGGCCCAGCATCTGGGCGCTCTACGTCATCGGCCTGTGTCCGGCGGCCTGGTACTTCTACCAGGGCGCAACGGGCGGCCTCGGCGTCAATCCCGTCAAGACCTTCGAACACCTTCTGGGTATCTGGGCCCTGCGGTTCCTGATCGCGACGCTGGCCGTCACGCCGCTGCGCGACATCTTCGGGATCAACTGGCTGCGGTACCGCCGGGCGCTCGGACTGCTGGCCTTCTACTACGTCGCCATGCATTTTGCCGTCTGGCTGATCCTCGATCGCGGCCTGGACTTCAGCTCCATCGGCGCCGACATCCTCAAGCGGCCCTATATCACCATCGGCATGGTCTGTCTGGTCTCGCTGATACCGCTGGCGCTGACCTCCAACAATCGCTCAATCCGGCGCCTCGGCTCCCGTTGGGGCAAGCTGCACCAGTTGATCTACCCGGTGGCACTCGGCGGCGCGCTCCACTATCTCCTGGCCATCAAGTCGCTCACCTTGGGGCCCTTCATTCACATCGCGCTGATTGCCCTGTTGCTCCTCTATCGGCCGCTGCGCAAGCCGTTTCTCGCTTGGAAACGCGAGAAGGCTGCGAGCATCGGAGCGCCACGGTCGAACGTCTGATGCCTTCACATCCTTGTTAAGCCACCAGCCTGCGCTGGGCTTTTCTTTGCAGGGAGGGTCTGCGATACCCTCGCTGTCCAAAGCAGTATGCGGCCGCGGACATCCCGCAGCTAGGTTGCGGACAGCGAAAGGATATACCGGTGCTTCAAGCGCTCTATGACAAAACGATGCGGCTTGCAGCAAAGCCGCATGCGGAATACGCGCTCGGCGCGGTCTCCTTCACCGAAAGCTCGTTCTTTCCCATTCCCCCCGATGCCCTGCTGATCCCAATGGTGCTGTCGGATCGGTCCAAGGCCTGGCGGTACGCCTTCATCTGCACGCTGACGTCGGTCGTCGGCGGGCTTGCAGGCTATTTCATCGGCGCATTTCTCTTCGACCAGCTCGCACAGCCTGTGCTGGAGCTCTATGGCTACGGCGGCAAGTTCGAGGAGTTCGCGGAGCGATACAACGCCTGGGGTGCCTGGATCGTCCTCATCGCCGGGCTGACACCCTTCCCCTTCAAGATCATCACGATCGCAAGCGGCGCCACCGAGCTCAACATTGCGACCTTCCTGATTTTCAGCCTGATCGCACGCGGGGGCCGCTTCTATGCGGTGGCCGGCCTCCTCTACCTGGTGGGGCCGCCGATACGAGACTTCATCGAGAAGCGCCTGGGCCTCGTATTCACACTTGGAGTGGCCGCGTTGCTTGGCGGGTTCGTTGCGGTGCGATACCTGGTTTAGAAGGCGCGTAACGGACTTTGCCGCCTGCCACTTCCCACGTGACTAAACGCGAAAAAGCCGGGTGTGAGCACCCGGCTTTTTCATATCGTTTCATCCAAAGCGCGCTGAATTATGCGGCTTCGGCAGCTTCCATTTCGGCAGCATGACGAGCCTTGTCGGCTGCGCCCTTGGCATTGACGTCGCGCTCGACGAACTCGATCACGGCCATCGGTGCGTTGTCGCCCTGGCGGAAGCCAGCCTTCATGATACGCAGGTAGCCGCCATTGCGGGTTGCGTAACGCGAAGCGATGGCATCGAACAGCTTGCGAACAGCGTCCTGATCCTGGATCTGCGAGATCGCCTGGCGACGAGCGTGCAGGTCGCCGCGCTTGCCGAGCGTGACAAGCTTTTCGACGATCGGGCGAATTTCCTTTGCCTTCGGCAAGGTGGTGACGATCTGCTCATGCGTGATCAGCGAGGCTGCCATGTTGGCAAACATGGCCTTGCGGTGGCTGGCTGTGCGGTTGAGCTTGCGACCGGCTTTCTGGTGGCGCATCTCTGGTCTCCTTTACTTGCAAGCATCCGCCTGCAGTCTAATGGTTAGTACTGGTCTTCGTAGCGCTTGGCGAGGTCTTCGATGTTTTCCGGCGGCCAGGCAGGAACTTCCATCCCAAGATGGAGGCCCATGGATGCCAGAACTTCCTTGATCTCGTTCAGCGACTTGCGACCGAAATTCGGAGTGCGCAGCATTTCCGCCTCGGTCTTCTGGATGAGGTCGCCGATGTAGACGATGTTGTCGTTCTTCAGGCAGTTCGCCGAACGGACCGAAAGTTCCAGTTCGTCGACCTTCTTGAGGAGCGCCGGGTTGAACGCCAGTTCGGTGACCGATTCTTCTTCGGCTTCCTTCTGCGGCTCGTCGAAGTTGACGAAGACCGAGAGCTGGTCCTGAAGGATGCGAGCAGCGAAGGCAACGGCGTCTTCACCCGTGACCGAACCATCGGTCTCGATGGTCATGGTCAGCTTGTCGTAGTCAAGAACCTGGCCTTCACGGGTGTTTTCCACCTTGTAGGACACTTTCTTGACGGGCGAATAGAGGCTGTCGACCGGGATGAGGCCGATCGGCGCATCTTCGGCACGGTTACGATCGGCGGGAACATAGCCCTTGCCGTTGTTGACCGTGAACTCCATGCGGATCTCGGCGCCCTCGTCGAGGGTGCAGATGATGTGGTCGGGGTTGAGGATTTCGATGTCGCCGACCGTCTGAATGTCGCCGGCGGTCACGGAACCCGGACCCTGCTTGCGCACGACCATACGCTTTGCATCGTCGCCATCCATCTTGATGGCGATTTCCTTGATGTTGAGCACGATGTCCGTCACATCTTCCCGAACGCCCGGGATGGAGGAGAACTCATGCAACACGCCGTCGATCTGGACGGCCGTAACAGCAGCACCGCGCAGCGACGACAACAGTACCCGACGCAGAGCGTTGCCGAGCGTCAGGCCGAAGCCCCGCTCAAGCGGTTCTGCAACGAGAGTCGCCTTCGTGCGGCCGGACGAGGTGAACTCCACCTTGGTCGGCTTGATCAGTTCCTGCCAGTTCTTCTGGATCATGTTTTAAACCTTCCGTTCGTTGCCACCATTCAATCGTGGCAACCGAGCATGAGAAGCACCGAGTAAGACAAAGCCCTTCGGCGGTACGGCAAAACCGCCAAACTTCGAGAACGAAGTGAGGCGGCATTACCAAAGTTCAATGCAGCCTGGCCAAGGGCCGGCGCACCCGATGACTAGACGCGACGCTTCTTGCGCGGACGGCAGCCATTGTGCGGGATCGGGGTCACGTCACGGATCGA
>JBKBXP010000064.1:0-13854 GCA_046314035.1 Pseudorhizobium sp. | reverse complement strand
GCGACGGGCGTTCGGGTGCGGAAATTCCCTGTCCGGCTCGAAGACATCGTCGCCTGATCCAGCTTTCGACATGGCGGGCATGTGCTGGCCATGTCCCTCTCAAACACCTCCAGAAATCCGCCAAGCTTTCCGCTAGACTCCCGCAACATTGTTCGCTAGCGTGATTAAACGATTAATCATCACCGAGCGACCGTCTCTTGGCCACCCCGCGCCCAGGCCCGACTCTCACCATGATCGCCGCCGCGCTCGACGTCTCGGCGGCGACGGTGTCGAACGCGCTTTCGGGCAAGGGCCGGATTTCCGCTGAGCTGATCGACCGGATCCGGGCGAAGGCGGACGAGCTGGGCTATGTGCCGAGTTCCGCCGCCCGTGCTCTTCGCACGGGACACACCCGCGTGCTTGGCCTCGTTCTTCCCGATATCTCCAATCCGCTTTTCCCGCAGATCGCCCAGGCGATCGAGTATGCCGCCAGTGCCGCCGGCTACGGCGTCCTGATTGCCGACTCCCGCGGCAGCGTCGCCATGCAGACGGAGGCGATCAACCGGCTCATCGAGCGCGACGTGGACGGCATCGTCATCGTTCCGCGGCTCGGCACGCGCATCGTCGATATCGGCCGGCCGCTCGCCGTCATCGACAGCCCGTCCACCCCCAACAGCACCGTATCCGCCGATCACTGGCAGGGCGGACAGCTGGTGATGGATCATCTGGCGGCACTGGGGCATCGCAACTTCGTCCTGATCGGCAACAACCCCGCTTCGAACGTCCAGAACGACCGGATCGGTGGCATGAAATCCCGACTGCCTGCCGGTGGCAAGGCCGAGATTCTCTGGATCGAGCAGCACGAGCAGGCGCATGGAAAGGCAAGCCCTCTGCGGCTTGCCGATCGGGCCGAAAAGGGCGCCACCGCCTTTGCAGCCGTCTCCGACCTTCATGCCCTGCGCGCCCTGACCGAACTGCAGAATGCCGGCATCTCCGTTCCAGGCAGCGCCAGCGTCGCCGGCTTCGACGATCTCGCCTGGTCGGCGATGATCACGCCGGCCCTCACCAGCGTCCGGATGGACGTTGCCACCATCGCCCGCATCGCCATCGACGCGCTGCTCAGCGCCATCGAGACCGATACGGCTGCCGACGCCACCAAAGGCGTCGTGTCGGCCGAAACGACCAGTGTGCCGATGACGCTGGTGGCGCGCCAGACGACCGGCGTGCTGACACCACCGACGCATCCAGAAAAAACCCCAGCAGGAGAACCCGCATGAACAAGCTCTTCTACCTATCCGCTGCAGCACTTGCCCTGACCGTCGGGTCTGCGCACGCGCAGGACAAGACGCTGACGATTTCCGTCTATGCCTTCGCCCAGGACGAGTTCAAGGAGATCGTCTACGATCCCTTCGAGGCGCAATGCGGCTGCAAGCTAGTCGTCGAGACAGGCAACAGCGTCGAGCGCCTGGCGAAGATGGAAGCCAACAAGGCCAATCCCGTCATCGACATGGCCGTCGTCTCCATGGCCGACGCGCTTTCGGCGGCTCGCTCGGAGCTGACGGACAAGATCGACATGTCGAAGCTCTCGAACTACGGCAAGCTCTACGACATCGCCAAGGATCCGAACGGCGACGGCATGAGCGTCGGCTACACCTTCTACGCCACCTCCATCGCCTATCGCACCGACAAGGTGACGATCGAGTCCTGGGCCGATCTCTTGAAGGACGACGTCGTGTCCCACGTCGCATTCCCGAATGTCACCACCAACCAGGGTCCGCCGGCGCTCTACATGCTCGGTCAGGCGCTCGGCGCCGACACGCCGGACCTGAAGGCCGCCATCGAGGCCGTCGGCGAGAAGAAGGACGAGATCGTCACCTTCTACGTCAAGTCCTCCCAGCTGGTGCAGCTGATGCAGCAGGAGGAAATCTGGGCAGCACCCATCGGTCGCTTCTCATGGGCACCCTTCACCAAGCTCGACCTGCCGATCGGCTGGGCGACGCCCAAGGAAGGCCAGACCGGCGGCATGAACGTCATGATCCTCGCCAAGGGCTCCCAGAACCAGGACCTGGCGCATGAGTTCATGGATTTCTGGCTCTCCACCGAGGTCCAGACCAAGCTTGCCGAGGCACTCGTCGACAGCCCGGCGAACTCTGAGGTCAAGGTCTCGGATGAGGTAGCCGGCAACATCACCTACGGCGAGGAGACGGCCAAAAGCCTGAAGCTCATCCCGTCCGACGTGGCGCTCGACAATCGCGACGCCTGGCTTTCGGAATGGAACGCCAAGGTCGGCCAGTAACCACAAGGACGTCTCTGACGTCCGAAACCATGCCTCCCAAGGCGAAGGGCGCAGCCAACGGATTTCGGTCCGGGCTGCGCCCGACTTGGACTCATTCGAGGGTTGAAGAGAAATGTTTCAAAATCGGACGGAGGCTCTGGCCCTTGCGCTGCCAGCCGCCGTATTCGCAGCCCTCGTCTTTGTGGTGCCCGTCGTCCTGCTGTTGTCCGAAGGCTTCAAGTCTGCCGATCAGTGGACGCTCTCGGCCTATTTGGACTTCTTCTCGCAGCCGCTGAACCGCACGGTCTTCCTGCGCACCCTGAAGCTTGGCGCGCTGGTGACGCTCGCGGCCGCCGTGATCGGCTATGCGACGGCCTATGCGATCGTCTCCCTTCCGCCCGGCGCCAAGGGCAAGATGATCGGCCTCGTCGTGCTGCCGCTGATGATCTCCCCCGTCGCCCGCACCTATGCCTGGATCGTCATTCTCGGTCGTACCGGCATCGTCAACCAGGCGCTAGTGACGGTGGGCCTGACTGACGAGCCGTTCCGGATCCTCTTCACGGAAACGGCGGTCTTCATCGGACTGCTCCAGCTCTTCCTGCCGCTGATGGTCATCTCGCTGATCAGCGCCCTGGAAAACCTCCCCCGCGACGCGGTGCCTGCGGCCCGTGTCCTCGGCGCCAACTGGTTTCAGGTGTTCTGGAAGGTCATCCTGCCACTGACGCGCGAAGGTCTCGTCGTTGGCGGCACGCTCGTCTTCACCGGCTCGATGACCGCCTACATCACGCCCGCCATCCTCGGCGGCTCCAAGGTCCTGATGCTCGAGACGCTGCTCTACCAGCAGGTGACGGTCGCCAACAACTTCGTCTCCGCCAGCGTCATCGCCTTCATCCTGATCGTCATGAGCTTTGCTGCAAATATTCTCCTGAAACGGATCGCAACGGCGAGGAACAGGTCATGACCCAGAAGCTGTATGCCCCCCTCATTCTCCTGCTGGTGATGATTTTCCTGATCGGACCGTTCTTCATCATTGTCGCGGCATCCTTCTCCGCCGGCGACACGCTTGCCTTCCCGCCGCAGGGCTTCTCGCTGAAGTGGATCGCCAAGGTGTTCACCGTCGAGAGCTTCCGGCAGAGCTTTGCCGTCTCCATGTTTCTGGCCATCGGCGGCACGTTGACAGCCCTGCTGCTCGGCATCCCGGCATCTTACGCGATGTCGCGCTACAAGCTGCCGTTCTCGGAGACCGTGCGTTTCCTGGTCTCGACGCCGATTATCGTGCCGGGCATCATCGTCGGCCTGGCGCTGCTGCGCTACTTCGTGATCCCGGTCGGCCTGTCGATCACGCTGGCGCTCTTCCTCGCCCATACGGCGCTGGTCCTGCCCTATGCCGTGCGCGTCGTCTCCGCGAGCCTCGCCAATCTCCGCTCCGACATGGAGGAGGCAGCCGTTCTTCTGGGCTCCTCGCGTCTCGGCGCCTTCTTCCGCGTGGTCCTGCCCAATATCCGCGGCGGCATCCTGGCCGCCTTCATCCTGGGTTTCGTGACGAGCTTCAACCAGGTGCCGGTCTCGCTCTTCCTCTCGGGCCCCGGCGTGCGCACCCTGCCCATCGACATGCTCGGCTACATGGAGATCGTCTTCGATCCCTCGGTCGCGGCGCTGTCGGCGCTCCTCGCCTTCCTTTCAATCGGCATCGTCTTTGCCGCCGAACGCTTTTTAGGCTTTTCCCGCTATGTCTGACGCCTCCTTCCTCTCCCTCGACAAGCTGTCGCTGGCCTACGGCAAGACCGTTGCCGTCAAGGATCTCGACCTCGACATCCGCAAGGGCGAACTGCTGGCCCTCCTCGGCCCCTCCGGCTGCGGCAAGACGACGACCATGCGGGCCATCGCCGGTCTGATGACGCCGGTGTCGGGCCGCATCACGCTCGACGGCGCGGACATCACCCGCGTGCCGGCAAACCGGCGCAACATCGGGCTCGTCTTCCAGTCCTACGCCCTCTTCCCGCACCTGACGGTGTTCGAGAACGTCGCCTTCGGTCTGAAGCTGCAGGGCGTCAGTGGCGACGATCTGACCCGGCGTGTCGATGCAGGCCTGAAGTCGGTCGGCCTCACCGCCTTCTCCGGTCGCAAGACGCCGGACCTCTCCGGTGGCCAGCAGCAGCGTGTCGCGCTGGCGCGCTCCATGGTCATGCAGCCGAAGGTGCTGATGCTCGACGAGCCGCTCTCCAACCTCGACGCACGGCTGCGGCTGGAAATGCGCACGGAGCTGCAGCGCATGCAGAAGGAAACCGGCGTGACGATGATCTTCGTCACCCACGACCAGGTGGAAGCGCTGGCGCTCGCCGACCGCATCGTCGTCATGCGCGACGGCGCCATCGAACAGATCGGCACGCCGGAAGAGATCTATAACAATCCGGTCTCGAGCTTCGTCGCCGACTTCGTCGGCTTCGAAAACCTCTTTGCGATCCGCAACGGCAAGCTCGCGGCGACCAACGGCACCGAGCTCGACCCCGCCAGCCCGCTTCCGGACGCCGCCGGCCTCGCCTGGCGCCCCCGCGCCATCTCGCTTGGAACCGGTCCCTTCACCGGCACCGTGCGCGGCGTCTCCTTTGCCGGCGGCACGCGGGAATATCTGCTGGAAAGCAGCTTCGGCAGCGTCAAGGCGGAAGCCGACGTCAGCCTGCCGGCCTATCCGCTGAACGCCGAGGTCGCCTTCGACATGCCGATCTCCGCGGCAGCCCCTCTCCACCGGTTCGGATGACGCCCATGTCCGTCTGGATCGACACCGACATGGGCTTCGACGACGTCGCCGCACTTCTGGTCGTGCAGCACGCGGGCCTGCAGATCGACGGCGTTTCGCTGGTGTCCGGCAATGCTCCGCTCGATCAGGTGCGGGCCAATGCCGCCGGTGCCGCCCATGCCTTCGGCTGGAGCATGCCCATCTATGCGGGCCGCGACCGTCCGGTGATGGGAGATCTCGAAACCGCAGAGGCCATCCTCGGCAATACGGGCATCCCCACGACCGGCGAAACGCTGCCAAAGGCGGAAGATCTCGTTCAGGACGACGCCTTCAGCGCCCTCTGCCGCTGGCTGTGGACCGCGCCGTCGCCACGCCGCATCCTGGCGCTCGGCCCGCTCACCAATCTCGCCGCGCTCGTGCTGGCACGGCCGGAACTGGCGCGCCGCATCGATGATCTGGTCTGGATGGGCGGCGGCCTGACCCGCGGCAACCATACCGCATCGGCCGAGTTCAACGCCTATGCCGATCCGGAAGCCGTCGCGATCGTCCTGGCCCACGGCCTTCCCCTGCGCATGGTCGACCTCGACTTCTGCCGCCAGGTCCTTGCCACGCCGGAAGACGTCCTGCCGGTTCGTGCAGCCGGCGGCCGCAATGCGGGGCTGATCGCCGACATGCTGGACGGCTTCATTGCCATTGCCACGAGCCGTGGCCGGCCGGCCATGGCGCTCTATGATGCCGTGGCCGCCGCAGCCTTCGTGCGCGACGACCTCGTCGAATTCCAGCGAGCCAGCATCGAGATGGAATGCGCTGGCCGCCTGACCCGCGGTCGGACGGTGGTCGAGACGCGGGACACCCATGCGTCGTTCAACGGCAGCTTCGCCGTCCGTGGCGATGTGGATGCACTGCGGGCGAATATCCTCGAGGCCCTGCGTTCCGAGGCCGCGAAATGAGCGTGGACTTGATGAGAACAGATATCAACGACCCGGACCTGCGCAGCCGTGCGGTAGCGGCGGCACGCGGGACCGAAGCTTTCGACCGGCTCATCATCAATGGCACCGTCGTCGACATGGTCACCGGCGAGCTTCGTCCTGCCGACATCGGCCTCGTCGGTCCGCTGATCGCCAGCGTCCATGACCGCGGCACCCGCTCCGACGCGGCCGATATCATCGACGCGGCCGGCGCCTTCGTCAGCCCCGGCCTGATCGACACCCATATGCACATCGAGAGCTCGATGGTGACGCCGGCGACCTACGCCGGGGCCGTCCTGCCGCGGGGCGTTACCACCATCGTCTGGGACCCGCATGAATTCGGCAATGTCCATGGGCTCGACGGCGTCCGCTATGCCGCGGAGGCGGCAAGATCCCTGCCGCTCCGGATCATCTTGTTGGCCCCGTCCTGCGTCCCCTCGGCACCCGGACTGGAACTGAACGGCGCCGATTTCGATGCCGAGGCGGTGGCCGAGATGCTGCGCTGGCCGGAGGTCGGCGGCATTGCCGAGGTCATGAACATGCGCGGCGTCATCGACCGTGACCCGCGGATGAGCGCCATCGTCCAGGCGGGTCTCGCCTCCGGCAAGCTGATCTGCGGTCATGCCCGCAGCCTTGCCGGCGCCGACCTCGCCGCCTTTCTGGCGGCCGGCATCACCTCCGACCATGAGCTCGTTTCCGCCGACGACCTGCTCGGGAAGCTGAGAGCCGGCCTGACGATCGAACTGCGGGGATCGCACGACCACCTGCTGCCCGAGTTCGTCGAGGCCCTGAATACCCTTGGCCATCTGCCGCAGACCGTGACGCTGTGCACCGACGACGTTTTCCCGGACGACCTGTTTTCCTCCGGCGGCCTGGACGATGTGGTCCGCCGACTGGTGCGCTATGGAATGAAGGCGGAATGGGCGCTACAGGCGGCCACGCTGAACGCGGCGCGGCGCCTCGGCCGCGACGACCTTGGCCTCGTCGCACCCGGTCGCCGCGCCGACCTCGTGCTGTTCAGGGATCTGGTGGATCTGGAGGCCCTGCAGGTGATCGTCAACGGCGAGACGGTGGCCGCAGGCGGCACGATGTCGAGCACCCTGCATCCCACCGACAGTGCTGCTCTGACGGGTTCGATGAAGCTCGCGCCGCTGCAGCCGGACGACTTCAGGGTCAGGGCGACCGGGGTGAAGGTGCGCATCGCCACGATTGACCAGCCGCGTTTCACCCGATGGGGCGAGACGGAGGCGGATGTCGAGAATGGCTTCGTCGTTCCGCCGGCGGACACCACCATGATCGCAGTCATTCACCGCCACGGCCGCGCCGACAGCCACCCGCGCGTCGGCTTCCTCAGGGGATGGGGGGCATGGCGGGGAGCCTTTGCCACCACCGTCTCGCATGACAGCCATAACCTCACGGTCTTCGGCGGCAACGTGGAGGACATGACCGTCGCGGCCAATGCCGTGATTGCCGCCGGCGGTGGTATGGCTGTCGCATCGAAGGGCAAGATCGACGTCCTTCTGCCGCTGCCGCTCTCGGGCCTCGTGTCCGAGGCACCGCTCGCCGACGTTGCCGACTGCTTCTCGACATTGCGCGCGGCGATGGATGATATCGTCGACTGGCAACCGCCCTATCTGATCTTCAAGGCCTGCTTCGGCGCGACGCTTGCCTGTAACGCCGGGCCGCACCAGACCGACCGTGGCATTGCCGATGTCACGACCGGAGTCCTGATGGAAAGCCCGGTTCTCACCTAGCTCGGCAGAAGGAACGAACGATGCAGCCGCATGATTTCTGGCAGGATCTCCATCCTCCCGCGAGCTTTACAGGTGGCACCGGCCATTCGGGCTTCTTCCCCGCCACCCAGCCGGACGGGCGCCAGATCAGGCTGCCGATCCGGCCGCTCTCCGACGGCCGGCATGCGCTTGCCTCGCTGATCATCAACCAGGCAAGTTTCGCGGTGCAGGATGCCCTGGCGAAGGCCCTGGCGGAGCGGCTTCGTCCGGTCGAGCCGGAGATTATCGTCGGCCTCCCCACCCTCGGACTGACGCTCGCCAGTGCGGTAGCGCGCGAACTCGGCCACAGCCGGTTCGTCGCCCTCGGCACCTCGCGCAAGTTCTGGTATCTCGACGACCTGTCCGTCCCGATGTCCTCGATCACCACGCCGGACCAGATCAAGCGGCTCTACATCGACCCGCGCATGCTGCCGCTCCTGGAGGGTCGCCGCATCGCGCTCATCGATGATGTGATCTCCAGCGGCAGCTCCATACTGGCCGGCCTGCGCCTCCTGTCCTCCTGCGGTCTCACCCCCACGGTGCTGGGGGTGGCAATGATCCAGACAGAGCGCTGGCGCCCTCGCCTGCAGGACGAGTTCCCCTCGGCCTCGAACCGGCTGACAGGAGTGTTTTCCACTCCCCTTTTGGTGAAGGCCAGCGACGAGGCCTGGACCGTCGAGGCTTAAGTAGCCACGAAATGGTTCGGCGCGACCTCCCGGTAGCGAATGGAACTGACGGTGTAGTCCACCGAGCGAATGGGGCTCATCAGTTCCTCGACGGCCATCGACCGCTTGGTCGCCCGCCGGCTGGGATCCGGCACGGGAACGGCCGACATCAGCTTCCTCGTGTAGTCGTGCTGCGGGTTGCCAAACACGGAAGCACGCGGACCGATCTCGACGATCTCGCCCAGATACATGACGGCGACGCGATGGCTGACGCGTTCGACGACGGCCATGTCATGGCTGATGAAGAGAAACGCCAGATTGAGGCTGACCTGCAGGTCGAGCATCAGGTTGATGACCTGCGCCTTCACGGAAACATCGAGCGCCGAGACGCTTTCGTCGGCAATGATCACCTTCGGCTCCAGCACCAGCGCACGGGCGATGCAGATCCGCTGCCGCTGCCCGCCGGAGAATTCATGCGGATAGCGGGAGACCATGTCGGCAGAAAGCCCCACCCGCTGCAGCATGTCGGCAACGACCTCCCGCGCCTGTTTGCGCGTGCCCATCCCGTGCTCGATATAGGGCTCGGCGATCGCCGCGCCGACCGTCATCCGGGGGTTCAGGCTGGCGAACGGATCCTGGAAGATCATCTGCACGGACTTGCGCATCTCGCGCATGTCTTTCTTGCCGAGCGCCAGAACATCCTTGCCGTCGGCCATCACGGAGCCACCATCGGGCTCGATCAGCCGCATGATGGCGCGCCCGGTCGTTGACTTGCCGCAGCCGGATTCGCCCACCAGCGACAGTGTCTCTCCCGCGTGCAGGTCGAAGGAAACGTCCTCCACCGCATGCACCCGTCCGCTCACCCGCCCGAAGAGGCCCGAGTGGATGTCGAACCGCTTGGTGAGGTTCTTCACCTCAAGCACCGGCCGATCCTTCGAAACCGTGTCCGGCACCTCGACCGGAACATCCGAAAGTCCCGTCTCCGTATCGACGAGCGGAAAGCGCAAAGGGCGCTGATGATCCTTCATCGAGCCGAGCACCGGCACCGCCGACAGAAGCGCGCGGGTGTAGGGATGCTGGCCACGATGGAAGATATCGGCCGTCGACCCCGTCTCCACCTGCTCACCGCGAAACATCACGACGGTCCGGTCGGCGACTTCCGCGACGACGCCCATGTCATGGGTGATGAAGAGGACGGACGTCCCCTCCTCTTCCTGCAGCACCTTGATGAGGTCGAGGATCTGCCCCTGGATCGTCACGTCAAGCGCCGTCGTCGGCTCGTCGGCGATCAGCAGCTTCGGCTTCGTGGCGAGTGCCATGGCGATCATCACCCGCTGGCGCATGCCGCCGGAGAACCGATGCGGATATTCGTCGAAGCGGGATGCGGCCGACGGAATCCGGACCTTCTCCAGGAGCCGGATCGTTTCCAGCCGTGCGTCCGCGGTCGACATCGACGAATGCGCCAGCAGCGCCTCGGAGATCTGATCGCCGATCGTGAAGAGCGGATTGAGGCTCGTCATCGGCTCCTGGAAGATCATCGCGATCTCGTTGCCGCGAACCTTGCGCATCTCGTGCTCTGGCAGCGACAGGAGCTCCCGCCCCGAAAGCGCGATCCGACCCGTGATGCGGCTCGTGTCGGGCTGCAGCAGCCGCATGACCGAGAGCGAGGTGACGCTCTTGCCCGAACCACTTTCCCCCACGATCGCAACCGTTTCGCCGGGTGCGACCGTGAACGAGACGTCGCGGACAACCTCCTTCCATTCCCCGTCGACGAGAAACGACGTCGTCAGGTTCTCAACTGAAAGCACCGGTTGGTCGGCCGCGAGAGGCAGGGTCTGGGCAAGAGCCATGGGTCGATCCTTCTTTCCGTTCTATCGGTTGCGTCTTCCGTTTCTAGTCCGGCCAGCGCAGGAGACCGTCGAAGCGGTGGCGGCTCAGATCCTCGATCGGCGTGGCGATGATGTCGTTGGAGGCCCGCGCCCTGTCGAATTCCTCGGCCAGGCGGCTGGCGACGACGGTTTCCTGGCCCGGATGCAGGTTGCAGGGGTCGAGATAGAAGTAGTGATGCTCCACCTCATGGTCGCGCACGATGATCGGCGGCGTGCCGTTGCGCAGGGCAGCCGCCATGTCCCAGGCGGTGATATGCGCCTCCTGGGGAGAGACGATCACCCGCATCCGGTCGAGAGGATTGCTGGTCGGGTCGGGCTCGATGAGCGCCGTGACGCCCGGCCGACCCTCGAGGGTACGCTTCCAGAGATTGAGGTATCCGGTTTCGCGCTCGCGCACGGCTTCATGATCGCGCGTCTCCCAGGCCTCCAGCGCCGCCATGACGCCGAAGATGCTTTCCTTGCCGACCTTCATGCCGCGGCCGACGCCCATGTTCTGCAGGAAGGAATGACGGACCAACTCCTTGGCCCCGGCGACGATGCCGCTCGTCGGCCCGCCGAGGAACTTGTGACCGGAGTAGAGGACGATGTCGGCGCCCTGCTCCAGGAAGATCCGCAGATCGTACTCGGAGGCTGCATCGACGATGACCGGGACGCCCTTCGCGTGGGCGATCTCGACGAACTCCTTCAGATTGAGCAGGCCGTAGTCCACCACGTGGTGCGACACGACGTAGACGGCGGCAGCCGTCTTCTCGGTAATCGCCTGCTCCATGTGGAAGCGGTGGGTGGAGGTTGCCTGGCCGACGAGCACCACCTTGCCGCCGCCGATCCGGATCGACTGGTCGACGGGAGCGCCGTAGCTCACCACATGACCCATCTGCACCAGGACCTCGTTCTTTTCCGGTGCCACGTCCGGCAGCTTTTCGATCGCAAGCAAATTGTTGCCGGTGATCGCGCCGGCAACGGCCAGCGTGATGCCGGCCGAGCAGGAGGCGGTCACGAAACCGGCCTCGCCACCGGTCAGCCGGGCGATCACGGCACTTGCCTTGCGCTGCAGGTCGTTGATTTCGACGAACTGCGGCAGGATCTTCGCCATGGCTTCGATTGCCTCAGGCACCACGATCGAGGCGCCGAGGCTCGTCATCGTGCCGGAGACATTGATCACCGGGCGCAGGCCGAGGGCTATGCGGATATCGTCAGACATTCTTGATCTCCAATGCTAAGGGCCTCCGCCGAATGTGATCGACAGCTATGCCACAGTAATGTAATAAATGCCCATGTTCGTATGGGGAGCCCCGAGTTGGACGCCAAGACTTCATCCCGCGCAGCCTCCGCTGAGGCTGTCGCCAAGCCCGACACCGCTGAGGCACCGGCAGAGCGCCGCTCGCGCGTCAGCGGCATCGACCGGGCGCTGCAGATCATCGACCATCTCTACGAAACCGGAGCGCCGGCTGGCGCCTATGCCATCGCGAAGGCCGTCAAGGCGCCGCTCTCGACCGTCTATGTGATCATCGACGACCTGGTCGAAAAGAACATGCTGGCCCGCAGCGCGGACGGCTCCATCTGGCTTGGGTCGAGGCTCTACCACTACGGCCTTGCCTATGCCCGGTCGCTGGACTTCATCAGCGTCGCGACGCACGAGATGCACGACCTCTGCCGTGTCTCCGGCGAGACCGTGCAGCTGTGCGGGCGCGACGGCGACCATATGCTGGTGCTCGCCATGGCCGATGGTCCGACCCATTTCCAGGTTGCCTCCCGTGTCGGCACGCGCGTGCCGCTCAACTGGACCGCCTCCGGCCGCCTGCTCGCCGGCCACCTGCCGGAACGGGAGAGAATGGAGCTCTTCCGGCGCTGTGCCCGCAGCTCGCCGACCGGCCGTGCGGAAATCGATGCGGCAACGCTGTCGGAAGCGGCGGGCCGCGCCTTCCAGGATCGCCTGTCCATCCAGGTTGCCGAATCCGACTATGCGGTCGCCTGCATCGCCTCGCCCATCGTCGATCGGGACGGCCACTGCGCGGCGACGATCTCCATCGTGCTGCCCGAACAGAAGGTCCTTTCCGACGAAAGCCGGTACACCGAGCACGTGCGTGCTTCGGCAAACCGGATCGAGACGCTGATGGGATGGCGCAACCACTAGCCTGCCTTTCAATCCTGCAGCGAGATGATGGCTTCGATCTCGACGGTGATATTGCCCGGCAACGAGCCGAAGCCGACGGCGGAGCGGGCATGCTGGCCGGCCTCGCCGAACACCTCGATGAGGAGATCGGAGCAGCCGTTGATGACGCTCGGATGGTCTTCGAAGTCCGGTACGGCATTCACCATGCCGAGCAGCTTCACCACCCGCTTCACGCGGCCGAGATCTCCCAGCGCTTGGTGCATGACGGCCAGCAGATTGATGCCCGTCAGGCGGGCATGCGCATAGGCTTGGTCGACGCTGACCTCGGCGCCCACCTTGCCGGCGTGCAGATGGCCATTGACCTCCCGCGGCCCTTGTCCGGAAAGGTAGAGAAGATTGCCCTCCTGCACATGCGTGACGAAGTTGGCGATCGGCGGCGGCGGCGGCGGCAGCTGGATGCCGAGCGCCGCAAGCCGCTCGTATGGCGTGCCTTGCATGAGGTCTGCGGCCAGAGAAGATTGTTTCACTAAATTTCCTCGTGAATTGAACGGCAGGCGGCTAGCGCCAGGCGTAGCCGTGGCTGTGGCGGACGAGCTTGCGGGCCCGTGGGATATAGCGGCTGGCCTGGATGGCCTCCGCTCCGATGACGGCGTAGCGGGGCTCGAACAGCTTCGTCAGTCGCGAGACGTCGCCATTGGAATCGGTGGCTTCCAGATCCGCATCGACCAGGTCGAAGATGGTGAAATCCGCCCGCTCGCCGGTCGCAAGCCGGTTCTCCATCGACAGCTTGATGACGGAGGCGGGCGCATGCGTCACCGCATCGACGACCTTGTCGAACGGCATGCCAACGGAGAGAAGCTTGGACATGGTGGTCGCGAGATCCCAGACCGGGAAGTTCATCGAATGCCCGTGCAGGTCCGTCGAGATCGAGAAGGGCAGCAGGCCGCGCGCGATCGCTGCTTCCGCGACCTTGAACGAGAAGGAGGCCCCGCCATGACCGATGTCGAGACGGATGCCCTCGCCGGCGCATCGTTCGGCGAGGTTGAAGAGATCTTCGTCCTCCATGATGCTCGATCCGGCCTTGCCGTTGAAGCAGTGGGTGACGACATCGCCCGGGCCTAGGATCTCGAGAACCTCGTCATAGAGTGCCGGCGGTTCGCCGACATGCACCATCATCGGCACCTTCAGGATCTTGGCGATCTTCTTGCCGAGCTTGACCGGCGTGACGCCCCAGGAGCCAGTGATCACGTGGCTGGCGCGCACCTTGATGCCGACGATGTGCTCGCTGTTCTCCGCGTAGCATTCCAGGATGCGGTCGAGATCGATGTCGCGGATGTCGCGCAGCTCCGCCACCCGGTTGCAGGCGACGAGGCCGATCGAGCCGAGGTTCAGGAAGGCCTTGATCCGCTCCTTCGACGGTTCGATGATGTACTCGCGAAAACCGTGGAAATTGGCC
>JBKBXP010000063.1:0-13911 GCA_046314035.1 Pseudorhizobium sp. | reverse complement strand
TCCACAGCGGATGGTTGAGGTCCTCGATGATGGGACCGTCTCGTTTCAGGCCCGGCTGCCGATCGCCGATGAAGCAGGGGAGGAGACCGCGACCATTGCCGGCGCAGATCAGCCGCAGCAGCAGGTCCGGCGCATTGGCCCAGGTGCGGATCTCCGCCTCGTGCTGCTCGAACACCCACCGGTCCGCCGGCGAATGGGCGCGTTGCGTGCCGATAGAGACCCACGGCATCGCCGACTCGTCAGCGCCCGCCGGCCGATAGACCGCATAGGCGACCTGCACCGACTTGCGGACAGCCAGATTGCCGGTGTCGGGGCGGTTGCGCACCAGGCCGATGTCCGTCTCCCTGTAGGTGAAGTCGATTCCGGCAGGATGCGCCTGGCAGCAGAGCCGGAACGGGTCATCTGGTTTGCGGATCGTGAGCGTCTCGTCCGCAATGAAGCCCGAAAGCCACGGATCGGCGACGATCGAGACGATCGGCAGGGTGAAGGCCTGGCCCCGCCAGTCGGCGATCTTGTCCGCCGTCTTCTGCATGGAAATGACATGCGCCAGCAGCACCTCGCCGTCGGGCGCCAGCCGATAGCCCCGCTGGCTGCGAATGAAGAGTGCGCGGCCCGTCGCCCGCTCGAGCGCCAGCATCCGCCGGCCGATGGTCGGGGCGCTGAGGCCTGTGCGATCGGCAGCGCCGCTCAGTCCGCCTTCGGTCGCCACATGCAGGAAAAGTCTGAGGTCGTCCCAGGCCGCATCGTCCATCGCAGTTCTCTACCTCTCGAGCGTCCCGCTGACATCAACCACGGATGAAAGACACCTTTCGTCCACGCGTCTACCGCCATGGCCGGCAAGAGCCTAGCTCCTCGTCGAGGCATTGTGGAGGGAGATCGCCATGCTGTTCGGATGGGTGAGGATCTGGGTCGCGGCCAATGATCGGGCAAGGAAGTCCCGCGAGGCGTTTGCCGATCCGCTCGACGGGCCGGAGTGGCGGGGGCTGCTGTGGGGCCTGTCCTTCCTGTCACCCGGCTATCGCAGGCGAACGGAATGCTTGAAGAAGAAGCGCCATTTACAGGATAGCCCCGAGGCGGCCAAGCCTCAGTGGCTGGTCTCGAAGCTCAGGCGGATCACGTGATGCAGGAATTCGGGGTTGATCAGCATGTTGAAGCCGATCGTCACCTTCTCCTCTTCACGGCGTATCACCGTGCAGCCGATCTCGTCGTGAATGCCGAGGATCTCCAGGAAGAAATTGTTGGGCACGGGGATGTGCGGGCTGACTTCCAGCTCCGCTCCATAGAGCGACATCGAGCGGATCAGGCAGCGAATATGCGTTGCCGTGCTGAGATGGTGTCCGACGAAGATGATCTTGCCGGGCCGCTCGACGGTGAAGTTCTCGAACGCCTTGTCTCGCGATGCGCTCTGTTTCGGATCGTGGTCCATAGTCAAGGGCATGACACCCTCCCTTCTATCTCCTCAGGATCATAGTCTGCCCGACATCAGCTAACACATCCTGAAGGGAGAACATCGAATTGTTGCAGCCTGTCCGATTGTGCCGCAACGGGCCAGCCGCTTGCGGGGGGTCGGCCTCTTGGTTGACGGAATCGATGTCGGGGGCTACCCCTCCCTTGCAATGGATGCGCGCAGGAAAGGGCCGGGGTTGACGCAGAGGCTTGTGATCGTTGGAGCCGGACAGGCCGGGTTTGCTCTCGCTGCAAGGCTGCGCGCCTTGAAGGACATGCGGCCGATCACCATGATTGGCGCGGAGGAAGTGCCGCCCTATCAGCGTCCGCCGCTCTCCAAGAAATACCTGCTCGGCGACATGGCTTTCGATCGACTGACGTTCCGGCAGGAGGACTGGTACGCCGAGCACGACGTGGAACTCCGCCTGTCGACCTTCGTGGAGGAGATCGACCGGACCGCAAGGCGGATCCGCATGCAGGACGGATCGTTCCTCGAGTATCAGACCATGGCGCTGACGACGGGCGCGGCGCCGCGGGAACTGCCCGCCGGCGTCGGCGGCGACCTCGACGGTGTCTATGTGATGCGCAGTAAGCGCGATGCCGACAGGCTGAGCGCGGAAATGCGCGCCGGCCGTCGCCTCCTGGTCATCGGCGGCGGCTATATCGGCCTGGAGGCGGCAGCCGTTGCCCGCCATCTCGGGGTCGAGGTGACGCTGATCGAGATGGCCGACCGGATCCTGGCGCGGGTTGCCTCCAGCCAGACGGCCGACGTCATCCGCACCATCCACCTCCAGCACGGCGTCTCCATCCGCGAGAAGACCGGCCTCGTGCGGCTGATCGAGAAGGACGGCAGGGTGTGCGGCGCGGAACTCTCCGATGGCTCCATCATCGAGGTGGATTTCGTCGTGGTCGGCATCGGCGTCTCCCCGAACGACCGCCTGGCGCGCGAAACTGGGCTCGATGTCGGCAACGGCGTGCTTGTCGATGCCTTCGGGCGCACCTCCGATCCCTTCATCTATGCCGCTGGCGACTGCACGGTCTTGCCATGGAATGGCGCCCACATCCGGCTCGAATCGGTCCAAAACGCCGTCGACCAGGCCGAGGCCATCGCAGCCGTCCTCGCCGGTGGCGATACACCTTATGATCCCAAGCCCTGGTTCTGGTCCGATCAATACGACGTCAAGCTGCAGATCGCCGGCTTCAATCTCGGCTATGATGAAACCCTGGTGCGCCCGGGAATGCGCGAGGGCAGTATCTCGATCTGGTATTTTCGCGAGGGACGATTCCTCGCCGTCGACGCCATCAACGACGCCAAGGCCTATGTCACCGGCAAGAAGCTGCTCGATTCGGGCAACGAGCCGGACCGGCGCATTCTCGCCGACCCGTCAGCCGATCTCAAACAACTTCTCGTCTAGGAAAATGCCATGCCCGTGCCCAAGAACCTTTTCAAAGCCGCTCTTCGCGAAGGCAGGCCGCAAATCGGCCTCTGGCTGAACACCGGCGAGGCGCTGATGGCGGAACTGGCCGGCACCGCCGGCTTCGACTGGCTGGTAATCGACGGTGAACACGGCCCCAACGATCTTCGCAGTATCATCGAACAGCTGCGGGCGCTGTCCTCTTCACCGGCGGAAGCTGTCGTCCGTCCGCCGATGGGCGAGCCCTGGATGATCAAGCAGCTGCTCGATGCTGGCGCTCGCACGCTGCTGGTGCCGATGGTCGATTCGGCGGAACAGGCAAGGGCCCTGGTAAAGGCCGTGCGCTATCCCCCGCATGGCATCCGCGGCGTTGGTGCCGCAGTGGCGCGCGCGTCCGCCTTCAACACGGTCACCGACTACGCCGAGACGGCCGCCGACGAGATCTGCCTTCTGGTCCAGGCCGAAACCCGCGCGGCGATCGAGGATCTGGAGAATATTGCCGCGGTCGAGGGCATCGACGGCGTCTTCATCGGCCCGGCGGATCTCTCGGCGGACATGGGCTATCTTGGCCGCATCGAGGCGCCCGAGGTGCAGGAGGTGATCGAAAAGGCGCTCAAGACGATCACCGCGGCCGGCAAGGCTGCCGGCATACTGACCTTCAACGAAGCGCTCAACCTCCGCTACATCGATCTCGGTGCGCGATTCGTGGCCGTCGGTTCGGACGTGGCGGAATTTTCCGTGACCCTGCGCCGGCTTGCGGGCCGTTACGGCCGCGGCACACCCGGCACCGGTGGCGCTTCCGGCTACTGACCCGTCGTTCCGGCCCGTTCGAGCCTCGGGCGGGACAATTGCCCCGCCACTGCGAAAAGGCCTTGCAATCACTGATCATCCGACTTAATCAGGCCTCGACCGGAGAGGTGGCCGAGTGGTCGAAGGCGCTCCCCTGCTAAGGGAGTATACCCGGAAGGGTATCGTGGGTTCGAATCCCATCTTCTCCGCCATTTTTCACTTATAATCACCAGTCTCCAGACACCGGATCAGCCGCCTCACAGGCCGACGGCGCGCGTCGGCTTGAGCCTCGTCATGACTGTCCCGTCTTGTGCGGTCATGCTCCGGCAACAGTGAGCACCTCCAGTGCCTATCCCACCGGTTTCGACCGTTCCCAGGCCAGGCCTTCCGAACGGGCGAGGTTGAGGGCGGTGCTGATCAGGCCGATATGGCTGAAGGCCTGCGGGAAGTTGCCGAGCATGCGACCGACGACAGGGTCGTATTCTTCCGAAAGAAGCCCGACATCATTGCAGAGCCCGCACAGCTTTCCGTAAAGCCGCCTGGCGTCGTCATGTCGTCCGAGCAAGACCAGCGCGTCGCAGAGCCAGAAGCTGCAGACCAGAAACGCCCCTTCGCCCCCCGGCAGGCCGTCGTCGGAGACGTCTGTCTCGTAGCGAAGCACCAGGCCGTCGCGAACGAGATGGCGCTCGATCGCCTCGACGGTCGACACCACACGGGGGTCTTCCGGCGGCAGGAAGCCGACGAGCGGGATCTGCAGGACGCTGGCATCGAGAGATTTCGATCCATAGGATTGGACGAAGCTGCCGATTTCGTCATCGTAGGCATTGTGGCAGACGTCGGCATGGATCTCGTCGGCCACCCGCCGCCAGCGAAGCGCCGTCTCGGCCTCTCCGCCGAACTCCTCGGCAAGCCGCGACGCCCGGTCGAAGGCCACCCAGGCCATCACCTTTGAATGGGTGAAATGGGCCCGGCCGCTGCGGACCTCCCAGATGCCTTCGTCCGGCTCGCGCCACGCCTTTTCCAGGAAGGGAAGCAGCAGGCCGGCAATGGAAGCGCTGCGGGGATGGGGCGGCAGGCCATGCCGGCGCGCCTGCGCCAGCGCATCGGCCACTTCGCCATAGACATCCAGCTGGAATTGCCCTGCCGCGGCATTGCCGATCCGCACCGGCAGCGAGCCCTCGTAGCCGGAAAGCCAGCCGGCCTCCCATTCCGGAAGATGTCGCTCGCCGCCCACGCCATACATGATCTGCATCTGTTCGGGCGTGCCGGCCACGGCCCGCATCAGCCATTCCCGCCAGGCAGCCGCCTCGTCGAGATAGCCGAGGTCCATGAAGGCCATCAGCGTCATGGTCGCGTCGCGCAGCCAGCAGTAGCGGTAGTCCCAGTTGCGTTCTCCGCCAAGCGCCTCCGGGAGCGAGGTGGTCACGGAGGCAACGATGCCGCCCGTCGGCATGTAGGTCATTGCCTTCAGCGTGATCAGCGATCTTTTGACGATCTCCGTATAGCTGTTGACCGGCGGGCAGCGGCTGACGAAGTCATGCCAGAAGAAAACGGTCTGCTGCAGGGCGGCTTCCGGATCCTGGGCCGCCGGCACAGGCTCATGCGACAGGCTGTGGGTGAGGGTGAAGGCGATCCGCTGCCCTTCCGACACAGAGACACGGCCTTTGCTGTGAAAATCCTCGCCTTTAAGCTCCACCGGGCTTTGCAGCGTCAGCCGGTCCGGGCCGGCGACCGCCGTCAACCGGCCGGAGGCGTCATGCGTCACCCAGGGGACGCTGCGCCCGTAGTCGAAGCGCATGACGAGGTCGATGTCGAACTCCACATCGCCCTCGCGTCCTTCGATGATCCGCACCAGATTGGCGGAGCCGTCGCGCGGCGGCATGAAGTCGAGGATCGCCGCACGACCGCTGGCGGTGACGAACTGCGTCTCCAGAACAAGAGTATCCTCCACGTAGGCGCGGCTCACCTCGATAATCGGCTCTCGCGGCGTGATCGACCAGTGGCCATTCTCGTCCGTGCCGAGAAGAGACGCAAAGCAGGCGGCCGAATCGAACCGCGGAAAGCACAGCCAGTCGATGGACCCCATCCTGGAGACGAGCGCCGCCGTCTCGCAGTCCCCGATAATCGCGTAGTCTTCGATCCTCGATGCCATTCTTGCCTCGCATTTCATTTGTCTCGTCCTGACGGTTACGCCTCAGGGGCAAACGCAGATCAGGACGCAGGGTTCGCCATTCGGTCCTTCAGCAATCCGAGTGGGTTGCGAAGTCTGGCCGACCGGGGGCGAGCAGGGAGCCGTGTTCTTTCGGATCAGGATATCGGGACCGCAGAGAAAAGAAGAAGGAGTGCCGCTCCTCCGCGCCAGGGGCGTGCTCAAGGCCCCCGCTGCATATCAGTACCTTCGGGTGGGATTGGAAAGTCCGCCCGGAGTTCTCGGCCGTGTGTCCTGCCAGCGCGGCGGCGCAGGTGGCGGCGACCATCGCAGGTGCGGCGGCGGCGCGGCATCGAGTTCCCCAGGGGCGGCACGACGGAGAACCGGGGGTTGCCCTTCGGTCCGCCCGAACTTCCGGCGGTCGCCGGGCGGGCGCCACCGCGGCACCGGCACCGGCTCCTGAACTGTCCGACGGCATGTGCCGCGGGCCGTCCTGTACCAGCCCGGCCCGCAGGCGGAATCCGCAACGACGACCGGGATTTCCCCCAGGACCGAAGACCCGTGGGTCGGGTGAGCCATCGCCGACAGCGGCGACACTATAGAGAGCGCCAGGCAAGCGAAGCGGAGATGGGGGGCTGTGAAGGTCAAATCTGTTTCCGCTCCTTGATAGATACTGCCCGCGCCACTCCGGCACCGGGCCGGTTGAGCATGACACTATAAAGCATCAGGACCTTGATGGTTTCGCGGCAGGTTGGCGAATGACGTCTTCCTGAGGCGAGGCCTGATCTGGCGTGGTGCCTGTCGCGGGTCGGGCCGGCTCGCCGGCCCCCGATGGCGAAATTTGGGACGCCCCGATTCTGTTGTCTGATTCCTTTGGGTGCAGGTTGATCGGAAAAGGCGGCTTTGCGGCACGATTCGGGCGGGTCGATCGTGGAGCGCCGGCCGTTGCCTGGTGCGTCGGCATGCCTAAGTGCCTGCCGATCAAGCCGTTTCTTAATGATCTGTAAACTTTGAACGGTCCCCGGCGCCACATTTGTGTCCTTTCCGCAACAGCCCCCCCGTAAGCAGGGATGGGAATGGGGCTTCCTGCAAGTTCCTCATTGCATGACATCCCCCGTCTTGTATTTTCACTCTCGGAAGCGAGGCGGTGGATCGTCCGTCTTCTAGCAATCGACGGGGATGGGGCAGGGAACGCTGTCCTTCAGCAAAAGAACCCAGACCCTTACGAAACTTTGACTGGAGGTCAAAAATGAACATCAAGAGCCTTCTTCTCGGCTCCGCTGCTGCCCTCGCAGCAGTATCTGGCGCCCAGGCTGCCGACGCGATCATCGCTGCTGAGCCTGAGCCCATGGAATACGTTCGCGTTTGCGACGCATTCGGCACTGGCTACTTCTACATCCCGGGCACGGAAACCTGCCTCAAGATCGGTGGTTACGTTCGTTTCCAGGTTGATGCTGGCGAAGACACCTTCCTCGGCAGCGACTGGGATGCATTCACACGCGGTCGCGTTGAAGTTGTCTCCAAGAGCGACACCGAACTCGGCGAACTGACCGGCTTCATCGCCATGCAGGCCGACATCTCCGAGCGCACTGCTTCCAGCACGACAGACTTCTACTTTGACGAAGTCTACCTGCAGCTCGGCGGCTTCAAGGCCGGTACCTACCTGAACTGGTGGGATAAGGGCATCAACGGCGAAACCGATATCCTTGCTGGCGCGACCCGTTACACCTCGATCGCCTACATCTTCACGGGCGACGCCTTCACTGCCGGTATCCAGCTCGACGAGTTGACGTCGCGTTCGTCTGTTACTACGACCAGCCTGGTTACCGGTGCGCAGACGACTGTTGTTTCTGGCGATCAGGACCTCGGTCTTGAAGGTATCATCACTGCTTCGCTCGGCGCAGCATCGGTCGACCTGCTCGGCTCCTACGACTTCGCCAATGAAGATGGCGCCGTCCGTGCGCTCGTTTCGGCTGGCGTCGGTCCTGGCACCCTGCAGCTCGCTGGTATCTGGGCTTCTGGCGTGAATACCTACTACAGCGCTTCCGAGTGGACGATCGCTGGTTCGTACTCCTTCAAGGCAACCGAGCGCTTCACGCTCACTCCTGGTGCGCAGTATTTTGCTAACACGCAGTCTGCCGGTGGTGAATTCTTCGGCAACGACGGCTGGCGCGCTGGTCTGACGGTTGACTACGCTGTCACCCCGGGCATGGCTGTCAAGGTTACTGCCAACTACAACGACTTCGACGGCGCTGACGATTTCGTCAACGGCTTCGTCCGTCTGCAGCGTAACTTCTAATCAAGTTACCGATCTCCCCCGGTTCGCCGGGGGGGATTTCCAACGAAAAGGTTGACCCAATGTAGGTCTTCCTGTCGGGAGAAATTCAAGGGATCTGCATTGAAGTCGCCGAAGGCGGCTTTTTTAATGCCTGAAACTGCAGACGATCAATCATCACCTGACCGGAGGTCCCGTAATGAACATCAAGAGCCTTCTTCTCGGCTCCGCTGCTGCGCTTGCAGCAGTATCCGGCGCCCAGGCTGCCGACGCCATCATCGCTGCCGAGCCTGAGCCCATGGAATACGTCCGCGTTTGCGACGCATTCGGCACAGGCTACTTCTATATCCCCGGCACGGAAACCTGCCTCAAGATCGGCGGTTACGTCCGCTTTCAGGTCGATATCGGCGAAGGTGTAAACGGCGCGAACGGTGACGACTGGGACGCATGGACCCGCGGTCGCGTCGCACTCACGTCGAAAAGCGACACGGAACTCGGTGAATTGACCGGCTTCATCGCAATTCATGGCGATATCTCAGAAGATTCCGGTTCCAGTGCGACAGACTTCTATCTTGATGAAGTCTACCTGCAGCTCGGCGGTTTCAAGGCCGGTACCTACCTCAACTGGTGGGATGCCAACGACCTTCCCGGCGAACTCGATGCGCTCGGTTCGAACCGTCTGACCTCGATTGCCTACATCTACACCGGCGATGCCTTCACGGCAGGTATTCAGCTCGATGAGCTTACGGAACGCTTCTCTACTACTACTACTAGTTTAGTTACAGGTGCCCAGACAACGGTGGTTTCGGGTGGCCAAGACCTCGGTCTCGAAGCCGTCGTCCAGGCAGCGCTTGGTCCAGCGGCGATCGAACTTCTCGGCTCCTACGACTTCGGCAACGAAGAAGGCGCGGTTCGCGTTATCGGCTCGGCGGAAGTCGGCCCCGGCACCTTCTATCTCGCCGGTGTCTATTCGTCCGGCTACAACGTCTACTACGGCGGTGCCGAGTGGTCGCTTGCGACGGCCTATGCCTTCAACGCCACGGAGAAGCTGCAGATCATCCCGGAATTCCAGTACTTCTGGGATACCGAGCTTGCTGCTGATGGCGGCTTCACCGGTGAAGACTACTGGACAGCCGGCGCGACCGTCAACTACGCCATCACGACCGGCCTGACCTCCAAGGTTGCCGTCGGTTATGACGACTCGACTGAAAACTGGGGCGGCATCGTTCGTCTGCAGCGCGACTTCTAAGGCACGCCTTAGGTCGATCTCATGCGAAAGGCCCGGCAATCGCCGGGCCTTTCGGCATTTTGGCAGCGCGGGGCCGGACGCTTGACAGGCCGACGTGTATGCGCGGATTTCAGGCGGGATGAGGCGTTAGCGCCGACCGTACCTCAGGTCGGCCACGATGTCGGCGTCCTGGCCAAGCCGTGTCTTGTAGACCTGATAGTTTTCCATGATCCGCTGCACGTAGCTGCGCGTCTCCGGATAGGGAATGCGCTCGATCCAGTCGACAACCTCTTCGATCGACTTGCCGCGGGGGTCGCCGTAGCGGTTGATCCATTCCTGCACCCGCCGGGGTCCGGCGTTGTAGGCGATGAAGGTCAGCACATAGGAGCCGCCGAAGGAGGCGATCTGCTCCCCGAGGTAGTGGGCACCGAGCGTCGCGTTGTACCCGGGATCGCCGGTCAGACGCGCTGGGGCATAGGCAAGGCCATGCCGCTTCGCCACCGCCTCGGCCGTTCCCGGCAGAAGCTGCAGCAGCCCGCGCGCATTGGCGGGCGAGACGGCAGCGGCATTGAAGGCGCTCTCCTGGCGTGCCACCGAATAGGCGAGCGCCTTGCCGGAGCCGGCGATATCGGCGGTCGCAGGTATCACGCCGGTGGGAAAGGCAAGGGCGGCAACGTCGCGGCCTTCCGCAAAGGCTGTCTTGCCGATCTGCAGCGCCAGGCTGTGATCTGCACGTTCTTGGGCCTTGGCGGCGAGAAGGGCCAGTTCGCCGGGGCTGACGATCTCCTTGGCCAGTGCCCGGATCAGAGTTTCCGCCCGCCGCGCCTGACCGGCTGATTCCAGCAGAGAGATGGCCTGCACCGGCTCACGGTTCCAGAAGGCCTGGCGATCGCTCTCGTTTGGCACCGGATCGGCGACATTCAGTGCCCCGTTGCCGGTTCTGGCTGCCGCCAGTTGTCCATAAAAGGTACCGGGATAGGCCGCGGCCTTGCGATAAAACTCCTCCGCATCGCCGCGCCCGATCTGTTCCGCTGTCCGGGCAAGCCAGTACATGGCACGCGAGGACGAGATGGGACCATTGGAAACCTCGGCGATCCTGCGGAAATGCCGCTCTGCCGCGGAAGGATCGTTCAGATGGCGCAGCGCATACCAACCGGCATGGAATTCCGCATCAACGATATCGGTCGGCCGAACGGCCTGATGCGCGGTGACGATGTCGTAGGCTGCTCGGAAATCACCCCGGTCTGCCAGTCCGCGTGCAACGATGCGCTGCTCGTTCCACCACTCGGATGTGTTGATCAGCCGCGCGGCATCCTTGGGAGCTTTCTCGAGAAGGGCCGCTGCGTCTTCGTAGCGGTCCTTGCGACGCAGCTGTTCGATCTGGATGAAGAAATAGGCCGGATCATCGGCCCAGGAGGCATCGACCGCCTTCACCAGCGCATCGGCATTATTGGCCTCGCGGATGACCGCGCTCCAGGCCCGGTAGAGAGACTGCGCCTTGCCGAGATCGGCAAAGCGCTGTGCCTGCGCCACCCGGCTTCGGTACATCAGGTAGTCCATGCGGGCCTTGTGGTCCGCAGTGTTCAGGACGGATCCAAATTCCTTCAGGATCCGAGCCTCGAGTGCCGTGTCCAAGGCATCCGATGACCAGAGCTGCCGGATCATCTGGGTAGCGTCGTCCTGCCGGCCGTCCGCGCCAAGCGCGCGGGCCAGGGCGAAAGTGCCTTCGGCGGTCTCGGGCGGCGCGTGTTCGAAGGCGGCAATCACCGTCTGCGCATCGGCATTCTCACGGAACAGCGCCCGCTCCGACTGCGCCCGCAGCCCGTCGAGCCCCGGCCAGCCGGCCAGTTCCGCTTCGGCGGCGGCAATTTCCTGCGAATGCACGCCTGCAAGCCCCGAGGTGGCGATCGACCACGTCAGGATGTGGCGTGCAATCGATCCTTGCGGCAACCCATTGCGGATCAGGATGGCACCGCGTGCATCCCTGTTGGAGAGGGCATCGAGGCCGGCCTTGAGCATGGGTGTCGGGGTCAGTCGACCGGTCCGCGGGATCGCGCCGGTCGTCAGCGGCATGGGAAAAGCCTTGGCCGGAGGACTGTCAGGACTGGCGTAGGGAAGGGGGTCGGAGCGCTCGGCCAGGGGAGGGGACAGGGGCGCGGCAATGGTCCAGCCGATCGAGAGGCCGAGACCGATGGCAGTGAGCAGCACAGGCTTTTTCATCCGGTCACCCGCGACAAGGAAAGGAAACCCCATAGTGTATTAGGTGCGCTGCAAGTTAACAAAAGCCTACCAAGTTCATGAAAATGCGTCTTTTTGGCATCGCCGTGGATATGACGAAATCGCGACAGCATCCGCTTGTCGTGGCATGACCGCCGCTCTATTGTGCGCCACCTTAGTCACGGAATGCGGCCGAAGCGTGGACTGCCCGGCTGCCAGGAGTTTTGCATGTTCAAGGGATCCATGCCCGCGCTCGTCACGCCTTTCACCGCGGAGGGCAAGGTTGATGAGCAAGCCTTCGCCGCTCATGTGGAGTGGCAGATCGCCGAAGGAAGCAGCGGGCTCGTGCCGGTCGGCACGACGGGTGAATCGCCAACGCTATCGCATGCGGAGCACAAGCGCGTCATCGAACTCTGCATCGAACTGGCGGCAAGCCGGGTTCCGGTCATCGCTGGTGCCGGGTCCAACAACACCCGCGAGGCGATCGAACTCGCCACCCATGCCGAAGACGCCGGCGCCGATGCGCTGCTGGTCGTCACGCCCTATTACAACAAGCCGACCCAGAAGGGTCTCTTTGCGCATTTCGCGGCCATTGCGGAAGCGGTGAAGCTGCCGATCTTCATCTACAATATCCCGGGCCGGTCCGTCATCGACATGACACCCGAGACCATGGGGGCACTCGTCAAGGCTTACTCCAATATTGCCGGCGTCAAGGATGCCACAGGCAGGCTGGAGCGGGTCTCGGAGCAGCGCATCACCTGCGGCAAGGACTTCATCCAGCTCTCCGGCGAGGACGGTACGGCACTCGGCTTCAACGCCCATGGCGGCGTCGGCTGCATTTCCGTCACCGCCAACGTCGCGCCGCGTCTCTGTGCGGAATTCCAGGCGGCGACGCTTGCCGGCGATTACGCCAAGGCACTCGAATACCAGGACCGGCTGATGCCGCTGCACAAGGCAATTTTCCTGGAGCCGGGCGTCTGCGGCGCGAAATACGGCCTGTGGAAGACGCGTGGAATGAACCGTTCCGTGCGTTCGCCGTTGATGTCGACACTGGAGCCGGCGACCGAAGCTGCCCTCGACAGCGCACTCCGCCACGCTGGCCTGCTCAATTAGGACAGAAGGCTGCCGCTTCACTTTAGGACTGCGGCACCTTACATGATGCAGATCTTGTCCGACGTCCGTGTATGGCCCCGTGGATGGGGAAAGAACAGAAACGAAGGGTAGGGATCATTCATGGCCCCCAAAGGCAGCCAGCGTACGGTGAACAAGATTGTCGCGGAGAACCGTAAGGCCCGTTTCAATTACGAGATCCTCGACACCTATGAGGCGGGCATCGTGCTGACCGGCACGGAGGTCAAGTCCCTGCGTGAAGGCAAGGCCAATATCGCCGAATCCTATGCCTCCGACGAGGGTGCCGAGATCTGGCTCATCAACTCGCATCTTCCGGAATACCTGCAGGCGAACCGTTTCAACCACGAGCCGCGTCGCCGTCGCAAGCTGCTTCTGAGCAAGCGCGAGATCAATCGGCTGCGCGTCGGGATCAATCGCGAGGGCATGACGCTCGTGCCGTTGAAGATCTATTTCAACGAGAAAGGCCGGGCAAAGCTGGAACTGGCGCTCGCCAAGGGCAAGAAGCTCCATGACAAGCGCGAGACGGAGAAGGAACGCGACTGGAACCGCCAGAAGAGCAGGCTCCTGAAGAGTAACTGACAGGGCTGTCGGCCGCCGGGGACGCCCAGGAAGAACCTTTTGGTCGCGCCGACCGTTCTGCGACATGCCGCACCGTCAAAATCTCCATATACTTGAAGGCATCGAAGCCGCGATCAGGGGCCGTCTCCGGCTGACGTTTCGCTACAAGGATACGGTCCGGGTCGTCGAGCCGCATATCCTCGGCTTCGGCAGCCACGGAAAGCTTGCGCTCAGCGCCTGGCAGATATCCGGAACCGGTTCATCCCGAGGATCCGGTGTTCGTCAGCGTGCTGGAGAGGCTGTGACAGGTCGAACGAAGCGTCGCAACAGGAACAAGAACAAGGGCCTTGCGTTGAGGCCGACACTCTCGCGCGAGCCGGACATGAACCGTAAAAAAATGCTGGCCTACGGACTGATGGTCCTCGGCCTCGTCCTTGCAACCTATCTTCTCTGGAATATCTTCCGGGAATACACATGGTCGGACATCACCACCTCGGTCTCTGAAATCCCGACCTACAATCTGGTCATGGCGCTGGCGTTTACGGCAGCCTCCTATGTCTGCCTGACCGGGTTTGACTGGTGCGGTGTCCGCTATGTCAACAACGACCTCAGCTACCCGAAGATCGGGCTCGCGTCCTTCATCAGCCTGGGCATCGGTCAGAGCGTCGGCCTCGCCGGCCTGAGCAGCGGTGGGCTCCGATAT
>JBKBXP010000062.1:10557-13912 GCA_046314035.1 Pseudorhizobium sp. | reverse complement strand
GGTGATCGCCGATCTGACCGGCCGCGCCGCACAGGGCCGCATTCTTGCCGCGGCGGAGGTCACCCGCGCCGACGTGCAGGACCACCTGCGCCACGTCATCGTCGAGGGAGAGGAATGTGTCTTCGACCGGGCGAGCCGCCAGGTGCGGGCCCGAAAGGTGACGCGGCTCGGCGCGATCGTCTTCGAGGAGTCGCCGCTGCCAAAGCCGCGCGGGGAAGCGGCCGCCCGGGCGCTCGCCGAGGGTGTGCGAGAGCTCGGGCTGGCGGCGCTGCCCTTTTCGCGCGACGCCCAGCATCTGCGCCAGCGGATCGGCTTCCTGCAGCGGAGCATCGGCGTTCTCTGGCCGGACATGGGCGAGGAGGCACTGCTCGACCGGCTGGAGGACTGGTTCGTGCCGTTTCAGGGCAGCAGCTCCAGCTTCGACGCCATCGACGCCGGCAGCCTCACCGAGGGGCTGCGGTCGCTCGTGCCGCACGAGCTGCGCCGCGACCTCGATCGGCTGGCCCCCACCCATTTCGAGGCGCCGACCGGCCAGCGCCACCCGATCCGCTATGACGGGGAGGAGCCGGTGCTGGCGATCCGGGTGCAGGAACTCTTTGGCCTGAAGACGCATCCGTCGGTGGCGGGCGGACGGTTGCCGCTTCTGCTGGAGCTGACCTCGCCGGCACACCGGCCGATCCAGACGACCCGCGACCTGCCGGGCTTCTGGGCGGGAACCTGGAAAGACGTGCGCGCCGAGATGCGCGGGCGCTATCCCCGGCACCCCTGGCCGGAGCGGCCGGACGAGGCGCTGCCCACCACGCGTGCCAAGCCGCGCGGGACGTGACAGAATGCCGCCTCGGGAGATGGGGCAAGGAGCTGTATTGGACCAGTCCATGAACAAGGCAGACACGATGGGCGCTGGCCGTCAGACGGAAACCCTCGGCCTCTCGTCGGTGCGCGAGGCGCAGTTCGGGTCCTCCAGCCGGCGGTTCCGGCTCCAGACGCTGGTCCGGCTGCGCTGGCTGGCGGTCGCCGGCCAGACGCTGACGGTGCTGATCGTGGCGCTGGCGCTCTCCTTTCCGCTGCCGCTGCTGCCGGCCGGCTTCCTGATCGGCGCCCTGGCGCTCGCCAATGTGATGCTCTCGCTCTGGTTTCCGCCGACGCAGCGGCTGGGACCGAAGGCAGCGCTGGCGCTCCTGAGCTTCGATCTCCTGCAGATGGCCTGCCTGCTGTTCATCACCGGCGGGCTTGCCAATCCGTTTGCGCCCCTCCTCTGCGTGCCGGTGATCATCTCGTTTGCCTCGCAGCCGCTGCGGCATTCGATTGTGCTCCTTCTGCTGGCGCTGGCCTGCACCACGGCGCTCGCCTTCTCGCCCTATCCGCTGCCCTGGTATCCGGAAGAGATCTGGCGGGTCCAGCCGGTCATGCAGCTCGGCATCTGGTTCTCGATCGCCTCGATGATGAGCTTTGCCGCCTTCTACGCCTATCAGGTGTCCAACGAGGCGACGCTGCTGGCGGATGCGCTGGCCGCCACCGAACTCGTGCTGGAGCGGGAAAAGCACCTGTCTCAGCTCGACGGCCTGGCCGCGGCGGCAGCGCATGAACTGGGAACGCCGCTGGCCACGATCAGCGTCATCGCCAAGGAGATGGAGCGTGACTTCGGCGACAACGAGCTGCTCCGGGAAGACGTCCAGCTGCTGCGCAGCCAGAGCGAGCGTTGCCGCGATATCCTGAAGCGCCTGACCTCGCTGTCGGCGGCAAGCGAAGAGCACATGCGGCGCCTGCCGCTGTCCTCGATGATCGAGGACGTGATCGCGCCGCACCGCCAGTTCGGGATTGCCATCGAGCTTGTCGAGATGGGCGACCGTGCCAGTGAACCGGTCTGCACCCGCAACGCCGGCATTCTCTACGGTCTCGGCAACCTCGTGGAGAACGCGGTGGACTATGCGGCAAGCCAGGTGACGGTGACCGTCGAGCACAATGCCGAACGGGTCGTCGTCGTCATCGAGGACGATGGCGCCGGATACTCGGCGGATATTCTTTCGCGCATCGGCGAACCCTATATGACGAAGAGGGTCAAGGAAGTGGAGCGGGCCGGCGGTCTCGGGCTTGGCCTGTTCATCGCCAAGACGCTGCTGGAACGCTCCGGCGCACGATTGCGATTCGAGAATCGGAATGGCGACGGAGCGGGTGCCCGTATCCGCATCGAATGGCCCCGGGCGATGCTCGAGGACGGTTAGCTGGCGCCGGTGGTCCGAGAGGCTCTGCAGACCGTAGATCTCTCTGAACCCGTGACGCTTCTGGAGAAGAGACATGGAAACACCAATGCATGCCGCAGACGCGGCTGCGGAACAACTGCTCGGTTTGGACCGGTCGCTGCTGATCGTCGATGACGACGGGCCGTTCCTGCGGCGGTTGGCGCGCGCCATGGAAAGCCGCGGCTTTACCGTCGACGTGGCGGAATCGGTGGCCGAGGGCATCGCCAAATCGAAGGCCAATCCGCCGAAATATGCCGTGGTCGACCTTCGGCTGGGAGACGGCAACGGGCTCGACGTGATCGAGGCGATCCGCCAGCTGCGGCAGGATACCAAGACCATCGTGCTGACCGGCTACGGCAATATCGCCACGGCCGTCACGGCGGTGAAACTCGGTGCACTCGACTATCTGGCCAAGCCCGCCGATGCGGACGATGTCTTCCATGCGCTGACGCAGCGACCCGGGGAGAAGGCGGACGTGCCGGAAAATCCGATGTCGGCCGACCGGGTGCGGTGGGAGCATATCCAGCGGGTCTACGAGATGTGCGAGCGCAATGTGTCGGAGACGGCTCGGCGCCTCAACATGCACCGCCGGACGCTGCAGCGGATCTTGGCCAAGCGGGCACCGAAATAGGCGTCACATCTCGTCGAAGGTTCTGCCGGTTGCCCATTCGGCCATCGTCAGGCGATGCGCGGAAACCCTGGCAAAATTCAGCATGACCGCCTTGCGGGTAGCAGGCGGCAGCCGGTGCTCGGGTGCATCGCGCATGAGATGCGCGCCATAGCCGTCCGAGAGCAGGAGGCCGCAGTCCTCCGGAAAGATCTCCAGGGGCACGTCCTTGTGGGTGGCGAAGAACAGCCGGTCGCAACAGGCGCGGTAGTCCGGCCACTTGCGATCGACGCGAAAGTCCTCGATCGAGGTCTTGATCTCGATGATCCAGATCTCGCCCTTTTCCGACACGCTGACGAGGTCGGCGCGGCGGCCATTGGCCAGCGCGAGTTCCGGCAGCGTCGCATGGCGCATGTCGGCGAGCAGGATCTGCAGGCCACGGCGCACCATCATGGCGCGGGCCGACTGGCGGCCATCGATGAGCGGGTTGCTGTTTGCTATGCTGACA
>JBKBXP010000062.1:0-10458 GCA_046314035.1 Pseudorhizobium sp. | reverse complement strand
CGTGTCATGATGTCGGGTGCTGATCCGAGAGATTGATGTTGCAAAAAAGGCAGATCCGCATTCAATCGTGCGGGCACGGCGCCCGGTTGGGGCACAGCGACTTGCCAAGCCTGTTTTATTCGAAAATAACCCGATCTTAAAGGCGGTGATCCCGCCTGCGTCGCTTTTCCCCTTTTCATGAGATCTCCATGCGCATCCGCACAAGCATGATCGCCTTCGGCCTCCTGGCAAGCGTTGCCCTGGCCGGATGCTCCACCACGTCCGAAACCACCCCAGTTACCCGCGTCGAAACCGCCAGGATCGCGACCGAATCCTACGGCTCCGTCACCGATGCCGGCTATGCCTTGCCTGCCATTCCGATCAGCCGCGTGGACAAGAAGTTCCACCGGCAGATCGTTGACTACTCGACGCAGGAGAAGCCGGGTACGATCGTGGTGAACACGCGCGAACGATTCCTCTATTACATCCTGCCGAACGGCAAGGCGGTCCGCTACGGGATCGGCGTCGGCAAGCAGGGCTTCTCCTGGTCGGGCGAAGCCTATGTGGCCTGGAAGCAGGCCTGGCCGACCTGGCACCCGCCGAAGGAAATGGCGGAGCGCAAGCCGGACGTGGCTCGCTATGTCGAGGATGGCATGGGACCGGGGCTCAGCAATCCGCTCGGAGCGCGTGCCATGTATCTCTTCAACGAGAAGGGTCAGGACACGCTGTTTCGCCTGCATGGCACGCCGGAATGGGCCTCGATCGGCACCGCGGCCTCCTCGGGCTGCATCCGGCTGATCAACCAGGACGTCATCGATCTCTACGACCGCGTCCGCCCAGGCCGCAACACCAAGGTCGTCGTCATCCAGTAGCTGGACACTTCTTCGAACGACAAAGGCCGCCGGCGAACCCGGCGGCCTTTGTCGTCTAGTGCGCGTGCTTGGCCTTGAGCTCCAGCCGCCGCCGGTGGAGGACCGGCTCGGTGTAGCCGTTCGGCTGTTCCCTGCCCTTCAACACCAGGTCAAGGGCCGCCTGGAAGGCAATCGAACCGTCGAAATCCGTTGCCATCGGATGATAGAGCGCATCACCGGCATTCTGGCCGTCGACGATCGCTGCCATCCGCTTCATCGTCTCGAGGACCTGCGCCTCGCTGATCAGCTTGTGGTGCAGCCAATTGGCCATGTGCTGCGCCGAGATGCGAAGCGTCGCGCGGTCTTCCATCAGGCCGATGTCGTTGATGTCGGGCACCTTTGAGCAGCCGACGCCCTGGTCGATCCAGCGCACCACATAGCCGAGGATGCCCTGGGCATTGTTGTCGAGCTCGCGCTGGATCTCCTCGGGTGTCCAGTTCGGCCTTGATGCGACCGGCACGGAGAGAATGTCGGAGAGCTTGGCGCGGCCCCTTGTCTTCAGGCCGGACTGGACATCGGCGACATTGACCTTGTGATAGTGGGTTGCGTGGAGGGTCGCCGCGGTCGGCGACGGAACCCAGGCGGTGTTTGCGCCTGCCTTGGGGTGGGCAATCTTCTGCTCCAGCATGGCCGCCATCAGATCCGGCATGGCCCACATGCCCTTGCCGATCTGCGCGTGACCGGCCAGGCCGCACTCCAGGCCGATGTCGACGTTCCAGTTCTCGTAGGCGGAGATCCAGGCGGCCTGCTTCATGTCGCCCTTGCGGATCATCGGACCTGCTTCCATCGACGTATGGATCTCGTCGCCGGTGCGGTCGAGGAAGCCGGTGTTGATGAAGACGACGCGCTCGCGGGCGGCGCGGATGCATTCCTTGAGGTTGACCGTGGTGCGGCGCTCCTCGTCCATGATGCCCATCTTGATGGTGTTGGCGGGCATGCCGATCGCTTCTTCGACGCGGGCAAAGATCTCGCAGGCGAAGGCGACTTCTTCCGGCCCGTGCATCTTCGGCTTCACCACATACATGGAGCCGGTACGGGAATTCCGGCGGCCCCCATCGGGTCCGATGTCATGCAGTGCAAGGAGAGCGGTCACCATGGCGTCCATGATGCCTTCCGGCACCTCGCGACCCTCCTGGTCGAGGATGGCCGGATTGGTCATCAGATGACCGACATTGCGCACCAGCATCAGCGACCGGCCCTTCAGGCTGCCGCTCGCGCCTTGCGGCGTCGTAAACGCGATGTCCGGCTCCAGCTTGCGGATGAAGCTCCTGCCGCCCTTGGCCACCTCTTCCTGGAGATCGCCCTTCATCAGGCCGAGCCAGTTGCGATAGACGAGCACCTTGTCCTCGGCATCGACGGCGGCGACGGAATCCTCGCAGTCCATGATGGTGGTGATCGCCGATTCGAGCCGGACGTCGGAAATCTTCGCCGGGTCGTCCTTGCCGATCAGCGTCGTCGGATCGATCCGCACCTCGATATGCAGGTTGTTCTTTCCGAGCAGCAGGCTCTCAGGCGCCGCGGCCTCGCCCGTATACCCGATGAACTGTGCCGGATCGGCAAGTTCAACGGTGCGTCCTTCCGGACCGGCTGCCGTGAGGGTGCCGTGAGCAACGACGAAGGATGTCACGTCGCTCCAGCTCGCGCCCGACAACGGCACCGACTGGTCGAGGAAATCCCGCACCCAGGCGATGACCTTTGCGCCGCGGACAGGGTTGTAGGATCCACCCTTTTCGGCGTCAGCCTCCTCCGGAATGGCGTCGGTGCCGTAGAGCGCATCATAGAGCGAGCCCCAGCGCGCGTTGGCGGCGTTCAAGGCATAGCGCGCGTTCATCACCGGGACGACGAGCTGCGGCCCGGCAATCTCGGCGATTTCGGGATCGACGTTCTCCGTCGAGACCTTGAAATCGGGTCCTTCCGGCAGGAGATAGCCAATGTCGCGGAGGAAGTTCTCGTAGACTTCCAGATCCACCGGGGCGCCGTTGGCACGATACCATTGGTCGAGCTTTTCCTGCATCTCGTCGCGCTTGGTCAGCAGCGTGCGGTTCTTCGGCGCCAGGTCGTGCACGATCTGGGCAAACTGCGAAAAGAAACGCTCCGCGTCGACGCCCGTGCCGGGGATTGCCTCCTGCAGGAGAAAATCATGCAGCTTCTCATCGATTGCGAGGCCGTTCTTGGTAGTGCGCGCCATCCGGTGACTCCTCCTCATCCTTGATTGTTCTTGCCTGCCAATTTGCGCGCAGAGCCGCCACTGTCAATGCGCCGAAGGGCTGACGGCACCGATCTCGCGTGCGGCGACTCTCGGGCGGCCGACCGCCGTCGCCACGATCCGGGCCTCCAGGAGCCTTGGCGATCCGTCGACGTCCGGCCGGTCGAAATGCTCCTCCAGCATCACGGCAGCATCATCGGCACCCGCGGCTGCGGCGCGCGCAAGAGCCGCAGCGCTTGCCCGCTGGCGGGCCAGTTCGAGTGCCTCGACCTCGTCACTTGCCCGGAAACTGTCCCCGGCGCCCGAGATCACGAAACCTCCCTCGCCGGCCAGGGTCACCACCACACTCACGGTGGAGCGGACCTCTCCGACGACAGCGCCGATGGCGTTGGCCACGTCCGCATCGGCCGGAACGACTGACTCCGCACCCAGCATGCGTGCGACGGCGGGATAATAGAGGGCCGCGGAGGCGCCAAGACCGACAAGCGGCCGATCGAGAGTGATCGAGATCCCCACGATTGCAGGTGTCTTTCGCAACGCCCGATCGAGGGCGGGAGAGGTCGAAGGATCGATCGGCTCGCCGCCATCCTCGGCCATGCAGGTCGTCAGCACGGCTTCGGCGGACTGCCGGGTCAGACGCGCGACCACGGCCTCGGCCAGATCATCCGCAGACGGAGCGATTGCGCGACCGGAGCCGTCCCTGCGTCGCGCGCAAAGCTCATATCCCATACGTGCCGCTTCCACGTTCCACTGGCCCTGTCGCCCAAGGACATGCAGCGCATCGGAAGGTGTGATGCCACAGAGGTGCACAAGGCCGCGGGCGACCAGACCTTCCAGCAGAACCTTTTCCGGTGCCGACTGTAGCAGGGTGTCAAGGCTCACGGGTTCGGACCCAAGGCGCTGCAGCAGGGTCTGCTCCTGCGCCCTCAAGCCCTGTGCCGCATGCGCGGCTATGCCGGTCGCCACGGCAAAGCGGGTGTCATGGCGGCCAGGTCGTGGCGCCTTCAGCTGCTTTTCCAGCACGGAGAGAATGATCTCCCGGTGATGGTGGGCGATGAGGCTGAGCGGCAGGACCCGGCGGGGCCCGAGCGTAATGACGGGTGCCAGGCCGCGGTCATCGATGTGGACTTCCGAATCGCCGCCGAGGCCGAAGGTCTGCAGCGCGACCGCTTCGACCATCGTGCGATGACCGCCGACCATTGCCCCTTCTTCGGCAAGCCGTGGCAGTCCGCCCTCCAGAACGGCGACATCAGTGGTGGTTCCGCCGATGTCGGAAACGACGGCGCGGTCGAGGCCGGTCAGATAGCGGGCGCCGACCAGGCTGGCCGCTGGGCCGGAGAGGATCGTCTCGATCGGCCGCAGGCGCGCCTCGGCTGCCGAGATCAGGGCACCATCGCCGCGCACGACCATCAGCGGCGCCGCCACGCCGCGACTGTCGAGAAAGCGCTCGCAGGCGTCGATCAGCCGATCGATGATCGGCACGAGTCGGGCGTTCAGCAGCGTCGTCAGCGCCCGGCGCGGGCCGCCGAGTCTGGAGGACAATTCATGGCTGCAGGTGACCGGCAATCCGGTCAATTCGCGCAGACGGTCCCGCACACGTAACTCGTGAGCCGGATTCCGGACTGCGAAATAGCCGGCCACCGCAAAGGCGGAGACACGCTCGGCAATGGCGGCGGCCGCTTCTTCCAGAACCGCAAGATCAAGTGGAAGCTCGTTGCCGTGGACGTCGTGGCCGCCTGGCACGAAGACGACGGGATCACGCCCCAGCGCCTGCTGCAAGCCGCCGCGGGCGAGATCGTCCTGCGAGAAGCCGATCATCACGAGTGCGGCGCTGCCGCCCTGCCCCTCGACCAGAGCATTGGTGGCCAGCGTCGTCGACAGCGACACCAGCCCGATCTGCGACGGCAGGATGCCGCTCTCGGCGATCACCCGGTCGACGGCTCCTGCGATGCCCAGCGAAAGGTCATGCCGCGTCGTCAGCGATTTGGCCTTCGCGACGACGCCCTCCGGCTCCCGGAAAATCACCGCGTCGGTGTACGTTCCGCCGGTGTCGATGCCGAGAAGGTATGGTGAGGGCACGCGAATTTCCCGATGAGGCTGCATGCGATCAATATCGCATGGACCACAAAGATCAATTCGCCGCGGACGAGATTTCCTTGCGCTTGGTGACGCGCATCGGCAGGCCGTTGCGCGGCTGCGTCGTCAGCTTCTGCACCGGCCAGGGGTTGGTCTCCGGGGTGACGTCGAAGCGATAACGGCGCATCAGCACCGCGAGCGCGATGACTGCTTCCTGCATGGCGAATGTCGCGCCGATGCAGATCCGCGGCCCGGCGCCGAAGGGAAGATACTGGAAGCGGTTGATGCTGCCGCGGTTCTCGGGCAGGAAGCGCTCCGGCATGAAGGCCCGCGGCTTGTCCCAGTAGAGCTCGTGGCGATGCAGGGTCCAGGGCATGATCAGCACGGTCACGCCGGCGTCGATCTTGACGCGTTTCCCGTCCGGGCTCTCCCAGGCGTCGTTTGCGATCGCCGCGCGGTTCAGCGATGGAGCCGGCGGATAGAGCCGCAGCGCTTCCTCGAAGGCGGCGCGCACCATCGGCATCTGGTCCAGCCAGTCGACCGGATCGGCGCCCGAGGCCATGACCTGGTCGACCTCGGCTTCCATCCGGTCGCGGACATGCGGCGAGTTGGCGACGCAATAGAGCGTCCAGGCGAGCGCGCGGGCGGTGGTCTCATGCCCGGCGCCGATGAATGTCAGGATATTGTCCTCGATCTCCTCCATGGTCAGGCCGTCGGGGCCGGCAAGCTGAAGGAGGAGCGTCAGAAAATCCTGGGGTGCTGACTCGGGGTGGCTGCGGATCTTCTCCTGGCGGCGCGCCATGGTCTTGGCGACGATCTCCCGGAATTTTCCGAGCACCCGCTGCCCGCCGATCCGCGTCACGCGCGGCACCCAGGCCGGTGCCCGCAAGAGGTCCATGGGATCGACCCGGCCCATGCGGTGCAGGAGATTGTCGACATCCTCGGAGAAGTCGTTGCTTTCCGTGACGATCTCGCCGGAAAACAGCGTCTCGGAGAGAATCGCAAAGGTGAGTTCGGTCATGTCGACGGAGATGTCGAACACCTTGCCATCGCCCAGGCCTTCGTATTTCTTCGCGTACTCCTCGGACTTGCGCAGCATCTGGGTCGCGAACCCCTTCGAATGCCGGGGCGTGAAGACCGGCGCCATGGCCTTGCGGGAGCGCTTCCAGACCGGCCCTTCCGCCGTCAGCAGGCCATCGCGCAGGATCGGCCGCAGGATCAGCTGCCGGATCTCGGACATCTCGTAATTGGCCGCGTTGTCGACGAGCACGTGACGGATCAGCCCGGGATCGTTGACGATCAGGGTCCGCTCGCTGAAGAACTTCGTCTCGATCCAGGGGAGCGTATAGGAAGGCACCCCCCAAAGCTCGAGAGGATTGTTGAGGACGGTCCGGATGATTTCCAGCCGCGAGGGCGGGACAGTGCGCGGAATGGGAGCGGGCGGGACGAACGGCTCGGGGCGCATGTCCATCGACGGCCCTCCTGATGCTGGTTTCCTGAACCAGAGATATCAGGACTCAGAGCAGCGATTTCAACTCGGGGAGCTTACTGTTGACCAGCCAGCCGTAGTAATTCTCCTCCGGCAGGCCGCCCCTGGCCCGCAAGGCCCTCGCACGCTCGCCCGAGCCTCCCGTGTTGTACAGGGTGGCGGTGATGCCGGGATTGGTGGAAATGTCGACGCCGGCGATGCGCGCGTAATCGTCAATCGATCGGCGGATGCCGGCTGCCATGTAGGCAAGCGACTTGTCGGGATCCATGATGGCTTCATAGACGCCGGCTGCATCATTTTCGTCCAGCCTTCGATAGCCGGAGGACTTGGTGACCATATCCGAGAGCATCAGAGCCGTCAGCGGATTGATCTGTCCGAGGCCGAATGTCTGTCCTGCGTAGAAGGGCTGGAAGAACACGGCGCTGAACCGATTGTCCGGATAGGATTTGCCGCCGACGGAACGTCGCCTGAAGGTCTTTTCCCAGACCTCTTCCCGGCAGGACCACAGGGTGTAGGAATCGCCCTCTTCAAGGCACTTGTCGAACTCCGGCCGGGCGACGAAGTCGCCGATCGTCTCTTCGTCATGGCCGAACCGGAACCGGTCCCCAGCATAGGCCGCGGCCTTGATGTAGTAGGACTGAAGCCGGTCATAGGCATCGACATTGTAGGTGTGCTCACCGACGATCGCCCCGACCATGTGGATCGGATCGATCCGATAGGCAGCGGCTGTAGCCTTGATCTTGCCGATCAGTGCCTTGTCGGTCGCCAGCAGATCGCGGATCTTGTCGTATTTGTCGTCGAAGGTCGTGCGACCGGCGCGGGTGCGACGCACCGAGGCGCCCGGTACCTTGGGCTGCTCCACATGGCGATTGCCTTCCGGAACGGCACGGAGACCTGCGGCGTCTGCCGCAGTCATACTGCCCATCGCCAGAAGAAATGCCAGAAGAATTCGCTTCAAGATATCGGACCTGAACGTCGTGATGTGGGAGGCCGGCGCATTACACACATATGCTGCGACCTGCCAGGCGCATGCCAGCGAGTGGATGCCTCCCTTATGGGAAAGAGAGGCATCCTGTCGAGGCGATTTACATCAATTTGCCGTCAACATCAGCAGGACCTTGTAAAGCGTTGCCTCGCCGCCACGCCTTACAGGATGTAGCGCGACAGATCGGTGTCGGCTGCCAGATCGCCGACGTGCTCGCGCACATAGTCGGCGTCGATCATTGCGGCGGTGCCGCCGCGATCGGGGGCATTGAAGGATATCTCGTCGAGCACCCGCTCCATCACGGTCTGCAGGCGGCGGGCGCCGATATTCTCGACCGATGAATTGAGATGAACGGCGACATCCGCCAGTGCGTCGATCGCATCGTCCGTGAAGTCGAGAGCAAGCTGCTCCGTCTCCATCAGTGCCTTGTACTGACGGATCAGGCTCGCCTCCGTTTCCGTCAGGATGCGGCGGAAGTCCTCCTTCGTCAGCGGAAGCAGTTCGACACGGATCGGCAGACGACCCTGCAGCTCCGGCAGGAGATCGGAAGGCTTCGACACGTGGAACGCGCCGGATGCGATGAAGAGGATGTGGTCTGTCTTCACCGGTCCGTATTTCGTCGCCACCGTCGTTCCCTCGACCAGCGGCAGAAGATCACGCTGGACCCCTTCGCGGGACACACCGGCACCGAGGCCGCCGTCACGGGCGGCGATCTTGTCGATCTCGTCAAGGAAGACGATGCCGTCATTCTCGACGGAGCGGACCGCCTCGCGCTGGATGACCTCGTTGTCGATCAGTTTGTCCGATTCGTCGCGGACCAGGTCGCCGTAGGACTTTGCGACGGTGGTGCGCACCTTCTTGGTGCGCCCGCCCATGGCCTTGCCGAACATTTCCGAGAGGTTGAGGACCCCGATGTTGCCGCCCGGCATGCCGGGAATGTCGAAGCCGGGCATGCCCGAGCTGCTGTCGGCCACCTCGACCTCGATCTCCTTGTCGTCCATTTCGCCGTTGCGGAGCTTCTTGCGGAAGGATTCGCGTGTTGCAGGCGATGCCGTCGCGCCGACGAGCGCGTCGAGGACCCGCTCCTCGGCACTCATGTGGGCCTTGGCCTGGACCTCGGCGCGTTTCTTGTCGCGCACCAGGCCTATCCCGACCTCGACGAGGTCGCGGATGATCTGCTCGACATCCCGGCCGACATAGCCGACCTCGGTGAACTTCGTCGCCTCAACCTTGATGAAGGGGGCGCCCGCAAGCTTTGCCAGCCGGCGGGAGATCTCGGTCTTGCCGACACCCGTCGGCCCGATCATCAGAATGTTCTTCGGCATCACCTCGTCGCGCAGGCTCTCGTCGAGCTGCTGGCGGCGCCAGCGGTTGCGCAAGGCGATCGCCACCGCGCGCTTGGCGTTGTGCTGACCGATGATATGCCGGTCGAGCTCGGAGACGATCTCTCTGGGTGAAAATGTCGTCATGATTTCCTCTTCGGCGTCCCTGCCCGGCCGGCTCCTGAAGCCCGGCCAGTCGAACCCGTTCTCACTGGTGTTACTGTTCGGTATCGAGCGTCTCGACCACGAGATTGTGGTTGGTGTAGACGCAGATTTCGGCGGCGATATCGAGCGACGTGCGGGCGATTTCCTCAGCCGACTTGTCGCTGTCCATCAGCGCGCGGGCGGCGGCATAGGCGTAGTTTCCGCCCGATCCGATGGCGATCGTGCCGTGCTCCGGCTCCAGCACATCACCGTTGCCGGTGATGGCGAGCGTGATGGTCTTGTCGGCGACCAGCATCATCGCCTCGAGGTTCCTGAGGTATTTGTCGGTGCGCCAGTCCTTGGCGAGCTCGACGGCGGCGCGCATCAGCTGGCCGGGATACTGCTCCAGCTTCTTCTCCAGCCGGTCGAGCAGCGTGAAGGCGTCGGCGGTGGCGCCGGCAAAGCCTGCGATCACCTCGCCCTTGCCGATCCGCCGCACTTTTCTTGCATTTCCCTTCATGACGGTCTGGCCGAGACTGACCTGACCATCGCCGGCCATGATCACCTTGCCGCCCTTGCGGACTGTAATAATGGTTGTCATACGTCACCTGTTGGCCCTGTGCCGGGCGTTGTCCTTGAGGCGTATCCGCCTCGGTTGATCCCTATGTAAGTGGGGCAAGGCTGATTGCAAATCGCCGCCGAGCGCGCTTCCTTCGGTCGGTGCTTTTGCTGGATATTTGGCTGACTGCCTGTTATGGAGCGCAGATCGATCGCATGGAGCAGACAATGGCCGAAACAGCCGCCGCCCGCAGAGGCTCGGTCTCGCGCAAGACCAACGAGACGTCGGTTTCGGTTTTGGTCAACCTCGACGGGACCGGTACCGCCCGGATCTCGACCGGCGTCGGCTTCTTCGACCACATGCTGGACCAGCTTTCCCGCCACTCGCTGATCGACATGGAGATCACCGTCGAAGGCGACCTGCATATCGATGATCATCATACGGTCGAGGACACCGGCATCGCCATCGGCCAGGCGATTTCCAAGGCGCTGGGCGACCGCCGCGGCATCACCCGCTATGCCTCGCTCGACCTTGCCATGGACGAGACGATGACCAAGGCCGCCGTGGACCTCTCCGGACGCCCCTTCCTGGTCTGGAACGTCGATTTCAGCGCGCCGAAGATCGGCAGCTTCGACACCGAGCTGGTGCGGGAGTTCTTCCAGGCGCTGGCCCAGAACGCCGGTATCACGCTGCATGTCTTCAACTACTACGGCGCCAACAATCACCATATTGCCGAGACCTGTTTCAAGGCGGTTGCCCGCTGCCTACGCACGGCCACGGAAATCGA
>JBKBXP010000061.1:0-13958 GCA_046314035.1 Pseudorhizobium sp. | reverse complement strand
GCTGGGAAACGGCGGGTCGGCTGATCGGAAGCCCCTGCGCCAGTTCGTTGACGGTTCTGGGCGCGCGCCGAAGCTCTTCCAGCAAATGCCGCCGGTTCGGATCGGCGATCGCAGCAAATGGATCCGTGCTCGTCATGGCCGACAGGCTAGGCCAAAGCCGGGTGCGCGGCAAGGCGTATTGTGCGGCGCAACAATGCCGTCAGAGCCCTGCGCGCCCTACATCAGCGAATCCCACAGCAGCTTGAGACCCGCCACCAGCGCCAATCCGTAGGTGAGGGGGTAGAAGACCTCGGCCTTCAGGCGGCGGACGACGGCCGCGCCCATCATGGTTGCCACGAGGGCCAGCGGCAGCAGGGTCGCGGATGCCGTCAGGTTTTCCAGATCCAAGGCGCCCAGTGCGAAGTAGGGGACGAGCTTGATGGCGTTGACCAACGCGAAGAAGCGGACGCTGGCGCCGGTATAGGCCTTCGGCTCAAGCCGCAGCGGGAGGACGTAGATCTGGAAGGGCGGACCGCCGGCATGGGCCACGAAGCTCGCATAGCCGGCGACCGTGCCCCAGAAGGTGGCGGCGACGGGCCTTTGCGGCTGTGGCGGGCGCTCCCCCTGGGTGCTCGGGCCATAGACCTGATAAAAATAGCGGCCGGCAAAGAGGATCGTGGTCAGCGCTATGAGGAAGCGCAGCGCGTCCGGCGGCACCATGGCCGAGGTGGCCCAGCCGAGCGCGATGCCGAAGATGCCGCCCGGCAGGATCATCAGAAGCGTCCGGCGGTCATTGTGGTGACGCCAGGCCCAGAGCGCGACGATGTCCATGACGATCAGGATCGGCAGGAAGATGGCCGCCGCCTTCAACGGATCGGCGACAAGGGCGAGCAGCGGCACGCCCATCAGCGCGAATGCGCCCCCCAGACCTCCCTTCGACAAGCCGACGAGAAGCACGGCCGGGACGGCCGCGGCGAAGAACAGGAGATCGAGTTGCATGACGGGCAGTTGATCCAGTTATCGGTCCGGTCTATCGAACGGCGAGGGGATGAACGCTACTCGTCTCACAAAACCGCCGAACAGGAAACACCATGAGCGAAACCGACGACCGTTGCCGACTTGTCCTGATCCTGCCGCCGGCGGAGGATCCGGAGAAACAGGCCCAGCAACTGGACGAGGCGCTGAGCGCCGGTGACGTCGCGACCGTCATCCTGCCGCAGTACGGTCGTGACGACCAGCAGTTCCAGCTTGCCGCCGAGCTGATCGTTCCGATCGCCCAGGCGCATGGCGCCGCGGCGCTGATTTCCGGTGACAGCCGGACGGCCGGACGCTCCAAGGCCGATGGCCTGCATTTCGAAGGCAGCATCGAGGACCTGCGCGATGCGCTTGCCAAGCATACCCCGAAGATGATCGTCGGCGCCGGCGGCGCGTCGGAACGCCACAAGGCGCTGGAGATCGGCGAAGCCCAGCCGGACTACATCTTCTTCGGCAAGCTCGAGGGCGACATCAAGCCGGAACCGCATCCGAAGAATCTTGCGCTGGCCGAATGGTGGGCGTCGATGGTGGAGATCCCCTGCATCGTCATGGGCGGCAACGAGGTCGCATCCGTGGCGGCTGCTGCGGAGACCGGCGCGGAGTTCGTGGCCCTGCGGCTCGCCGTTTTCGATCACCCCGAGGGCGCGGCTGCGGCAGTGGCGACGGCCAACGCTCTCTTGGACGAAAAAGCGCCACGGTTTAAAGCTTGATGGGCGTCATGCGGTCTCGTCCTGTTCGTCACGTTCTCGGTCTTCTTCTTGTTTCGGCAACGCTTGGCGGGCTGATGCCGATGCCGGCGTCTGCCCAGCAGGGGCCGCGCGCCGTGACGCGGCCGGTGGAACCGGATTCTCAGCCGATCAAGGAAGGTCGCGTCGGTGAGCCGCAGGCAAGCGGACCGCAGCCGGACGGCATCGTCCCCTCCGGCGGCGTGCAGCTCTACCAGCGGATGGGCGTGACGCTGCCGCCGGCCCCTCCCGAAAAGCCCTATGAAGGTCCGATCGACGAGGCCTACGGCGCCTATCAGCGCGGTATGTACGCCACGGCACTCGCCAAGGCCCTGCCGCGCGCCGAAGAGGGAGATGCCGCTGCCCAGACGCTCGTGGCGGAGATGATGAGCAAGGGGCTGGCCATCCGGCGCGACCCGAAGGCGGCGGCCTTTTGGTATGGTCAGGCGGCTGAACGGGGCGACCCGGGGTCGATGTTCCAGTACGCGCTCCTGCTGATGTCGGGGCGGCATGTGGAGCGGGACAAGGCCAAGGCCGACGAGTTCATGCGCAAGGCCGCTGAGGCCGGCAATTCCTCGGCACAGTTCAACTGGGGGCAGATCCTGGTGTCCGGCAACCCCGGCGAGAAAGGGCTGAAGCTCGCCTTGCCCTTCTACGAGAAGGCTGCGGCGCAAGGACTGGCCGACGCGCAGTATGCGGTCGCCCAGCTCTATGTGGCGATCGACGACCTGCCGCAGGAAAAGCAGAACGAGGCGCGTGTCTGGCTGGAGCGGTCCGCCAAGGCCGGCTTCGACACGGCGCAGCTCGACATGGGCCTCTGGCTCGTCAACGGCGTCGGCGGCGCGCGCGACTACGACGCGGGCTTCCGTTGGATCCGCACGGCCGCCACGCGCGGCAATGTCGTGGCCCAGAACAAGCTCGCACATCTCTATATCCAGGCGCTCGGAACCCGGCCCGACCCGGTCGAGGCGACCAAATGGTATGTGCTCTCCCGCCGCGCCGGGCTGAAGGATCCGGAGCTCGAGGATTTCTTCCTGGGGATCAACGAGGAGCAGCAGAAGAAGGGCATCGAGGCGGCGAACCGCTTCCGGCGCAGCTGATCGTCGCGGCTGCACCGGTGCGCCGTTTGATCGAATAGCGCCGTCGGCCATCAAGGAATTATCGAGCACCTAAGCTCCGCCGGGAGATCCTGCACGGGCGGTTCCCGCGCACGACTTGAATTTCCCGCAGATTTGTGGTCTTGAAGCCGCCGATCACTCCATTGCTTCTGAAATGCGTCCCGCTGCAGACCGATTGCGGGGCAAGCTTCCGTACTTCAAGGATCTTCCCGCATGGCACGCTCCGCCCTTCTCAACGTCATGGTTCAGGCTGCCGTCAAGGCCGGCAAATCGCTGTCGCGCGACTTCGGCGAGGTGCAGAACCTGCAGGTGTCGGTCAAGGGACCGAGCGATTTCGTCTCGCAGGCCGACCTGAAGGCGGAGAAGATCGTCCACGACGAGCTGATGAAGGCGCGCCCGACCTACGGTTTCCTCGGCGAGGAGAGCGAAGAGATCATCGGCACGGATGGCGCGCACCGCTGGATCGTGGATCCGCTCGACGGCACCACCAACTTCCTGCACGGCATTCCGCAGTTTGCCGTCTCCATCGCACTGGAGCGCAACGGCGAAGTGGTCGCCGGCGTGATCTTCAACCCGGCGACGGATGAGCTCTACACCGCAGAGCGTGGCGGCGGCGCCTTCCTCAACGATCGCCGCCTGCGGGTCGCCTCGCGCCGGGTGCTGTCCGACTGCGTCGTCGGCTGCGGCGTTCCGCATCTGGGTCGCGGCAACCACGGCAAGTTCCTGCTCGAGCTTCGCCACGTCATGGGCGAAGTCGCCGGCATCCGGCGGATGGGGGCCGCGGCTCTCGATCTTGCCTATGTCGCAGCCGGCCGTCTCGACGGCTTCTGGGAAGTCGAGCTGTCGCCGTGGGACGTGGCGGCCGGACTGGTGCTGATCCGCGAAGCGGGCGGTTTCATCAGCGACATGAATGGCTCCACCAACATCTTCGAAAGCCGCAGCGTCGTGGCGGGCAACGAGAACATCCACAAGGCGCTGCTCGAGGTCGCCAACCGTCCGGTGCCGACACGCTAACAGCAAATGAGCGGTTGCTGCCTGCGGTAGCGCACGCTTCGGCACTTCAATTCGTCGCATTTTTCCACTAGCCTCCGGCCAAACAGGACCGGAGGCCGAGTCACGACATGGTGGATGCGAAAGTGGACGATCTGGACGAGGCGGAAACGGGCCGCGGTGGCTATGCCCACAAACTCTCCAACCCTGTCCCCTTTCTGTGGACGATGCTGATCTTCCTGATTCTGGTCGGCTTCATCGCCGCCATTCTCTACCGTCAGGCGCATACGGCGTTCATGACCAATCCGGGGCTGAACGGCTTCATTCTCGGCGTCCTGATCATCGGCATCGTGCTGGTGTTCAACCAGGTGTTCAGCCTCATTCCGGAAGTGCGCTGGTTCAATTCCTACCGGGCCGCCGGCAGCGCGGACAGGGTCGGGCGGGAGCCGCGGCTGCTGGCACCGTTGCGGGCGCTGATCGGCCGCCGCAAGACGATGCTGCTGTCGCCGTCTTCGCAGCGCTCCATCCTCGATTCGATCGGCACACGGCTCGACGAATCGCGGGAGATCTCCCGGTATCTGATAGGGCTTCTCGTCTTCCTCGGCCTGCTCGGCACCTTCTGGGGCCTGATCGGCACGATCGCCTCCATCAGCACGGTGATCCAGACGCTCGATCCCGGCGGCGGCGATACCAATGACGTTCTCAACGCCCTGAAGAGCGGGTTGACGGCGCCGCTGGCCGGCATGGGCACGGCCTTCTCGTCCTCGCTGCTCGGTCTTTCCGGATCGCTTATTCTCGGCTTCCTCGACATCCAGGCAGGCCGCGCCCAGAACCGCTTCTACACGGAGCTGGAGAACTGGCTTTCCTCGCTCACCGATGTCGGATTCGACCTCACGCCGACGGCCGCTGCGGCTGCTCCGACGGCCGGATCGTCCGCCGAGATGGCGGCGCTCACCGACCAGCTGCGCAAGCTGACGGCCGCGCAGGCGAAGGCATCGGACAGCGGCCAAAACGAGAAATCGCTGTCTGCCATGGCCAATCTCGCCGAAGGCATCCAGGGCCTCGTCAAGAACATGCGCAACGAACAGCAGATGCTGCGCGACTGGATCGAGGCGCAGCAGGAAGAATCGAAGGCGATGCGGCGCACGCTCGACAGGCTCTCCGAGAAGATCGGGGGCAAATAGCCGATGGCGCTCGTCAAGAACCGCCGCCGGGAACGGGGCGTCGACTACTGGCCCGGGTTCGTGGACGCGCTCTCCACCCTCCTGCTCGCCATCATGTTCCTGCTCACCGTCTTCGTGCTGGCGCAGTTCATCCTCAGCCGCGAGATTACCGGGCGTGACGAGGTGCTCACCCGGCTGAACAGCCAGATCGCCGAGCTGACGCAGCTGCTGGCGCTCGAAAAGGGCAATGCGCAGGACCTGGAAGATACGCTGGCGAACCTGCAGTCATCGCTTTCGACCTCCGAGAGCGAGAGAAGCCGCTTGCAGTCCCTGCTCGAGCAGGGTGCCGGCAGCAGCAGCACCGCCAATACCCGGATCGGAGAGCTGACGGACCAGTTGAACGAGGAGCAGCAGGTCAGCTCCCGGGCGATGAACCAGATCGATCTGCTGAACCAGCAGATCGCGGCACTTCGGGCACAGATTGCCGCCGTGGAGCAGGCGCTGCAGGCTTCGGAGGCCAAGGACCAGACGTCGCAGACGCAGATCGCCGATCTCGGCCGTCGCCTGAACGTTGCCCTGGCGCAAAGGGTGCAGGAGCTCAACCGCTACCGCTCCGACTTCTTCGGACGCCTGCGGGAGATCCTGTCTGACCGCGAAAACATCCGCATCGTCGGCGACCGCTTCGTCTTCCAGTCGGAGGTGCTGTTTCCGGTGGGTGGTGCCGATCTCGACGCGGCAGGGCAGACCGAGATGGAGAAGCTGGCGACGGCTGTTCTGGAGCTTGCCCGCGAGATACCCGAGGAGATCAACTGGGTGTTGCGGGTCGATGGTCACACCGACGCCACGCCTCTGGCCGGGACCGGTCGCTACCGCGACAACTGGGAGCTCTCTTCGGCGCGCGCGACGTCGGTCGTCAAATACCTGATCTCGCAGGGGGTGCCTGCAAACCGCCTGGTTGCGGCGGGCTTCGGCGAATTCCAGCCGATTGCCGAAGGCGACACGCCCGAGGTGCGCAACCAGAACCGGCGTATCGAGCTGAAGCTCACAGAGCGGTAACGGTGTCGCGCTCGATGTCGTGGAACTGCAGGCGCGCCAGACGGGCGTAGAGCCCGCCCCTGGCGATCAGAGTCTGGTGCGTGCCTTCCTCGACGATCCGGCCCTCGTCGATCACCAGGATGCGGTCGGCCTTCAGGACGGTCGCCAGCCGGTGGGCGATCACCAGCGTGGTTCTGTCCCGCATCAGACCGTCGAGCGCCTTCTGGACGAGCGTCTCGCTCTCGGCATCCAGTGCCGAGGTGGCCTCGTCCAGCAGCAGCACGGGGGCGTCGCGCAGGATGGCGCGGGCAATGGCGATCCGCTGGCGCTGGCCGCCCGAGAGCGTGATGCCGCGTTCGCCGGCGAGCGTATCGTAGCCTTGCTCCAGCCTGGAAATGAATTCGTCGGCCTGCGCGGCGATGGCGGCCGTGCGTACGGCCTCGCGCGTGGCCCCGGGCGTGCCGAAGGCGATGTTGTCGTGGATGGAGGCGGCGAAGATGGTGACGTCCTGGGGGACGATCGCCAGCCGCTCGCGCAGCTGATGCAGCGAGGTTTCCCGCAGGTCCACGCCGTCGAGGCGGATCGCACCGGAAACGGGATCATAGAAGCGCAGGAGCAGCGAGAAGAGCGTGCTCTTGCCGGCGCCCGAGGGGCCGACGAAGGCCACCGTCTCGCCGGGCCGCACATGGAAGGAGAGGCGGTCCAGGGTGACGGCGTTCTGGCGGGTCGGATAGGCGAAGGAGACCGCCTCGAAGGCCACGTCTCCGAGCGGCGGCGAGGGGAGGGCAACCGGGTTCTCCGGCTCGGTCACGGCCGGCGTTTCATGCAGGAGTTCCGTCAGCCGCTCGGCCGCACCGCCGGCCTGCGAGAGTTCGCCCCAGACTTCCGAGAGCTGGCCGAGAGCGCTGGCGGCAATGACGGAATAGAGCACGAATTGTCCGAGCGTGCCCGCCGTCATCGTGCCGGAGAGGACGTTCTGCGCTCCGTACCAGAGAACCCCGACGATGCTGCCGAAGATCATCAGTATGGCAAAGCCGGTCAGAAGCGCCCGCGAGCGGATGGCGGCACGGGCCGCGTCGAAGGCGTCCTCGACGGTGCCGGAATAGCGCGCGGCGGCGGCCGGTTCGCCGTTGAAGGCCTGGACCGTGCGGGCCGCGGCGACGGTCTCGGCCGCGAAGGCTGAAGTACGTGCCAGGGTGTCCTGGGCGGCCCGTGAGCGCTTGCGGACGGAGCGACCGAAGGCGACCAGCGGGAAGACGATGATCGGGATGGCGCCCAGCGCCAGGCCCGACAGCTGCGGGCTGGTGTAGAGCATCATTCCCATGGCGCCGAGGCAGAGGATGGTGTTACGCAAGGCCTGCGAGGCGGCCGAGCCGAAGGCGGACTTGATCTGCACCGTATCGGCTGTCAGGCGCGAGACGATCTCTCCGGACTGGTTGACGTCGAAGAAGGCGGGCGACAGCGTCGTCACACGGGCAAAGACGTCGCGGCGAAGATCCGCCACCACCCGTTCGCCGACGGTGATGACGAAATAGTAGCGCATCGCACTGGCGAGGGCGAGGAGAACGGCCAGCGCAAACAGCATGCCGAAATAGTTGTTGATGAAGGCGCCGTCGGAGGCTGCAAAGCCGTGGTCGATCATGCGGCGCACAGCCAGGGGCAGAGCCAGCGTGGCTGCGGCGGAGAGGGTGAGGGAGAAGAGTGCGCCAAGGACGAGGCCACGATAGCGGGAGAGATAGGGCACCAGTCGCGTCAGCGGGCCGATGGCCTTGCCTCGCGACGTTTTATCTTCTTGGTATTCCACTTTGCCCCCATACTCGACGAACTTTTTCGGAGTTCGTCGGCCCTTGTGCTACCGGCGGCCTTCCTGTATAGGCTCCGCATCGAATTGGGAAGCCGTGGCCGGTCGGTCTGCGGCTTCATTTATTAAAGAGGGTCTCCGCTCGCAATTGCGACATATGGACCCCGGGCAGCAGGAATAGGGCCATGAAGACTGATATTCATCCAGAATACCACACCATCAAGGTCGTGATGACCGATGGTACCGAGTACGAAACCCGCTCGACCTGGGGTTCGGAAGGCGCCACGATGAACCTCGAAATCGACCCCAAGTCGCATCCGGCATGGACCGGCGGCAACCAGCAGCTGATGGACCGCGGCGGCCGCGTCTCGAAGTTCAACAAGCGCTTCGGCGGTCTCGGCCTCTAAGCCGACCGACACGGATCAGATCGAAAAACCCGGCTCGTCCGGGTTTTTTCTTGCCTGGATTCCGCGCAAAAAAAAGCAGGCCGAAGCCTGCTTCTGTCGACGCACTGGAGGTTCGCCGAGGTTATGCGCTGAAAGCGGTCTGCAGCAGGTTGAGCTGTGCACGCACACCGTTCTCGTTGTCCGGGGTCACGACCGGATCGCTCGGGCGGTAGATCTCGCGGTCGAGGATGGCGACGCGGTTCTGGAGGCGTAGCGAGCGTTCGACGAGATCGCGGAAGCCTTCCGGCAGATCCAGCCAGCCGGGCGCGTTCTTGTCGACGTTGAAGCCGTCGAGACGCACCTTGTTCTTCTCGATCAGAACCTGGTCCTTGCTCATCTCGCCGTTGTTGACGGCGCGCTGCAGCAGAAGCCAGGAGGCCATCTGCATCAGGCGGGTGGTGAGGCGCATCGACTCGGCAGCGTAAAGAACCGAGGCGACCCGCGGCAGTACCTTGGAGGCGGCGCGGCCAGTTCCGTCGAGATAGGCCGCGGTTTCTTCCACCAGCGACATCCCCTCAGCATAGAGAGCCTTGAAGTGTGAAGAGGCAGCGGCTCGCCCTGCGAAGTTGACCGTGTTCAGTCCCAGTTCCGACATGGATTTCACCTTGCTAACGCATCACTTAAGCAATGACGAGGATAAGAAAAAGTTCCCTCACCGCCTTTTGTCAAAGTTAAGATGATGTTTATAGCCGAGATCCGCAAGGCGTTTCTTAAGGAAAGGTTAATACCCACACTATTGAAAAGGGCGTGTAAAAAAAAGAGCCGCAAAAGCGGCTCTCAAGGTAAAACAGGGAGAAAGTCAGACCTCTTCGCCACGTGGTGAACCTGTCTGAGTCCGGGAAGCCCGGATGTTTATTAACATCGGAGAAGATGATTAATATTTAGTTAAAGATAGAATTGATTTACTTTGATTCTTCCGTCTTCAGCGCCGCTTTAGCGGAAGAAGCTGTCGGCGGCGCGTCTTCCGGCCGCCTTTCGGTCCTTCTCCGCAGCAAGACGGACGATTTCCGCCTGCAGCAGAGCGATGCGGTGATCCAGGTCCTCAACGGAAAGTGAACTGAGATCGCTGCCAACCTCGTGGGTGGCGGGCTTTTTCTTCGACCTGTCGTCGTCTTCAGCCATCATGTCGCCGGCCTTTCCTGGGGATCGTCGGAATTGTTCTCGCTTGCCCGTGGATTGAGCATCAGGCTTTCGGGCGTCGTCAGGGATGGCGCCAGCGCCGGCGAGCCGGCGTAGCTGTCGCGGTCGGCCACCGGCACCGGTGCGCGCCTGCGGCTGCGGAAGATGGCATAGGCCGTGACGAGGACGTGGCTGACGGCGGTGACGGCAAAGAGCGCATAGGGGCCGAGCCAGCTCATCACCGGGCCGCCGAGGCTCGGGCCGATGATCGTGCCTATCCCGAAGAGCAGCAGCAGGCCGCCTGAGACTTTCACGAAGTCCTCCGGCGCGGCGTGGTCGTTGGCATGCGCCACGGCGATGGGATAGAGCGCATTGGAGGCGGCGCCATAGATGGCGACCAGGATGAGGATGGCATAGACGCCGCTCGGCTGAAACAGGGCAAGCGTCAGACCTGCCACGGCGCCAATGGCCGACAGCGCGGCCAGCACGTAGCGGCGGTCCATGGTGTCCGACAGTCGCCCGGCCGGGAACTGGGCGATGGCGCCGGCGAAGATGGTGATGCTGACCATGAGCGCGATCGTTCCCTCGGCGAGGCCAGCGCGGGCCCCGAAGACGGCCGCGAGCGTGCCGTAGGCGCCGTTGGCGGTGCCGATCAGTAGGATGGCGATGAAGGAGACCGGAGAGTTCTGGTAGAGCCCCTTCAGATCGATCTTGACGCGCTTCAGCGGTTGGGGCGAGGCGGCCCGCGAGACGGCGGTGGGGATGATCGCCAGGCAGTAGAGAATGCCGCAGATCATGAAGAGGACGGGTGTCGAAATATCGACGAACGGCACCATCATCTGGCCGCCGACGACGCCGAAGAGCGTGATGGAGATATAGAAGGAGAAGATCGCGCCGCGGCTCTCGTTGGTGGCGCGCTCGTTCAGCCAGCTCTCGATGATCATGCACGTGCCGGCGGTGCAGAAGCCGGTGACGGCGCGCAGGATCAGCCAGGCCGTCTGATCGACGAGGATGCCTGTCAGCAGCACGTTGAGGCAGATCAGGGCACCGAAGCCGGCGAAGGCGCGGACGTGGCCGATGCGGCGCACCAGATTGGGCGCCACGAAGCAGCCGACGACGAAGCCTGTCGCCCAGGTGGTGCCGATCAGGCCGAGGATCTCGTTGGAATAGCCTTCCTGGGAGCCGCGGACAGGCAGGAGCAGCCCCTGGAGACCGTTGCCCAGGAACAGGAACAGCGTACTGGTGAGCAGAGCCAGAACTGGCAGCAGGTTACGTCGCATTGTCTATGACCAACTCTTCGGTCCGGAGGATGGGCCTTGGCGAGGCATAGCGGAATATATGTTGCCTGTACCGTCAACTGAGGATTAACGACCGGTCCTGGATACGTCTCGACCCCGGTCCGATTCGGTTCAGCGGCATTGGTGGATAGAAAAGATGTCCAGCCTGTGACGATGCGGCCTGGCCGAGAGGGAATTTCATGTCGAAGGTGATCGGCGTTCTGCTGCTCCTTGCCATGCTGGTGCACATCATCCGTCCGCTGGGGCTTCCGGGCCTGAGGCGGCGCGCCGATTGCTGGAAGATTGCCGCCGCAGCGTTCGGTCTATGGGTGCTGGTGCTGCTGGCGCGCGATTTCAGCTAGCGCCATTGGACCACCTGCCAACGAAAAAAGCCGCCCCGTTACCGGCGCGGCCTTGGCTGTTTCCGACGTGAGGCGGATCAGGCCTTGTTCACGCTCGCGGCGTAGATCTCGTCGATCGTTTCGGCAAGGCTGGCGTTGAACTCGTCGTCGCTCATGGTGACGCGCAGGTTTTCCGTCAGCGCACGCGAGAAGCTCGCGATCATGCCATGGTTGTGCTTCAGCTTCTCGCAGGCTTCCTGGCGGCTGTAGCCGCCCGACAAGGCGACAAGCCGGACGACGGACTTGTGGGCGACGAGAGGAGCATAGAAATCGGCGGTGGTCGGGATCGTCAGTTTCAGCATCACGGTTTCGCTGGCCGGAAGCTTGTCGAGATGCTGGGCGAGCTCGTCGCGAAGAATGGCCTCGGCCTCACCCTTCGTCGGGCTCTTGATGGAGACTTCAGGCTCGATGATCGGCATCAGGCCCTGACCGATGATCTGGCGCGCCACCTCGAACTGCTGCTTCACGACGGCTGCAATGCCGGCCTTGTCGGCGGACGCGATCACGGAGCGCATCTTGGTCCCGAAGATCCCCTTCTCGCGGCCGCGGATCAGGAGGGCGTCGAGCTCGGGCATGGGCTTCATCACCTGAACGCCGTTCTGCTCGGCCTCAAGGCCCTTGTCGACCTTGAGAAAAGGCACGACACCGCGCTTTTCCCAGAGATAGGACGGAACGGGCTGACCCTCGACGTCGCCGTCCATGGTCCGCTCGAACAGGATGGCGCCGACGACCTTGTCGCCCGTGAAAGCGGGGGCGCTCATGATGCGGACGCGCATGGCGTGCATCAGGCGGAACATCTCCTCGTCGCCCTGGTAGTCGGACTCGGACACGCCATAGAGACGCAAGGCTCCAGGTGTTGAACCGCCGCTCTGGTCCAGCGCTGCAATGAAACCCGGCGCCGAGCTGATCTTGTCCAACATCTTCGCGTCCATCATATCTCGCTCCTATCCCTCGTAACGGCGCGGTACGCGCTCACAAACACATTGGTGCCAGGCCAAGCGGCCAAGCCGGCTCATCGATCCTAGGATCAAGGCCTTCAGGCCGCTCGGATGTCTGGCGTCTTCCGAGGGCTCCAATCGCGGATAACAGATGTACGCGGGATGTAAATGCTGCCCTAACTCACTGAAACGATTGAATTCGTTTCAATCGTTTAAAACTTCTAAATAGTTTAAGTGCCGTTGACGAAGGCGCGGCGGTGCCTAGCTTCCGCGCCTTCACCCCAGCTACACGTGTCGCAGCACGTCGACGCCCGGCAGTTCCTTGCCTTCCATCCACTCCAGGAAGGCGCCTCCGGCAGTCGAGATGTAGGTGAAATCATCCGCGGCTCCGGCGTGGTTCAGCGCCGAGACGGTATCGCCGCCGCCGGCAACGGAAATCAGCTTGCCGGCGCGGGTGCGTCCGGCGGCGTGGCGCGCGGCTGCAACCGTAGCGGCATCGAAGGGCTTGATCTCGAAGGCGCCGAGGGGGCCGTTCCACACCAGCGTCTGCGCCTTGGAGATCCAGTCGTTGATCTTCTCGACGGATTTCGGGCCGACGTCCAGCATCATGGCATCGGCGGGGATGGCGTTGATGGGAACGACCTCGTTGGCGGCGCCTGCCTTGAACTCCCGGGCGATGACGCCGTCGATCGGCAGGACGATGGTGCAGCCGGTGGTCTCCGCTTCCGCCATGATCTTGCGCGCGGTGTCGGCGAGGTCGTGCTCGCAAAGCGACTTGCCGACGTCGATGCCTTGCGCCGCCAGGAAGGTGTTGGCCATGCCGCCGCCGATCACCAGCGCGTCGACCTTGGTGACGAGGTTCATCAGCAGGTCGATCTTGGTCGAGACCTTGGCGCCGCCGACGATGGCGACAACCGGACGGGTGGGGTTGCCGAGGCCCTTCTCCAGTGCCTCGAGCTCTTCCTGCATGGTGCGGCCGGCATAGGCGGGCAGGTGGCGGGCCAGGCCTTCGGTGGAGGCATGGGCCCGGTGGGCGGCGGAGAACGCATCGTTGACGTAGATGTCGCCATTTTGCGCAAGTGCCGCGGCGAAGTCCGGATCGTTCTTTTCCTCACCCTTGTGGAAGCGGGTGTTTTCCAGAAGCAGGATGTCGCCGTTGTTCATCCGGGCGATGGCCTCTGCCGCAGCTGGTCCGATGCAGTCGGCAGCAAACAGGACGGCGTGATCAAGGACCTCCTCGACGGCCGGCGCGATCAGCGAGAGCGACATGTCGTCGACCGGCTGGCCCTTCGGCCGGCCGAAATGCGCCAGCAGGATGACCTTGGCCTGCTTGTCGCTGAGTTTGCGGATCGTCGGAGCGACGCGCTCGATGCGGGTGGCGTCCGTCACCCGGCCTTCCGAAACCGGGACGTTCAGGTCGACGCGGACCAGCACGCGCTTTCCGGCGATATCGTTGAGGTCGTCGAGTGTCTTGAAAGCGGGCATGGATATTGTCCTCGTCGGCTGGAATTTCGGCTCGAAACCTGAGCCCTCGCGTCGGAAGCGGACCATACTATTCCTGCTCTGCCGCGCAAGGCGGGGCGGCGAATTCCGTCGCTGTCCGGCGTTCAATCCGTGGGGTCGGTGTTGGCCGCAGGACTGGTGACGGTCTTGCCACGGTAGCGTCGCAGTGCGTCTCGCACGCGATGCGCAATCTCGCGCATGTTGATGAAGAGCGGAAGCTTGGTGGCGGGCTCCACTGGCTCCAGCGAGACGCCGACGGAGCGGATGTTGTCGTGCTCGTCGAGGTCGCGGACGATGAGCACGATGGATCCGAGGCGGACACGGTCCGCATAGTCGGCGCGCCCTCCCAGCCGGTGCGTCATCATGTCGGCGATCGTCATGTTCTGCTCGGAGGCGGAGAGGAGATCCGGACCGTAGGCGGCGTCCAG
>JBKBXP010000060.1:0-14373 GCA_046314035.1 Pseudorhizobium sp. | reverse complement strand
CGTTCCGGAGCGACGCTCGGCGATGCGCGACCGCAGCAGCTCGAGATATCTGGCTCTGAGCTCGCTCATGTCGATGGTACCATCGATCCAGTCTTCGATGTGGGACGAGAAGTGCGGATCCCTTTCGAAGGGCACGCCACGAGCTTCGAACCGGCCAAGGACGCGCTCGACGATGCGGCGCCTGATGTCAGCGGTCATGTCCGCACTCCCGTCACAACCGCTCGGTTGGCTCGGATCCGGAGACGCCGTTCGACGCAGCCAGCATCGCGGCCAAGGCGGCCAGCTTCTTCGGCTCGACCAGCCCCATGTTGTAGAGCCGGATGATTGCCTTGCCGAGCGCCTCGCCGTTGCCGCGCCCGTTCGCAGATGTCCGTTCGGTCGAAATGCGCAGGAAGGCGTCGCGCATGACGCTCACGTCTTCGGGCATGAAGATGGGGGTTCGGGAAGCTGGAATCTTTTGCAGCACAATGCTCTCCCTTCATCGGGCCGTCGGCGAACGTAATGTTCGTTATTTAGCGAATTTGTAATTTAGCATCAAGAACCCGTGGGCGGGTACTCTGTACGCTTTCCGACAGTTCGCGCAGCCTTCGCGCCCGGCACTAGTTGCGCAGGCGGTAGCCGGTGCGGAAGATCCAGGCGACCACCGAAAGGCAGACCACCAGGAAGAGCCCGATCATGGCGAGGCTAATCACCGGGTTCACGTCGGCGATCTCGTAGAAGCTCCAGCGGAAGCCGCTGACCAGGTAGAGCACCGGGTTGAAGTGGCTGACCGTCTGCCAGAAGGGCGGCAGCATGTCGATCGAGTAGAAGCTGCCACCGAGGAAGGTGAGCGGCGGCACCACCAGCATCGGCATGATGTTGAGCTGCTCGAAGTTCTTCGCCCAGATGCCGATGATGAAGCCGGCGAGGCTGAAGGTGATGGCCGTCAGCACCAGGAAGACCAGCATCATCACCGGATGCGCAATCGAGATGTCGACGAAGAAGGAGGCCGTGCCGAGGATGATCAGCCCGATGATCAGCCCCTTGCTCGCCGCCGCGCCGACATAGCCGAGCAGGATCTCGGTCATGGCGACCGGCGCCGATAGGATCTCGTAGATCGTGCCGGTGAATTTTGGGAAATAGATCCCGATCGAGCCATTGGCGATGCACTGCGTCAGCAGCGTCAGCATGATCAGTCCCGGCGTGATGAAGGCGCCGTAGGAGATGCCTTCGATCTCCTCGATGCGCGAGCCGATCGCGGTCCCGAAGACGATGAAATAGAGCGAGGTGGTGATCACCGGCGAAACCACACTCTGCAGCAGCGTGCGGCGCATGCGCGCCATTTCGAAGAGGTAGATTGCTTTGACGGCCTCGAAGTTCATGCGCTTTTCTCCACCAGTTCGACGAAGATGTCCTCGAGCGAACTCTGCCGCGTCGACAGATCGCGGAATTCAATTCCCTGTGCCGTGAGAGCGCCGAGCAGCGTGGCGATGCGCCCCTGCTCCCCCTCGCCCTGGTATTCGTAGATCAACGCGCCGCCGTTCTCCGCCAGCGAGACACTGTAGCCGGCGAGCGCCTCCGGCAGGGCGGTCATGGGTTCGGTCAGCTCGAGACGCAGTTCCTTGCGGCCGAGTTTCTTCATCAGGGCCGTCTTGGCCTCGACGAGCAGCAGTTCGCCACCGTTGATGACGCCGACGCGGTCGGCGATCTCCTCGGCCTCCTCGATATAGTGGGTGGTGAGAATGATGGTGACGCCATCCTGGCGCAGCTTCTCGACCACCTGCCACATTTCGCGCCGCAGCGTCACGTCGACGCCGGCCGTCGGTTCGTCGAGGAAGAGGATGCGAGGGTCGTGCGCCAGCGCCTTGGCGATCAGCACCCGGCGCTTCATGCCGCCGGAAAGTTCGCGCAGCGTGTTGTCGCGCTTCTCCCAGAGCGACAGGTCCTTCAGCACCGCCTCGATGCGCGCCGGATCGGCCTTCTTGCCGTGCACGCCGCGCGAAAAGGTGACCGTGTTCCAGACCGTCTCGAACTGGTCGGTCGTCAGCTCCTGCGGCACGAGCCCGATCATGGACCGGGTCTTGCGGAAGTCCTTGACCACGTCGTTGCCGCCGACCAGCACCTGGCCGCCGCTCGGATTGACGAGGCCGCAGACGATCGAGATCAGCGTCGTCTTGCCGGCGCCATTCGGCCCGAGCAGCGCGAGGATCTCGCCCTCCTCGATGTCGAGATCGACGCCTTTGAGGGCCTGGAAGCCGTTGCCGTAGACTTTGGTGAGATTGCGAATGGAAACAATGGGCGCCAAGGGGGGACCTTCAAGGACTTTGGGGATGAGGTCGCCAATATAGGTGCGGGCGGCGGCGAGACCATCCCCGTAATCAAAACACTGTGTTTCGTCCGAGGGTGTTTCGTGAATGTGCCTCTGCTAATCAGCTGTAGACGCTGAGGAAGAACTGCGCCGCGACGACGATCAGGAAGATCCCGAAGCCGATCTCCAGCTGCCGCTTGCTCATGGCATGCGCAAGCCGCGCGCCATAGGGTGCCATCAGCAGCGTGATCGGGATCAGCAGGGCGACCGCCAGCCAGTTGATGTAGCCGGTGGAAAACGGCGGCAGCCCCGCCACGCCCCAGCCGGCCCAGAGATAGCCGATCAGTCCCGGCAGCGAGATCAGCACGCCGACGCCCGCAGACGTCGCCACCGCCTGGTGGATCGGTCGGCCGTAGAGGGTCATGAAGGTGTTGTTGAGCACGCCGCCGCCAATCCCCATCAGCCCCGACAGGATGCCGATCCCGACACCCACCAGGAACTTGAAGGGATTGCGCGGCAGATCCGTTCCGAGCTGCCAGCTGGCGCGGTTGAAGATCATCCGGAAAGCGAGCAACAGCGCGATCATCGCAAAGATCAGCCGGAGCTCCGTGCTCGAGGCCTTTGCCGCCACGGCCGCCGCCAGCAGCGCGCCGAGCGGCACGGCAATCGCCCAGCCCTTCAAGAGCTGCATGTCCACCACACCCCGTTGCCGATGCGCCATGAAGGAGCGCAGCGAGGTCGGCACGATGATTGCCAGCGAGGTCCCGAGCGCCAGGTGCATGCGCACCTCCTCCGGCACGCCGAGGAGGCCAAAGACGTGGAAGAAGATCGGCACCAGGATCGCCCCGCCACCGATGCCGAACATGCCGGCCAGCAGACCGGCAACGACGCCGGCCGCAGCCAGGGCGAGGACGAAGGGAAGGATTTCGGTGATCGGGGGCATGACGGCTCGCTTGAAGCGGCCGCAAGGCCGCGGATGGACTGCGGGAGCGCGACTTGTGGCACTTCGGCAGTTGTCAGACAAGTCGGCCCGACCACATCCCGGTACCGCAGCCTGGCCGCAGGCTATCTAGTCACAGAACCGCGAACCGGACTTGCGCGAACGCAGGTCGAAGTGGAAGTGGTTCCAGTGTTCCTTGTTGCTGCCCGGGCCGAGCACCGTGTGGAAGTACTTGCAGCTGTCGTCTCGCACCGTGTTGAGCAGACCGCGCTCGCGGAAGGCGAAAATGCTCTTCTTGCGCACGTCGATCTTCTTGCCGTTCTTCAGCACGAACTGGCCGAGATCAATGGCATTGCCGCGGGCATGCTCCGACATAGGGTTGCGCTTCTGGCGGCTGTTGTTCATGCGCCGGCAGGAGTAACCACCCATGGATTCGATCGTCCTGACACCGGAGAGATAGCGGGTGCGCGACGATGGCGCGAGCTCGAACTTCACCCATTTCGCCAGCGCCAGCGTCGTCTGGCAGTTGAGCTTGGTGGCCGGCTTCAGGTCGATGTTGCCGGAAAAGCCGCTGAGCAGCACGGGATAGTCGATGCCGCAGCTCGGGCCGTCGGCAATCCTCTGGATGTCGCGGAACTCGACCCCGAGACGGCGAAGATCGGCCCGGCAGCTCACTTCCGATTGCGGCATCACTGCGCGCGGCCGGATCGGCTCGCGTTGCGTCGCGGGATTGCTCGGCGCCAGCATGGCGACCTGCTGCGGCTCCTCCGGCGGCAGGCGCGTCGGCGCCACCACCGGCGTCTGGTCAGCCCAGACCATCGTCCGATTGCCGCCGCCGGCGGGCTGTACGCCCTCGCCCTGGCGCTTCGGCGGAATCATGATCATCTGGTCGTTCGCGGCAGGCACGGTGCCCGGAGATTGACCGAAGGCGACGGGGCTGTCCGTGCCGATGCCATCGACCACCGGCTGGCTGGTCGCGCCCTCGGCGATCATCGCGTCCTGCTCCTGCGCCAGACCGATGACCTCGCCGCCGGCGCCGGGATCGTTGAAGCCGAACTGGGCGTCCATATCGACGCCCTCCTCGGGGACCCGCAGGACATTGCCGCCGGATGCGGGCTGCGCGAGCGCCTCCTCGCTGTCGATCATCGGCAGCTCGCCCGACTGGACGGGCGCCGTCTGCATCGGCGCGTTCATGGTGGGATAAGGCTGGCTGTAGCCGGAGCCGCTTGCCTGCGCAACGGGAGCGGTCGGCGCCTGGTAGGTCTGCTGCGAGACCCGCGGCTGCGACATCGGGCCGATGGCGCTCACCCTTGTCTCACCGTCGATGCCGGCGGGCGGCACCAGCCCTTCGGCGGAGCAGCTCACCAGCATCGTCGTGATCATCAGCGAAGCCAGGGCCCGCCGCGAAAGGGAAGCATACGCCATACCAGTTGCCGCTCTCGGTGCCGAAATGGCACATTCGCCGAGCGTATGCGAACGAGGTAAATGAAGGCTTTCGCAAAGGTGACCATATCAAGGTATGTTTGCGGCTAGGCGGCCGCAGCGCCGAGCTTTTCCATCTTCGCCAGCCACGGCTCGCCCTTGAAGCGGCCGCCCGACACCATGCCGATCAGCGTCGCCCGCACCGGCTTGATGCCGATGAAATGGAGGATGCCGATCTTCAGCGCCTTCAGGCTGTGGCTGCCGTAGTAGACCCGGTAGAACCAGGCGGGCATGCCCATGGTAATGATCACCCGGGCGGATCTGCCGGTCAGCAGCCCGTTGCGCAACGGCGGCTTGTGGATGTCATAGGCAAAGCCCGGACGCGCCACCTGCTCGAAGAAGGCCTTCACCAGCGCCGGCATCTCGCCGAGCCAGAGCGGATAGACGAAGACGAGGTGATCGGCCGCCGCAAGCATGGTTTGCGCCTTGGCGATCGCCGGCTCGACCACGCCCTCCTCCTGCTCGCGCTGCGAGGTCAGGAACGGGATGTCCATCTCCGACAGCTCCAGCCGCTCGACGCTGTGCCCTGCTCGCTCAGCCCCCGCCGCATAGGCATCCCCGAGCGCGTGGCACAGATGCTTCTCTGCCTGGTCCGGGTGCCCCTGAATGATCAAGATCTTCGCCATCGTCTGCTCCTGTGGCCACTGGAACTACGCTAGCAGCGGTGAACGCCGGCGATGTTGACAGGGGTCAAAGAAAGACCCGCCCGGCAGGTTTGCCGGGCGGGTCCTGGAAGCATGCGAGGATGGTCTCAGGCGGCGCGGGTGGCTTGGTGTCCCTGGAAACCGGAGGTCGCCTGGCCTTCTATCTGGAAGGCCGAAAGCAGGTGCTGCAGCTGCAGGCTCTGCTCGGCGAGCGTCTGGCTGGCTGCCGTGGTTTCCTCCACCATGGCCGCGTTCTGCTGGGTCATCTGGTCCATCTGGTTGACCGAGGCATTGATCTCCCGCAGCGCCGTCGACTGTTCCCTGGACGCCGTGGCGATGGTCTCCACGTGGGCATTGACCCGTTCGACGAGGTGGGCAATCTCCACCAGAGCCTCGCCGGTGGAGCGCACCAACGCAACGCCGCTTTCCACTTCACGGCCCGAATTGCTGATCAGCGTCTTGATCTCTTTTGCCGCATTGGCCGAACGCTGCGCCAGTTCGCGAACCTCCTGCGCCACGACTGCAAAACCGCGGCCCGCCTCACCGGCACGCGCCGCCTCGACGCCGGCATTCAGCGCCAGCAGGTTGGTCTGGAAGGCGATCTCGTCGATCACCGAGATGATCTGGCTGATCTTGCTGGATGAATCTTCGATCCGGCCCATGGCGTCGACGGCATTGCGGACGATCTCGCCGGAGCGTCCGGCACTGTCCTTGGTCTCCGCCACCATGGTGCGCGCCTCGTTGGCCCGCTCCGATGCGGTCCTGACCGTGGCGGTGATCTCGTCGAGCGCCGCCGCCGTCTCCTCCAGCGATGCGGCCTGCTGCTCGGTGCGGCGCGACAGGTTGGAGGTGGCACCGCTGATGTCGGCGGCGCTGTCGCGAACCACATGGCTCGTCTCGCTGATCGAGACGATCGTCTGGCGCAGCGAAGTCACCGCATTGTTGAAATCCTGGCGGATGGTTGCGTAGTCGCCGCCAAGATCGCTGACGCTGACGGAAAGGTCGCCCTGCGCCAGTGAGGCTAGCGCACGGCCCAGTTCCGCCATGGCACGTCCCTGGCGCTCCGTAGCTTCCGAAAGCGCCCGCTCGTTGCTGGAGCGTTCCTCCGAAAGCGCCCGCTGCTGCTCGCTTTCGCGTGCCTGCAGCGTCAGCCGCTCCTCGACGGCATCGCGCAGGACCAGAAGGCCACGGGCCATTTCGCCCATCTCGTTGTTCTGCTTGGTGCAGGGCACCGCGACATTCGGCTCGCCCTCCGCGATCCTCTGCAACACGCCCTTGACGTGGCCAAGCGGGACGGTGACGCTGCGGATCACGACGAAGGCGCCGCCGACCAGAACGAGCGCACCGGCACCGAACATGGCGGCATAGGTCTTGAGATTGTCGTTGAACATGGCGTGCAGGTCATCCGTATAGACGCCGGTTCCGACGATCCAGCCCCAGGGCTCGAAACCGATGACATGCGAGTACTTCTCGACCGGCTGCTCGGCGCCGGGCTTTGGCCAATGGTAGTCGACGAAGCCTTCTCCCGAGGCCTTGACGGTGTTGACGAAGTCCACGAACAGGAATTTGCCGTTCGGGTCCTTGTTCTGCGAGAGGTCGGAGCCGTTCAGCTCCGGCTTGATCGGATGCATCACCATGAAGGGGCGCATGTCGTTGATCCAGAAATAGCCGCTGCCCTCGGCGTAGCGCATGGCGCCTATCGCCTTCATCGCCTCGGCCTGCGCCTGTTCGCGGGTCATGGTGCCTGCCGTTTCCATGGCGTGATACTGCTTGAGCACGCTGACGGCGATGTCGTCCATGAAGTCGAGTCCGGCCTTGCGCTCCTGTTCTGACGAAGCATAGCTCTGAAACAGGCTAAACGTCATGGCACCGGCCAGGATGATCAGTGAAAACGCTATCAGGCAGTACATTCTCGCGGATATAGTTAGACGCTGCATGGGTCCCCTCCATTGTGACAATATGTAACAATTTTAACCGACGAAAGTTACCGGGTAGTGAAAGATCACCCTGCGCCCTTTACGCGAGTTAGATGCTACTAAAGTTGCAGTCATCCTCGCATCTGCTGCCGATCTTGCTGCTGGGGACGCAGCAGGCGCACTCCGGCACCGCCGATTGCGACCCCTTCGAACGTGTGTATGTTGACCTCTCCAGCATGTGCGACGAGTCGTTGTCGGAGATGCTGGAGCTCTTCGAGAGCCTGTAATCCCGAGGCGTCGCCGAAACCTCCGATCCGGATCGGCAACACCGGATCAAACTTTGCTGGAATTGCTCTGGAAGGATTCCCCATGACCGAACTTCCGCGTCCGACCGGCGAACTCACGCTTCGCACCCTTGCCATGCCATCCGACGCCAATCCGGCGGGCGATATCTTTGGCGGCTGGGTGATGTCGCAGATGGACCTTGCCAGCGGCATTCGGGCCGCGGAGCGCGCCCGCGGGCGCGTGGTCACGGCCGCCGTCAAGGAGATGGCCTTCCGGCTGCCGGTGAAGATCGGCGACACGCTGAACGTCTACACCGAGATCACCCGTGTCGGTCGCAGTTCCATCGCGCTGCAGGTGGAGGCCTGGGCGCAGCGCGCCCGCTACCGCACCCTCGAGATGGTCACCGCAGCGACCTTCATCATGGTGGCGCTCGATGAAGACGGCCATTCCATGCCGGTGCCACCCGAGGAAGATTAGTTCGTTAGGATCCGGGCCGCTCCGTTAAACCTAAATTATGAGCGATATCCTATATAACTCCCGAGGCAGGCGAGCACAGCGTCTGCGGGTAGGAACCCTATGTCGGATATTCGTCTCGATGAGACAGATGCAATAGCGGCGAAGGTCACGACGGCGCAGGCACTTTCGGTGTTGTCGTCGCTCTCCCTGTCCCTCTGGGCAAACTGCCTCATTGCCCTGACCACCGTTGCCATCCTCTGGATCCACACGCCGTCGGTTGACGCGCTCCAGTGGCTTGCCGCGCTCGTCGTGCTGAACGCGCTTCGCCTGGGCATCTCCACCGTCATCCGCCGCTATGACTTCGCCGAGCTTCACGGCAGGCAGACACTGCAGGTACTTACGGGGTTCGCCTTCATCAGCGGCTGCCTCTGGGCCGCCTCCCCGTTCCTCGACGCTGTCCGCGACAATTATGCCGCGAAAGCCTATGTCATCTTCATCATCGCCGGCATTTGCGCCGGTGCTGTGATTCAGAGCCCCGCCTATTCGAAAGTCGCCATCGCCTTCGGTGCGCCGCAGATGGCGTCCGGGATCGTGTCGCTGCTGATGGCAGGATCGACGATCGAGATCATCGTCGCCTTCGACCTTGCCCTGCTGATGGTGATGATGTTTCGCAGCAGCCGCAAGAGCGAGGCCAATTTCATCACCAGCCACAGCGATCGCCTGAGGGCGATTTCCCTGGCCCGCTCGCTCTCGGATGCCAATGCCGCCATCCAGACCTCCAACGACAAGCTGGAGATCCTGGCCAACCGGGATCCGCTGACCGGGCTCGGCAATCGTTCCGCCTTCAACCGCGGGCTTGCCAGGCATCTCGACGACTGCTCGTCCAGGGGCCAGCCGGCCGCACTGCTGATCATCGACCTTGACCGCTTCAAGTCCATCAACGACACCATGGGCCACGCCACGGGCGACCTTGTTCTTTCCGCCTTTGCCGCGCGCCTCTCGAGCGTCATCGAAGCCTCCGACCTTGCCGTGCGCCTGGGCGGCGACGAATTCGCCATCCTTCTGCATGGCGCCGACGCGCGGGAGCGGGCCGAGCGGGTCGCCTCGGAGATCCTGGCGATCAGCAACACGCCGGTGATGGTCGGCGACAGGCCGGTCGTCACCGGCTCCAGTATCGGCCTTGCGCTGCTTCCCGATCACGCCACCCGCGCCGAAGACCTGTTTGCCTTCGCTGACATCGCCCTCTACGCCGCCAAGGAGGAGGGCCGCCGCCGCATCTGCGTCTTCAACCCGGAGATCAAGCAGAAGCTCGACCGCCAGAGGCAGATCGAGATCGCGCTGGAAGCGGCGATCGAGGCCGGCGACGTCCGCGTCTTCTTCCAGCCGCAGGTCGACCTGAACGACGGCTCGGTGATCGGCTGCGAGGCGCTGATCCGCTGGACGCATCCCGAGATCGGGCCGGTCGCGCCACCGGAGATCGTCATCGCGGCAAAGGCCATCCACGCGTCCGAAAAGCTGACCCGCCACGTGGCGACCGCGGCAGCCGCCCTTGTCCGGCGCCTGCCTTCGCTCGGGCTTCCCGACCTCAGCGTCGCCATCAACGTCTCGCCGAACGAGTTCTCGGCCTATTCCGTGTCGCGCATGCTGGAAGAGGTGGTCGCGGCCGCCGGGATCCGGCCGGCGCAGCTGGAGGTGGAGATCACCGAGGAGGCAACGCTCGACCAGGCCACCGCCGGGGTCGAGCTGGCGCGCCTCGAGCAGGCCGGTTTCGGCCTTGCCGTGGACGATTTCGGCGTCGGGCATTCGTCGCTCGCCTATCTGATCGGCCTGAAGGTGGACCGCCTGAAGATCGACCGCAGCTTCGTCAACGGCATCGCTGGCAGCCGTCAGAACCAGGCGCTGGTCGCCGCCCTGATCGGCATGGGCCGGGCGCTCTCCATGGACATCGTCGTCGAGGGCGTCGAGACGGCCGCCGACGCCGAGGTGCTGCGCATGCTCGGCTGCCGCTTCGCGCAGGGCTATCTCTACGGCCAGCCGATGCCGGTCGAGGCGCTGGAAGCCTGGATCTCGCTCTACCGTCCGGGCCCTTCGTTCGCGGCGTCGCCCCTGCTGTCGGCCTGAGCCGGCCGCTCAGCCTTCCGTCGCCGCCCCCTCCATCGCCCGCTCCAGCACCGAAAACACGCGCGGATCGCCGCATTGGGCGACGTTGACGCGCATCCACCCGCCGGCCGTCTGCGAGACGCTGAAGACGTTGCCTGGCGCCAGGACGACATCCTCCACCATCGCCCGTTGGGCGACTGCCGCCGCGTCGATGCCGTCCGGCAGCGGGCACCAGAGGAAGAGGCCGCCGCGCGGCTCGATCCACGGCTGGATGCCGAGGACCCCGAGCCGCGCCCGCACCTCGGCCGTTGCCCCCGCCAGCCGTTCGCGCAGGCCGTTCAGGTGCCGGCGGTAGCTGCCGTCCTTGAGGAGCGCATGGGTCAGCTCCGCCGCGACCGGACTGCCGCCGAAGCTGGTGGCGATCTTCAGGTCGACGAGCGCCTCAATCCATTCGGGCCGGGCGGCGATATAGCCGCAGCGCGCCGCCGCCGTCAGGGTCTTGGAAAAGCTGCCGATCCGGATCACCCGCTGCAGCCCGTCCAGCGCCGCCAGCCTCGGTGCCGCCTCCTCCTCGAAGTCGCCAAAAATGTCGTCCTCGATCACCGTCACATCGGCGGCCTCGCAGAGCGCCAGCAGCCGGTGGGCGATCGCTGGCGATAGCACCGCGCCGGTCGGATTGTGCATCGCCGCATTGGTGATGTAGAGCCGCGGCCGGTGGGTGGCGACGACGGTGGCGAAGGCCTCGACATCGGGACCCGCGGGCGTCATCGGCACGCCGACGATCTCGACCCGGTGGGCGCGCAGCAGCGCCAGGAAGTTGAAGTAGCAGGGGTCGTCCACCAGCACCGTGTCGCCGGGCTCGACGAGCAGGCGTAGCAGCATGTCGATCGCCTGGGTGCCGCTCTCCGTCAGCAGGATCTGCGATGGCTGCGCCACCACGCCCTGCTCGCTCAAGCGCCGCGACAGGAGCTGGCGCAGCGGCGCATGGCCGAGCGGCGTGCCGTAGTCGGTGAGCACGGACGTCTCGGCGCGGGCGACCTCGCGCAGCGCCCGCCGCAGGTCCTGCTCCGGCATCCAGTCGGGCGGCAGCCAGCCGCAGCCGGGCTTCAGCGCCGCCCGCCCCGCCTCCAGCGACTGCCGCGACACCCAGAACGGATCGACGGCGCGCTCCAGTCGCGGGCCGATCTCGGCCAGCGCCAGCGGCTGCGGCGCGCGCGTGACGGTGAAGCCGGAGCCCGGCCGCGACTGGATCAGACCCTCCGCCACCAGCCGCCCATAGGCCTCCGCCACCGTCGAGGTCGAGACGCCCATGGTTTTCGCGCACCCCCGGATGGAGGGCAGTTTGGCGCCCGGCGGCAGGGCTCGGGCGGCGATGCGCCGGCGCATGGCCACCATCACCCGCTCCATCTGGCCCCGCTCTCCGCCCTCGCCGTCCTGCGATGACCTTGTCGACAGATCCATCCGTACTGCTCCCCGCACCATGACAGTTCGGCGAAACCGTACTGTATTGTCGCTTTGAAATCCATCGTCTCCCACCTATCGTCCGCGCCAACCGGAAAAGGATGAGAACGGCATGGACCAGGTGACGCGCGGATGGATCAACGGGTTTCTCGGGGTGCTGATCTTCAGCGGCTCGCTGCCGGCGACGCGGGCGGCGGTCATCGATTTCGACCCCCTGTTTTTGACGGGGTCGCGGGCCGTGATCGCCGCCCTCCTCGCCGGCCTGCTGCTCCTCGCCTTCCGCGAAAAGCGACCATTGCGGCCCGATCTCCTGCCGCTTGTGACCGTGGCGCTCGGCGTCGTCGTCGGCTTCCCGCTCTTGACCGCGCTGGCGCTGACGCATGTGACGGCTTCCCATTCGATCGTCTTCATCGGCCTCCTGCCGCTGTCGACCGCCCTCTTCGGCGTGCTGCGCGGGGCCGAGCGCCCGAAGCCCGCCTTCTGGCTGTTCTCGGGCCTCGGCAGCGCGCTGGTCGCGGGCTTTGCGCTGAAGGACGGGCTGACGGCGTCACCCACCGGTGACATGCTGATGCTCGCCGCCATCCTCGTCTGCGGGCTCGGCTACGCCGAAGGAGCGCGCCTGTCGCGCACCCTCGGCGGCTGGCAGGTGATCTCCTGGGCGCTGGTGCTGTCGCTGCCGGCCATGGCTCTCGTGATGCTTGCCACCTGGCCACAGACACTGACGACTGCCGGCCAGTCCGCCTGGCTCGGCCTTGCCTATGTCTCCGTCTTCAGCATGCTGATCGGCTTTGTCTTCTGGTACAAAGGGCTTGCCCAGGGCGGCATCGCCGGCGTCGGCCAGCTGCAGCTGCTGCAGCCCTTCCTCGGCCTGACGCTTGCCGCGAGCCTCCTCGGAGAGACCGTCAGCCCCGCCATGCTCGCCGTGACGCTCGCGGTGATCGCCTGCGTGGCGGGCGCCAAGCGGTTTTCGCGCTAGAGCAATGTCCAGCAAAAGTGGGAACCGGTTTTGCGTCCGGACTTGCGCCTGAAGAAACCCCTACCCCAAAAACCGCCGTGCCATTCGGATCAGCCGCATGACCCGCGGCGTATACGGCGGAAACAGCATCGGCACCGCCGACCAGCGCTCCGTCAAAATCGGCTTCTCGTGGCTGAAGGCGCGAAAACCGTAGTGCCCGTGCGCGGCCCCGATCCCCGAATGATTGACGCCGCCGAAGGGCAGCGCCGGGTGGCTGTAGTGCAGCGTCGTGAGGTTGACGCCGACGCCGCCCGAGGAGGTGCGCGCGATGATATCCTGCGCAAACCCCGGCTCCCGGTCGAAGACATAGAGCGCCAGCGGCTTCGGCCGCTCGTTGATGCGGGCGATCACCGTGTCCAGCCCGTCGTAGGGGATCAGCGGCAGGATCGGCCCAAAGATCTCCTCCTCGTCGATGCGCATCTGCGGCGTGATCGCCTCGATCAGCGTCGGGGCCAGATAATTGCCCTCCGCCTCGCCGCCGAAACTCACGCGCGCGCCCTTCTCCACCGCGTCGGCCACAAGCGCACCCAGCCGCCCGGCGTGATGGGCGTTGACGATGCGGGCATAATCGCGGCTCTCGCGGGGGTTGTCGCCATAGGCGCGCAGGATCGTCTTGCGCAAGGCGGCGGTGAAACCGGCCTCGACGCTTTCGTGGACGAAGACGTGGTCGGGGGCGATGCAGGTCTGCCCGGCGTTGACGAATTTTCCGAAGGCGATCCAGCGCGCCGCCTTCTCCACGTCCGCCCCCGGCCCGACGATGGTCGGCGACTTGCCGCCGAGCTCCAGCGTCACCGACGCCAGATGTTTCGCCGCCGCCCCCATGACCACTTTGCCGACCTCCGGGCTGCCGGTGAAGAAGATATGGTCGAAGGGCTGCTCGAGCAGCCGCTGCGCAACCTCGCGCCCGCCCTCGACGACCGCCACGAGATCGGCCGGAAAGGTCTGCTCGATGATTTCGGCAATCACCCGCGAGGTGGCCGGCGTCATCTCCGAGGGCTTCACCACCGCGCTGTTGCCGGCCGCCAGCGCCGAGACGAGCGGCGAAAGCGCCAGGTTGAAGGGATAGTTCCAGGGCGCAATGATCAGGCAGACGCCGCGCGGCTCGGGACGGATGCGCGCCGAGGTGCCGAGCGTGGAGAGCGTCGGCGCCACCCGCCGCTCGCGCATCCAGCCCTTCAGATGCCGCACGGTGTGGCGGATCTCCTGCAGCACCGGCAGGATCTCGGTCAAAATCACCTCCGGCTCCGGCTTGCCGAAATCGCGCATCAGGGCGGCGACGATATCGCGCTCGCGCCGCTCGATGGTCTGCCGCAGATGCGCCAGGGCACTGCGCCGCTCCTCCAACCCAAACGCCCCCCGCCGCCCGACGGCACTCTGCTTCTGCCGGAGGACCAGGGTTTCGACGGGATGGGACATGGATGGGGGCTCTCGTTGCGGCGGGAGTGTAGGCGGGGGGTGGGAGGGGACGCAAGGTGGGTGGGTGGTGGGGATGGGTCTGATCGCGTTTCGCTAACAGCGGACCTTCCCTTGGCATTGCGGGGCTAACTGTCTTGGGGCCGGAAATGGGCGGAGCGCTGGCGGACGCTAGTTAGATGAAGCGGAAATTCATTCGCGCCAACACGATACTACATTCCAGCCAACATCCGTTTTCCGTCAGGCTGCACATCTCGACATTGTAGCTTGGCCGCCCAGACGTTGGCGATGGATCACTGTATTTGCCGCAGATGACACGTTGCCTCGCGGTCTAAGCCACTGTTGGAGGCATCCGAGGCGCGGTGCGAAAGAAG
>JBKBXP010000059.1:0-14450 GCA_046314035.1 Pseudorhizobium sp. | reverse complement strand
CAGCTGCTCGACCGCCTCATCACCGAGCTCGAGCGCAGACTTGCCGTTCTTGGCCGCCTCGTTGTTGACCGGCTCGGGTTTGAAACGCTCGGCCGGTTTCAGCCGCACGTAAAGCAGCTCGTCCGGCTCGATAACCCCCACGGATTTGAAGGCGCCGGCGCGCAGCGCCGCAGCCTCAAGAGCAAGCTGCGGATCGAGAAGCGAGCGCGCCTGCGACGGGCTCGGATTGGAGCCGGTCTTGTAGTCGATGATGGTTGCCAGTCCCGAGCCCTTGATGTCGATGCGGTCGGCAATCCCGGTCAGCCGGATGCCGGCGCCGGGGATCTCCCAGCCGGCGCCGCATTCGGTGAAGCTGGTCTTGATGTCCGGCGCTCGCTGCACCTCCCAGCGCAGGAAGGCCTTGCCCACCTCGACCACCCGCGGCCGCCAGACCCGGTCGATATGCGCCGGTAGCTGCTCGGCTTCGAAGAGCTCGTCGATGATCCGCCGCATCGCCTCCAGCGACACCGGCGTGCCAGGACGGTGGCCCTCGCGGGTATAGCGGTCGATGATGGCGTGATAGAGCGTGCCGCGATCGGCCGCTCCCGGATCCGCATTGAACGCGGCGATCGGATCGAGCCGCAGGATCCGCCGGGCATAGATCGAATAGGGATCGCGCCGCAGCCGGGCGACTTCGCTGAAGGAATATTTCGTGGGCTGCAGATCCGCCGGAGGCTTGGGGGAGGGACGCTTCGCCGGGCTCTGGTTGTCCCCCACATCGATCGCGCTTGCCCATTGACGATACCGATTGCCCCGGGCCCGCAGATTGCCGGCGAGATCGTCGCCGCAGAGCGCCAGCAGCCGTTGCAGCCACCGCGATGCGACAGTGGGGGTCGATCCCTGCCGCAGCGATCTCGAATAGATCAGCTGCCGGGTGCCGTTCGCCATCTCGAAATCATGCGCCAGCTGCCCGATCCGCCGCTCGGGCGGTTCGAGCCCCATCTCCGTCTTCATTGTCCGCGACAGGAAGGGGTTGTTGATCGTCTGCCCCGGCCAGGAACCCTCGTTCAGGCCGCCGAGAATCATCGTGTCGACGCTTTGCAGCCGTGCCTCGAGCGTCCCGAAGATGAAGACGCGGGGATGGCTGAGGGACCGCGGCTTGACCGCTTCGCCGGTTGCCAGCGCCTGGACGATATCGATCCATTGCGGCCCGTCCGCCTCCATCTGTCCATCGGTCTCGATCACCTCTCCCAGCAGCGATGCCAGGCGTTCGCCGGCCTCGCCCGACCAGAGCGGCGAGAGATCGCCCACCTCATCGGCGCAAAGCGCTTCCAGCGCACGCCCGGTGCGGCCCGCCCAGTCGGAAAGGGCGAGTTTCGCCGTCATGCCCCGGCCATCGGCCCGCCGCGCCAGGAGGGCGCTCGCCAGAGGCTCGATGGCGGCAGCGAGGCGCTGCGCCAGCCTCTCCGCCGCCTCGAATGCCTCGTCCGAAAGTGCCAGCCGCCATTGCGGCGGATGACGGTCTGTTGTCTGGGCTGCCCGCTGTTCGTGCAGCAGCGGCTCCAGCGCGGAGATGTCCATGTCGCCGCGGCCGCCGCGCAACGCGAGGATTTCCAACGCCTCGGCGGCCTCGCGCAGCTGCTCCCGGTCCATGCCGAGCCGCAGCAGCGGATGCTTGAGCAGCGAGGTGATCGCCACCGGATCGCCGGGCCGAAGCGTCGCTTCCAGGAGCAGTTGCACCAGCGTGCCCTGCGGCGTCGCCGAAAGAGGGGTGCCTGCCGTGTCGTCGGCGACGATGCCGAAGCGCGACAGCTCGGCCGTCACCCGCCGGGCGAGTGTCCGGTCTGGCGTGATCAGCGCCGCCTGTGATTCGCGTCCATCCGCCCGGGGGGTCTCGAGCGCCAGGCGAAGGGCGATGGCGATCGCCACGGCCTCTTCACGCTCGTTGGCCGCTTCGATCAGGGCGACGTCGGCAAAGGCCTCCTGCAGCGCCTGCCGGTCGACCTCCTGGCGCCAGCGGCTCCATTGGTCGGTGGCAGTCGCCGGGATCAGCGCCTGCGACAGCGTTTTCGCCCGAAGATCGAGATCGGGAGCAAGCGAGCCCAGCGATTCGACTTCGCTGCGGTCGACGCCGAGCTTGCGCAACAGGCGCGACAAACCGAACTGCGGGTGGCTGCGGCTCGACGGATCGATCCTGCCGCCCACGCCCTCCGTGCTGATCGTCGCCCACTGGTCGTCCGGCATGTGAAGGTCGAGGCCGGGCAGAACGATGGATCCCTGAGGCAGGCCGGAGATGGCTGCGATCAGATCGGCGGCAGCCGGCACCGATCCGGTAGAGCCGGCGACGATGACCGGTCCCTTGTGCTCCCGCTCCGCAATCCGCCGGGCCTCGCCTCGCAGCAGCGCCGCCTGGTGACGGGCGGGCGAGGAGCGCCGCAGTTCTTCCAGCCGCGCCGGCCAGAAGGCGCTGGCGATCGACAGGAATTCCGCCGTCAGCTGCCACCAGAGGGCGTGTTCGGCCGTATCGAGATTGCCAAGGTCGGCCCAGTCCCGCTCTTCCGTCTCCACCGAATCGATCAGTTCGGCCAGCGAGCGGGCAAGCCAGATGGCGTCGGCCGGGCTGGCAGGCGCCACCAGCGGCGAATCGGAATGGATGTCGATCACCACCTGCGGCAGGCGGTTTCGCCAGGCAAGAATCAGCCGGCCGAGCTCCAGCAGCCGCGCCACCCCGCCGATGGGCATGGCGAGGTCCATCTCCTCGGGCGCTGCGAGATCGAAATAGCCGCTGTCGTCCTCGGTCTCGCCGAGCGGACGGATCACCGGCAAGATTGCAGAGCGGCCGCCGAGAAGATCGACGAATTCCGACCGCAGCACGCGGGCCGACCGCCGTGTCGGAACGAAGATGGTGACATTGGCGAGAGACAGCGGATCCGCGGGATCGTGCCGGAAGCCTTCGCTCAGGCGACCGTCGCAAAGCGCTGCGGCCAGCGTCTTGAGGAAGGGCGCTCCCGCCGGAATGGTGAAGATGCGTTTCTGGCGGCGCATATCCATCGTCAGGCGCCGGCGGCAAGGCTGGCAAGCACCTGCTCCGCCTCGTCGAGCGCCTCCGGCGTGCCCACGGTCAGCCAGTGACCGTCGAGGATCAGCCCGTACAGCCGGCCCGTCGCGATCGCCTGGTCGAAATAGCGGTTGAGGCTGAACGGGGTCTCGGGGGCATCGGCACACAGCGCCGAATGCACGGCGATGGCCCCCGCATAGACGAGCGGCTGCGCGCCGTCCGTATAACGGCTGAGCCTTCCGGCGCCGTCCATCTGGAAGTCCCTCTTGCCGTTGTGACCGGTGGTCTTCTCGAGCGGCACGCAGAGGAGGAGCATGTCCATCGTCTCGGGATCGAAGGCATCGGCAAGTCGCCGCAGGCTGGTCGGCTGTCCGGAAGGTTCGCCGACCCAGAACAGATCGGCATTCATCACGAAGAGCGGCCCGGGTTGAAGCAGCCGCAGACCCTTCACCAGCCCACCGCCGGAATCCATCAGCTGGTCGCGTTCGTCCGAAACCTGGATCTGAAGTCCCGGATAGGCGGCGAGATGCGCCTCCATCTGGTCGGCGAAATGATGGACGTTGACGACGGCATGATCCACGCCCGCCGCAGCCAGCGCATCGAGCGCATAGTCGATCATCGGCTTGCCGGCGACGCGCACCAGCGGTTTCGGCATGCGGTCGGTGATCGGTCGCAGGCGGGTTCCAAGACCCGCTGCCAGCACCATGGCCTGGGTGATCTTCATGCCATGCGTTCTAAAGCAGGGCACCTGATTCGGGTAGCGCTATTCCCGCCGTCCGGCACCACGTCCTGAGAGGCGCCAGCACCTCGTGCTGCAGCGCCGTCGCAAGATGGGAGAGCGTGCGAGGCATGTGCTTCATGTAGCCCGGCTTGCCGTCGCGCTGCATCAGCCGCACCCAGAGCCCGGCGAGCTTGCAGTTGCGCTGGGCCGACATGATCGCGAAGGCCTTCAGGAAAGCCGCCTCGTCGAACGGACCCTGGCCGTGGCGAAGCGCCAGGTAGTCGGCCATCATCGTCTCGGCGAGCGGCGCGGGAATATCGACGCGGGCGTCCTGGACGATGGAGGCGAGGTCATAGGCGGTCGGCCCGATCATCGCGTCCTGGAAATCGATGAGCCCGGCCCGCCGCACGCCGTGCTCGTGCTCGCGCCAGATGATGTTGGGCGAATGGAAATCCCGCAGCAGCAGGTTCGTCTCCGCCGTCTTCAGCTCCGCGATCAGCGCCTGCCAGATATCGTGATAGTCCTGACGTTCGGCCTCGGACGCAGGATTGCCGCGCTTCCAAAGCAGATGCCAATCGACAAGCAGCCGGGCCTCCATGGTCATGGCAACGGGGTCGAAGTCGGGGATGTGGTGCAGACGTCCGGCACCGGCCGGCAGCTCTCGCGGCGCCGGTCGCTCATGAAGATAGGCAAGGCAGGCGACGCTCTCGCGATACCGCTCGGCGATCGGCTTCCCCTCGGCATCCAGAACGCCCTCGGTTCCGAGGTCTTCGAGGAGCAGGATGCCCTCGTCGACATCGGCTTCAAACACCTCCGGCGCCGAAAGACCGATGCCGCGGAGATAGTCGGAAATGGCGATGAAGGGGGAGGCGTCCTCGGCCAGATGCGCGACCTTCGGGTAGGGCTTGCCGTCGAGCACGGCCGGTCCCTCCGGCTGTCGCGGCCAGTCCATCAGGATCGCGGTGGATCCGTCGGCAGGATGGATGGTCTCATAGGCCCGTACCGACGCGTCGCCGGTCAGGTAGCGGCGTCTGGCTGCCGGATACCCCCAGCCCTCCAGCGTCTTGCGGATGTCGAGTGACCGTCGGATGCGCTTCAAGGCGGCGCCCGGCCCCTCGAAACGGGCTATCCGCCCGTGGCCCTCGTGTCCGAGCCGCAGGGTCAGGCGATCCCGTCGCAGAAGAGCCTCCGCCATCTCTGGCCATTCGACGAGACAGATGCCGGACGCCAGGGCTTCGTCGAGCCCCAGTTCGTCCAGTTCGGATGCGTCCCCGAGGCGATAGAGGTCGAAGTGGGAGACGGAAATGCGCAGCTCGTAGCTCTGCACCAGCGTGAAGGTCGGAGAGGGCACCTCCAGCGTCTCGTCGTCGGCGATCGCCCGCAGCAGCGCGCGTGCGAGCGTCGATTTTCCGGCTCCGAGGTCGCCGGAAAGCGCCAGGCAGTCGCCCGGACGCAGGGCGAGCGCCAGATCCTCCCCGAGCCGGATGGTGGCCGCTTCGTCCGGCAGGCTGACAAGGATCGGAGTGGCGTCGTTCATTCGGCCGCGGCGATGGTACGGTTCGTCATGGCGCTGGGAATCCGGCAACTGACGGTGGTGCCGGCACCGGGGCGGCTCTCGATCCTCACCTCGCCGTTGTGCAACTGCACGAAGCTTTCCACGATCGAGAGGCCGAGGCCGGCGCCGCTTCGCTTGCCGCCGCGGGGCGTCGAGGAGAACCGGTTGAAGACGGAGTTGAGCATCTCCTGAGGAATGCCCGGCCCGCTGTCGGAGACCGAGAAATACACGTCGGTCCTGTCGCGCCGGCAGGTGAGGGTAATCGTGCTGCCTTCCGGCGCGAAGTTGGTGGCATTGGTCAGGAGCTTGAGGAGGATCTGCTTCAACCGCTGCGGATCGGCGACGATCGAGCCCAGCCCCTGTGGCGCGGTGATCTCGAGCGTCATCTGGTTTTCCTGCAGACGGTCGGAAATCTGCATCGCCACATCGTCGAGAAGATCATCGATGCTGATCTCCTCGTAGTTGAGCTGCATGATGCCGGCATCGACGGTCGCAAGGTCCAGGATGTCGTTGACGATGGTCAGTAGAAGCGAGGACGAGGTCGAAATGTGGCCGATGTATTCCGCCTGGCGCTCGTTCAGCGGCCCGACGCCGGGCGTCTTCAGGAGATCGGTGAAGCCGATGATATTGGTCAGCGGCGAGCGCAGCTCGTAGGAGACATGCTGGACGAAGTCGTTCTTGATCTCGTCGGCGCGCCGCAGCGCCTCGTTCTTCTCCATCAGGGCCCGTTCCGCATGGGCGCTGGCGGTCATGTCGACGAAGGTCAGCATCGTCTGCGCGTTCGGCAGCGGCGTGACCGCATACTCCAGGATCAGACCGGAGAAGAGCTCCAGCGTACCCTGCAGCGACGGTCTCTCGTCGTCGCAATTCGTCAGCATCTGGCCGAAGCGTCGCCAGCCGTCGGGCTGGTCGTAGGATGGCGCGCAGGCCTCCTCGATGGCACGGATGTGGACACCCGGCTTCGCCTGCTCGGCGGTGATGCCCCAAAGCGCCCGGAAGGCCGGGTTCGACAGCCGGATGCGACCGTCCGGCCCGAACACGGCGACACCTTCGGAAAGGTGGTCGATCGTCTCGCCCTGCACCATCACCAGCGTGTTGTAGCGCGTCTCCAGATCCACCTGCTCGGTGAGGTTCTCGAACACCCAGGTAGCACCCCCTTGCGGATGCGCCGTGGCGATCACCCGCAACGTCTGCCCGTTCGGCAGGTGCCAGAGGTCGGTCTTGGTGTCGAGCGCCTGATAGACCGACAGCGCCTCTTCCTTCCAGACCCGCCAGTTGAGCGGCTCGGGCAGCCGGTTTTCGCCACGCAGACGATCGAGGAGTTCGTTGTTGTCGGGCCGGGAATCCAGGAAGGAGAGGTCGAGCCCCCAGAGCGCCACGAAGGCCTGGTTGTAGAACTGCAGGCGCCGATCGCGGTCGAAGATGGCAACCGGTGTCGCCAGATGGTCGAGCGTCTCGGCATGGCTGCGCAGGGTGCGCTTCAGCTCTTCCCGAACCGCCTCGGCTTCGGACACGTCGATGGCCATTCCGGCCGACCCGCTGGCGGCGACCACGTCGACGATTTCGTAGATGGTGCGGTTGCCGTGAACCACCGTCGACACGCGGTCGTGATAGGGTGAGCTGGGCGTGACGGCGGAGCGGATCTTCTCGCGGGCGACGGTGCCGAGGAATTCGCGGCCTTCGCCGATCGCCTGCGCCGGGGCGAGCGCATCCACGGCATCGCTGTAGGCATGATTGACCCAGGCGAGACGCCCGTCGTTTTCCCGACGCCAGACCGGCTGCTCGATGGCATCCAGGAGCGACTGAAACAGCGTGATCGAGCCCTGCAGTCGCTCGCGCTCGATCTTCAGCTCCGCCAGCTCTGCCCGCAGATTGTTCAAGGCGATGAAGCGGACGAATGCCCGGCCGCCTGAAACCCGTCCCTGTACTTCGAGGATCTCGTCGCGGTTCGTCTCGACCACCATGTCGAAGCTGTGCGCATCGCTGCGCAGCGTCTCGATGGCTTTTTCCAGCTCGCCTGCCGAGGTTGGCCGCAGCCAGCGGCCGAAGGCGAGAAATTCACGGTCCTGTTGCGGCGCTCCGGTCTCGACCGGCAGCTGGCCCAGGAATTCCGGGTTCGAGTTGGCGCCGTCCCAGATGACGATCCGCCGGTTCTTGTCGGCGATCAGCGCCTCGTATTTGGAAATCTGCTGGCGGGCATCGGTCAGCGCGCTGCGCATTTCCTGTGTTTCCGTCTCCATGTTGCCGCGCTGGCGCACCAGCCAGAGAACCGAGAGGAGTGCAGCGCCGAGAGCGCCGACAACCAGCGAGGAGACAACGACTTCGGTGGAGGTGAACAGCTTGGCGGCCACAGGGCCTGCATCCTGCGCCAGGACGCTCGTGGCGCACGAGGCAAGGGCACTGCCGGCCAGGAGTGCCCGGACGGCAAGGCGTGAGCGCAGCCGGTTGCGCTTGCCGGAGACCAGCGAGGCACGATTCCCGCCGCTTTCGCCGCCACAGGAATTTGCCTCCTGAAGGAGGTTCTTTTCGTTCACCGACATCCCCGGTCTGTCCTCGTCTTTTTGCCGCATCTTCGACAAGACATCCCACATCGCCCTTGCCCGAAGCAGGTGCGATTCGATGTCTGACAGAGTACTTGCTTAGGGAATCGTCGGGAAGGCCGAGACGGAAAAAAGAAATCGCGGCCTCGTCAAGGCCGCGATTATCAATATCTTGTGGATATCGGATTGAGATTTAGTACCTGTAGTGGTCAGCCTTGAACGGTCCGGTCTTGGACACGCCGATGTAGCCGGCCTGCTCGTCGGAGAGCTCCGTCAGCTTCACGCCGAGCTTGGCGAGGTGAAGGCGCGCGACCTTCTCATCGAGGTGCTTCGGCAGGATGTAGACGTCGTTCTTGTACTCGTTCTGTTTCGTGAACAGTTCGATCTGCGCCAGCACCTGGTTGGTGAACGAGGCGGACATCACGAAGGATGGATGGCCGGTGGCATTGCCGAGGTTCAGCAGGCGGCCTTCCGACAGAAGGATGATGCGGTTGCCCTTGGGGAACTCGACCATATCGACCTGTGGCTTGACGTTGGTCCACTTGAGGTTCTTGAGGGCTGCAACCTGGATCTCGTTGTCGAAATGACCGATGTTGCCGACGATCGCCATGTCCTTCATGGCGCGCATGTGGTCGAGACGTATGACATCCTTGTTGCCCGTCGTGGTGATGAAGATGTCGGCGCTGTCGATGACATCCTCGAGCACGACGACTTCAAAACCGTCCATGGCGGCCTGCAGCGCGCAGATCGGATCGACTTCCGTGACCTTCACCCGCGCACCAGCGCCGGCCAGCGATGCTGCCGAGCCCTTGCCGACGTCACCATAGCCGCAGACCACGGCCACCTTGCCGGCCATCATCACGTCTGTGCCGCGGCGGATGCCGTCGACCAGCGATTCCTTGCAGCCGTACTTGTTGTCGAACTTCGACTTGGTCACGCTGTCGTTGACGTTGATCGCCGGGAAGGGCAGCAGGCCCTTCTTGCTGAGCTCATAGAGGCGGTGAACGCCGGTGGTCGTTTCTTCGGTCACGCCCTTGATGGCGTCGCGCTGCTTCGTAAACCAGCCGGGGGAGGCTTCCAGACGCTTCTTGATCTGCGCGAACAGGATCTCTTCTTCTTCCGAGCTCGGGTTGATGAGCACGTCTTCACCGGCTTCGGCACGTGCGCCGAGCAGGATGTACATCGTTGCGTCGCCGCCATCATCGAGGATCATGTTGGTGACGCCACCATCGGACCACTGGAAGATCTTGTCGGTGTATTCCCAGTATTCCGTGAGGCTTTCACCCTTGACCGCAAATACGGGGATGCCGCTTTCGGCGATCGCGGCTGCCGCATGGTCCTGCGTCGAGAAGATGTTGCAGGAGGCCCAGCGGATGTCGGCGCCGAGTTCCTTCAGCGTCTCGATCAGCACGGCCGTCTGAATGGTCATGTGCAGGGAGCCGGAGATCCGGGCGCCCTTCAAGGGCTTGCTCTCGCCGAATTCCTCGCGACATGCCATCAGGCCCGGCATTTCCGTCTCGGCAATGTCGAGTTCCTTGCGACCGTAGGCTGCAAGTCCGATATCGGCGACGATGTAGTCGTGTTCAGTGCTCATGAAGCTCTCCAGCTTGAAGTTGCCGGTGCCAGTCATCAGCACCGCCCATCGTATTTCGAGGGCCGGTTTATCAGTCTTGACCATGTGACGCAACGGGACATAAAGAAGTGTTTATATCTTTATGTCTGAAGGGTTAAGCCTCTTCGCCGAACCGGTCGGCGATCAGCTGCTCCAAGGCATCCAGGGCTTCTGCCGCTTGCAGGCCGGTGGCGCTGACCTCGACGCTGCATCCGGGGCTGGCGGCCAGCATCATCAGTCCCATGATCGACATGCCGCCGACCGTCATGCCGTCCCGGCTGACTGTCACTGCCGCATCGAAGCGGCCGACCGTCTGGACGAATTTCGCGGAAGCACGCGCGTGGAGACCACGCTTGTTGATGATGAGGAGTTCGCGGGTGTCGGGCTGCATGGGACTTTCGTTTACTTGCCGCTGAGAACGCGGCTGGCGACGTTGATGTATTTGCGCCCGGCGTCGGATGCCTCAGCAAGCGCTCTATCCATATCGTTGTCGCCGCGCACGCCGGCAAGCTTGATCAGCATCGGCAGATTGACGCCGGCAATGACTTCCACGCGTCCGCTCGCCATCACCGAGATCGACAGGTTGGATGGCGTGCCACCGAACATGTCGGTGAGGATGATGACTCCATGGCCGTCGTCGGCACGGGCCACCGCATCGACGATATCCTGGCGCCGCTGGTCCATGTCATCTTCCGGGCCGATGGAGACCGTTTCGATGAATCTTTGAGGTCCGACGACATGCTCGACGGCATGTCGGAACTCTTCAGCCAGCTTGCCATGAGTGACAAGCACTACTCCGATCATGAACTCCCCCTGCTATGGAAACTTGCAGCCCTTGTCGCATTGCACAATGACCGTCCAGCGGTGGGACGCCATCTTCGCCATGTAGATTTGAAGTGCAAGTTAAAAACTCGGTGTTTTTCCTCACAACGTCGTCGGTATACCGATGTGAGGAACGAGTGCCGCAATAGCCGCGACCGGCTCCCTGTGATCGTTCATCAGCAGGAGTTGAGGTAGAGCACCATGTCCGGGAATGGAATAGGCCTGATCCACCGGAGGCAGGCGTTCGGCCGTGCGGGGATCCACCAGCAGCACCGCCAGATGCAGTGCCGCCTCCGGGATGCTCGTGATCCTGGCAATTCCGCTGCCGCGAATCTCGATCAGGTCGGCAATCGCGGCGGGCCGGGTGGCAATCAGCTCATCGCCGCGCCGGGAAATGAAGACCTGGTCGTCGGCAACGAGCGCGGCATTCCATCCCGCTCGTTTCGCCGTCGCCAGGCACTGTAGCGCCATGGCGGATTTTCCGATGCCGGAAGGACCCACGAACAGCAGGCCTGCCGCGCCCACGACGATCGCTGTCGCATGGACGTTGACGGGGTCAGCCATCGGCGCGGCCCGCCGGCGGCAGGGACAGGACGAACCGTGCGCCGATCACCTCGCCGGCGTTCGGGCCGGCAATGTTCTCGGCCTTCAGCGTACCGCCATGGGCTTCGGCGATCTGCCGGCTGATCGAGAGACCGAGACCCGAATTCTGGCCGAAACTCTCCCCGTCCGGCCGGTCGGTGTAGAAGCGCTCGAAGATCCGGTCGATGTCTTCGGCCTGGATCCCGGGCCCGTTGTCGTCCACCTGAACGTTGATGCGGCCACGGGAATGGTAAAGGCGGATGTGGATGCGCCCTCCTTGTTCCGGGACGAAGGATCGGGCGTTCTCGATGAGATTGGTGACGATCTGGCCAAGCCGGAGATCGTGGCCGTTGACGATGAAGGAGGCCTTGCCGCCCGGCTTGGCGTCGATGCTGAGTTCGATCTCCATCGCCTTGCGTCCGCTGCGGATCTGGCGCGAAATATCGACCATGTTGCGGAGCAGGACCTGCATGTCGATCGGTGCGGCATCCGAACGGGCAAGTTCGGCATCGAGCCGCGAGGCGTCGGAAATGTCGCTGATCAGGCGGTCGAGACGGCGTACGTCGTGGAAGATGATCTCCGTCAGCCTCCGCTTCGATTCCTCCGTCTTTGCCAGCGGCAGGGTCTCGACGGCACTGCGCAGCGAGGTGAGTGGGTTCTTCAGCTCGTGGCTGACGTCGGCGGCGAAGCTCTCGATGGCATCGATCCGGTCATAGAGCGCGTTCGTCATTTCGCGCAGCGCTATGGACAGATTGCCGATCTCGTCCTGACGATAGGCAAAGTCCGGTATTTCCTCGCGCTGCTTGGCGCCGCGGCGCACGCGGATGGCGGCGGCGGCCAGCCGGCGCAGTGGATTGGCGATGGTCGAGGAGAGAAGCAGCGACAGCAGGATGTTGACCAGCGTCGCGACGCCGAAGACCCGCATGATGGCGAGACGCTCGGCGTGAACGATCTTGTCGATGTCGCCGGCCTGGGTCGACAGGAGGAGAACACCCAGCACTGCACGGAACCGCTGAACCGGAACTGCGACGGAAACGATCAGCTCGCCCCGGTCGGTGATGCGGACCACGGCGCCGCGCACGCCGGTCAGCGCATTCATGACTTCGGGATAGATGGACCCGTCCCCGCCCGGCGCCTCCTTGTAGATGGGAAGGTCGCGCTGCTGCAGCATCCGGTTGAAGAGACCGATGGACCAGTCGCTCCAGCTCGTCGTTTCCTTGTTGTCCGGCGGCAGGTCGTAGCGCAGCACCTGGCCGCGCGAATACAGATGGCGGGAATCGAGGAGCATGTTGGCGTCGGCGTCGAACAGCCGGGCGCGCGTGCGTGTGGGTGAAATCAACCGCCGTAGCACCGGTGCGACACGGTCCGGATCGATGGGGAAATCCAGATCCTCGTCGTTCGGGACAGGGGTGATGCTCTGCCCGGCCTGCAACTCGAGCAGCTTTTCCGGATCGATGGTGATCGAGTTGGTATCCACCGAGGCAGATGCCGAGATCGCCCCGGCGATGATCTCGCCCTGGGTCAGGAGACTTTCGACACGGGCGTCGATCAGCCCCTCCCTGAACTGGTTGAGGTAGAGGATGCCACCCACCAGAACAACGGTTGCGGCGATGTTGAAGAACAGGATGCGGCGGGTAAGGCTTGAGAAGACCGCATGGCCGAATACCCTGCGGATCAGCGTGAACGGGTGGGACCAGACGCGCCCGGGCCTGGACCGCCCGTCCTCGTCCACTCCGTCATCCATGTCGTCCTCGAGCAGTCGATCTGCCACCAGTAGTCCTTTCGCAGGACCGGCCGTGCGCTGTCACGAGCGCCCTCCCGTCGGCCGTGCCGACCCGCCTTAAGCGGCTTCCCGGAAGCGGTAGCCGACCCCGTAGAGCGTTTCGATCATATCGAAGTCGCCGTCAACCATCTTGAATTTCTTGCGCAGGCGCTTGATGTGGCTGTCGATCGTGCGGTCGTCCACATAGACCTGCTCGTCGTAGGCGGCATCCATCAGTGCGTCACGGCTCTTGACCACGCCGGGCCGCTGGGCGAGCGAATGGAGGATCAGGAACTCCGTCACGGTCAGCGTCACGGGCTCGCCCTTCCAGGTGCAGGTATGCCGCTCCTGGTCCATCGCCAAGAGCCCCCGCTCCAGGGTACGGGCCTGCTGTGCATCGGTAGCCGTCTTGGCACCGGCACCGGATCCCTGGGTTTCCCGCGCACTGGCCCGTCTCAGGATCGCCTTGACGCGCTCCACCAGCAAGCGCTGCGAGAACGGCTTGGTGATGAAATCGTCGGCACCCATCTTCAGGCCGAACAACTCGTCGATCTCCTCATCCTTGGATGTCAGGAAGATCACCGGGATGTCGGACTTCTGGCGCAGCCGCCGCAAGAGCTCCATGCCGTCCATGCGCGGCATCTTGATGTCGAAGATCGCCAGTTGCGGCGGCCGCCCGAGGAGGCCGTCCAGTGCGGACGCACCATCGGTGTAGGTCTCGACCTTGTAGCCTTCAGCCTCAAGTGCGATCGACACCGAGGTGAGAATGTTGCGGTCGTCGTCTACGAGCGCGATTGTCTGCATACTCTCCGTCTCCATCACCATCTTTGCGCATCTCCTGGAGTGTCCCCAGCCAGGTCCGGCGAATGCCGAGGCGCGTTGTGAGTATAAAGGTGGAACAAATTGTGGCAAAGATAGAGGTTGTGCCGCCGAATACAATGTCAACGCAGCCGTCTCCCACTGGTTCGGACCGCAGACTAAAAAAGACATTAAACCGATTTAAATAGGAATATATTTTTTTAAATCGATTAATATATTGATATCATTGCACTATTGACCTTTGCCCTATTGCCCTTTGCGTCGGTGGAAGCTAGTGGGTGCGACATACAAACGTCACGGAAGGAAGGCGTAGATGCAAGAGCTTGGACTATACAATCCGTCCAACGGGATTTCGACCATCGGTTTCGCCGAGGTCGCCCGCGTCAATTACAACTTCTCCGAGACGGAGCTTTACGAGGAGGCCATCCGCAACCGGGAGGCCGAACTGACGGCAGATGGCGCCCTGCGCGCGGTGACCGGCCAGCACACCGGTCGTTCCCCCAAGGACAAGTTCGTCGTCCGTGACGACACCACGGAAGATGTCATCTGGTGGGACAACAACAAGCCGATGACACCGGAGCGTTTCGACGTCCTCCACAAGGACATGCTGGCGCATGCGGCCGGCAAGACGCTCTATGTCCAGGATCTGGTCGGGGGTGCCGATCCGGAGAATGCGCTGCCGACGCGTGTCGTGACCGAACTCGCCTGGCACGCCTTGTTCATCCGCAACCTTCTGATTCGCCCGAGCCGGGCGGCACTCGAGACCTTCTCGCAGAAGCTGACGATCATCAACCTGCCGAGCTTCAAGGCCGACCCAGCGCGTCATGGCTGCCGCACCGAGACGGTGATCGCCTGCGACCTGGCGCGCGGCATCGTGCTGATCGGCGGCACCTCCTACGCCGGCGAGAACAAGAAGTCCGTCTTTACGGTTCTGAACTACCTGCTGCCGGCAAAGCACGTCATGCCGATGCATTGCTCCGCCAATGTCGGCCCCGATGGC
>JBKBXP010000058.1:0-14493 GCA_046314035.1 Pseudorhizobium sp. | reverse complement strand
GTTTCCGGTGGCGACCGCGATCCTGCCGCTGTTCATCCGCATCCGCGATCTCGGACTGCTCGATTCCTATTGGGGCGTGATCCTGCCGCAGGTGGCCTTCGGGCTCGGGATGAGCATCCTGCTGTTCCGCAACTACTTCCGCAACCTGCCGGAGGAGCTGTTCCAGGCGGCCTTTGTCGACGGCTGTGGCTACATCCGCTTCTTCTGGTACGTATCGCTGCCGCTGTCGCGGCCGATCGTGGCCACCGTCAGCATCGTCACCTTCGTCAACAGCTGGAACAGCTATATCCTGCCGCTGATCATGCTCAACACCGAGACCAAATATCCCTGGCCGCTCGGCATCATGGTCTATCGCGGCGAGTTCGGCACCGAATGGCAGCTGGTGCTCGCCTTCATCACGCTGACCATCCTGCCGACGGTCATCGTCTTCTTCCTCGCCCAGAAACACATCATCGCAGGCCTGACGGCTGGCGCAGTCAAGTCGTGATACGGAGAATGACATGGCATCTGTCGAACTGAGAGACGTCCGCAAGGCCTATGGCGCTGTGGAGGTGATCCACGGGGTGTCGCTGGCAATCGACGACGGCGAGTTTATCGCGCTGGTCGGGCCGTCGGGCTGCGGCAAGTCGACCTTGCTGCGGATGATCGCCGGGCTGGAGGAGATCAGCGACGGCGAGATCTTCATCGGCGGCACGGTGGTCAACGCGCTCACCCCGCGCGAGCGCAACATTGCCATGGTGTTCCAGTCCTATGCGCTCTATCCGCATATGACGGTGGCCGAAAACATGGGCTTCAACCTGAAGCTTTCCGGCGTCTCCAAGCCGGACATCGAGCGCCGGGTGGGAGAGGCGGCACGCATGCTGGCGCTCGACGAACTCCTCGACCGCAAGCCGAGCCAGCTGTCGGGCGGCCAGCGCCAGCGGGTCGCCATGGGCCGTGCGGTGGTGCGCGATCCGGCCGTCTTCCTGTTCGACGAGCCGCTCTCCAACCTCGACGCCAAGCTTCGGGTGCAGATGCGTACCGAAATCAAGACGCTGCACCACAAGGTCGGCACTACCTCCGTCTACGTCACCCACGACCAGATCGAGGCGATGACGCTGGCCGACCGGATCGTCGTCCTCAACGGCGGCCGGATCGAGCAGGTGGGAACGCCGCTCGACCTCTACCGCGCACCGGTCAACATCTTCGTCGCCGGCTTCATCGGCTCGCCGGCCATGAATTTCCTCGACGCCGACGTGGATGCCGACGCGGGCGGGCCCGCGGCACGGCTGACCGACGGCACGGTGATCCGGCTCGACCCTTCCTCTGCGGTCAAGCGCGGGCAGGCGGTGAAGCTCGGCCTTCGTCCTGAACATATCGTGCCGGGTGCTTCAGACAGCAACAGCGTCGTCGGCGGCCAGACGCTTGTGGTCGAGCCGACCGGGGCGCAGACCCATGTCGTCTTCATGCTCGCCGGCGAGGCTGTGACCGCGGTCGTCGACGGCGCCTTTCCGGCCCGCTACGGCGCGCCCTTCGAAGCGGCGATCGCCGCCGAACAGGTGCATGTGTTCGACCGCGCCAGTGGGCTGGCGCTCTGACCTTTTACCGCTGCGGCAGACGGGCTTCGACATCATCATGAAAATCACCGCCATCAAGCCGTTTATCGCCAGAGTCGGCGTGCGCAATCAGCTCGTCGTCAAGGTGGAGACCGACAGCGGCATCCACGGCTGGGGGGAGTCTGGCCTTTCCTATCGCGAGAAGGCGGTGGCGGGGGCGCTCGATCACTATGCGCATTTTCTGCTGGGCCGGGATCCGATGCGCTGCGGGGCGCTGTGGCAGGAGATGTATCGCAGCCAGTATTTCGAGGGTGGCCGGGTGCTGACTGCGGCTATCGCTGCGCTCGACATCGCCTTTCATGACATCAAGGGCAAGGCGCTCGGCGTGCCGGTCTACCAGCTGCTCGGCGGCAAGCAGCGCGACCTGGTGCCGGCGTTTGCCACCACCTCGGCCGACCCCGGCGAGGCGATGATCGAGCAGACGGTGCTCTTGAAGGAATCCGGCTGGAACTGCGTGCGCTTCATTGCCGACGGACAGGAAAACAGCGAGCGTTTCGAGCCACGGGAATCCATCGCGCGCACCGCCGAATGGGTCACCCGGGCCCGCGCGGAGGTCGGCCATGCGATGACGCTCGGTGTCGAGTATCATCATCGCTTAAGCGTGGCGGAAGCGGCGTCCTTCTGCCAGAAGATGCCGCAGGGCACGATCGATTTCCTCGAGGAGGCGATCCGCGACGAGACGCCCTCCGCCTATGAGGCACTGCGCAGGATGACCGATGTGCCCTTTGCGATCGGCGAGGAATTCTCCTCCAAATGGCAGTTCCTGCCGTATGTGGAGCGCGACATCATGCAGTTCTGCCGGATCGACATCTGCAATGTCGGCGGCTTCACCGAGGCGATGAAGGTTGCTGGCTGGTGCGAGGCGCATTACATCGACCTCATGCCGCACAACCCGCTCGGTCCGGTCTGCACCGCCGCATCCGTTCATCTCGCCGCCGCGGTTGCCAACTTTGCCTGGCTCGAATGCCGTCAGAGCCCTGCCGAACAGCATTGGGGCTTCGACAACACGACGCTGTTCCCCGGCCAGATCGAGATGGACGGCGCCTTCTATGTGGTGCCGGACGCGCCGGGACTGGGAATCGAAGTCGACGAAGCGCAGCTGCAGCAAATGCCATTCGAATACTCCGAACCGCCGCATCTGCGCCGCACCGACGGGTCGTTTACGAACTGGTGATGGTCTCGCTTCGAAAACGAGCGATGGCCTGCGATGAGCGGGACCACGACCGACCAGCAGTTCAGTACTTCTTCTTGCGAACTGTCTTGTTGCCGCGTGCTCCGCTGACGACGGGAGTTCTGTCACGGTTTTCAGCAAGCAGGCTTCGCCAACGCTCAACGCGGTCACCTGGCACGGTGCCGTCCCGGACGGCTGCCTGAACGGCGCAACCCGGTTCATGCGCATGGGTACAATCGCGGAACCGGCAAAGCGGCGCCAGTTCAATGATGTCGGCAAACACTGTATCGATTCCGTCGGTGGCGTCGCTGACGTAGAGCGTTCTGATCCCCGGCGTATCGATAACCCAGCCGCCTCCCGGAATGGCGTGCAGCGATCGGGCGGTCGTGGTGTGCCGGCCCTGCGCGTCATGCTCGCGAATAGCCCCAGTTTTCTGCTCGGCATCGGATGCGGCCCCGGTCAGCGTGTTCACCAGCGTCGACTTGCCAACCCCGGAGGATCCCACCAGGGCGACCGTCTGGCCCATGCCGCACCAGGACGCCAGCACAGATCTTGCATCGCCAGAGCGGCCGTTCAGGGCAACAACGGGCAGGTCCCGTTGCAAAGCTCCGGCCTGAGCCAGGAACGAGCCAACGTCGCCCACGGTGTCAGCCTTCGTCAACACGATGACCGGATTGGTTCCTGTCTGGTTGGCCATGATCAGGTAACGTTCAAGCCGCTCGGTATTGAAATCGGCGTTGCACGAGGTCACGATCAACAATGTATCGATGTTGGCAGCAACGAGTTGCTGAGCCCGCCCGAGCTCCGGCCGACGCTGAAACACGGTTTTTCGGTCCAGCCGGCGGACGAGCATGTCGGAACGGGGATCGGCAAGCACCCAGTCACCCACTGCGAAATCTGCCGTGTTGGCATTGGCCGGGAGTTCCAGCTTGATGGGCCCTGTCACACCGATCCCTTCGATGCGTGCCCGGTGAACCGATGCGACGCGCGTGGGGTGGAGTTCCGCTTCGGTCGGCGTGACCTGATCGGCGAAAAAGGCCGACCAGCCAAGCGTTTCCAGTGTCGAGGAGGGAGGTGCGTTCGTCAAAGTCTTCTTCGCATCTCGTTTAGTTGGCCTGTCGCTTGGGCAGAGAATTTGCGTAAGCAGCAGCCTCGCCGGAATAGGGAAAATGATCCCCCATCTGACGGTCGCCGTCGTAAACCACGAAGGCAGGCCCATCGATTTCAACGACCCGATAGCCGTTCACATACTCAAACTTTGGCGTCTTCCAACCCATGGATTCTCTCCAGTTCCGGTTCATGTCGCAAATCCGGAAGATAACGTCCGACCGTCATACTCGACTTGTCTATTGCTCTATCAGGTGCTTGCACAAAAGACGAACTGGCAACTTCAGTTCCATCCCACCTCGTGCAGGTGGCAACGCCTCGCCACTCAGACAAGGAGAACATTCCTGCATCTGACCACCTCGTCGTTGCTTCCGTAACACACGTTTGGATATCGACGCGCGTCGGCAGACGTTCATTGGCTCGGCGGCCCCCGGGTCTCGGCAACCCGGGCTGCGATATCGACGACCAGCTCCACGGCGAGCGTATCCGGGGACTCGAGCCAGCTTGCGCAGAACGACAGCTGCGGCATCCGGGCATCCGAGCGGATGAGTTCCAGCCGGCCGGTCTCCAGTTCCTCCTTCACCAGCCGATAGGGAATGACGGCGATGCCGATGCCCTCCAGGGCAAGGTGAACGACGGTGGCCATGGAGGCGCTCGCGTGCAGCTTGATGGCCGGCAGGTCGGGCCTGTTGAACAGGGATTTCACCAGTTCATAGGGCTGCGTCTTGCGGGCAAAGGTGATGATCGGAAACTCCGCGAGCTGATGCACATTGGCGGGGTTCGGCACCTTCAAGGCCGGGCTCGCCACGAAACCCACCGCGTATTCGCAGAGCAGGCGATTGCGCAGCAGCGGCGCGGTGAGCGGGCCCAGCAGGAAGGCGATGTCGATCTCCTGTGCCAGCAGCCGCGTGCGCAGCGAGGGCGAAATGTCGACCTCGATCTCGACCGACAGATGCGGATAGCAGCGGTTCACTTCCTTGATGAAATCGGGCAGCCAGGTGTGAACGATCGTCTCGGCCACGCCCAGGCGGATGATGCCGCGGATTGCCGAGACATCGCGCAGTGCCGCCAGCATCTCGGCGCGCATGCCGATCATCTTCTCGGCGTAGCCCAGCACCTGGCGGCCACGCGCCGTGGGGGTGATGTTGCGGGTCTCGCGCGTCAGCAGCTTGAAGCCCAGTTCGGTCTCGAGCTGTGCGATCCGGTGCGAGATGGCGGGCTGGGTGGTGTTGAGCTTCTGCGCCGCGCCTCGGAAGCTGCCGAGGGCGACCACCCAGAGGAAGGTTTCCAGGCCTTTGAAATCAACCATCTCTTCTTGCCCCGCAACCTACCAAGGTTCGTACAATGCTCACCGGCGGATACTCAATGCAAGCGATCCGCTGCTCGTTTGCTCTGCGCCATCACGGTCAAGACGGCGGTGATGGTGACTGATGCTAATAGCGCGGCAGCAAATGCCGGCCATGGGGGCATGAGGCGAGTTGCAACGGCAAGAACCAGACAGAAGCCCGCAAGGCCGATGACACCGACAAGACCCGAATAGGCTGTCTGGGCCGCCATCTCGCTGCCCTGGTCAAGCTGCAGCGACAGGAGGATGACGCAAAAGCCGATCGGGAATGCCAGAAGCGTTCCCGAGAGAGAGGCGCCGAGGCGGGACGACGCGAAGGTCACGCATCCCACCAGCATTCCCGCAGCTAAGCCGCGCAGGATCAGCAGGCTCCACCGGGTCGGCGAAGGGGCAAGCCTGCCGGTATGGACAAAACGGCGGCTGGTCGTGCGGGCGAGGACCGTGGCGAGAGTGAACAGGACAGCCCCCATCAGTGGATCAGGGGAGAGCAAGGCGAAGGGGAAGGCCAGGGTGACCCAGGCCAGAATGGCGCAGCCCAGGGTCGGTATGGCGCCAAGGCGGGTGGACGCCACGACGAATGCGCCGAGGAATATCTGCGTGGCGGCGAGCGAATAGAGGGCGCCCGAGGCGCTGGAGCCTGCGAACTCGGGCGCGTGATCGCGCAGCAGGAAGAAAAAGCCGGGTGCCAGCACGATCGGCAGGCCGATCAGGACGCCGCCGATCCGGGGACCGAGCCGGGCGGCAATCCAGGTGGTGAAGACGACGACAATGGCCGTGGACGACATCCGGATCAGGAAATCCGTCCACTGGCCAGCGTCGTTCATGCGCCCAGAACGGCTTGCGCCCGTTCGGCGAGGCCCAGCACCCGCCAATCGGCGCCACCCGGGCCAAACAGCATCAACCCCGTGGAAAGTGGCTGCTTGCCGTGCATGGGGAGCGTTGCCGCACAGCCGTCGAGGAAGTTCACGGTGGACGGGTTGCGCAGCATCAATGCATTGAGCCTGTCGAAGTCGGCCTCGACGTCGGCAATCAGCGGGGCAACGGTCGGAACCGTCGGCGTGATAAAAGCATCGAAGTCGCGGCTCATCGCCGCGAAGGCCTCGATGGCGCTCTTGCGTTGGGCCAAAGCATCGGAAACCTCGGACGCGCCAAATCCTTCCGCCGCACGGATGCGTTTCAGGACGCGCGGGTCGCCGACGGTTTCCAGAGCGTCGAGCCGGTCCTTGTGGATCGCATGCGCTTCGGTCGCGACCAGGACGCGGTTGACGTTGCCAAAACCCTCCAGCATCGGAAGGTCCGCGTCGACGAGGTCGAATCCGCCGGCCGCGAGCCGTTCCAGGGCGGCCTCGAAGTCGCGGGCGACCTGCTCATCGATCCCCTCGGTCAGGAAGCCGCGCACGACACCGATCCGCGGCTTGTCGATCATGGCGGATGTCGGCCGCTGGGTTTGCGACAGCACGGCGTAGACGGCAGCGCATTGTGCAATCGCGTGCGCCAGCGGCCCGATGCTGTCGTAGCTCTGGGAGAGGGGAAATGCACCGTCCAGGGGTACGGATGCCTGGGTGGGCTTGAAGCCCGACAGGCCGTTCAGGGCGGCGGGAATGCGGACCGAGCCGCCGGTATCGGAGCCGAGCGCCACGTCGGCCAGCCCGAGGGCAACGGTCACGGCGCCACCGGATGTCGATCCGCCGGTGATGCGATGTGGGCCGAGAGCATTGTGAGGATTGCCGAAATGGGGGTTCAGTCCGACGCCGGAATAGGCAAATTCAGACATGGTCGTGCGTCCGAAGCCGATGGCGCCGGCAGCCTTCAGCCGCCGGACGGCCTCGGCGTCCTGACGTGCCGCCGGCGCGCCGGAAAGGATGGCCGATCCGGCGCTCGTAGTGACGCCGGCCTCATCGAACAGGTCCTTGATGGAAACGAGAAGGCCCGCCAGAGGCTGGTTCCCGAGCGACGCATCGGCATCGAGCGCTGTGGCGTCGTCCATGATCCGCGCGGCGTCGAAGCGCGTGAAGAGCGTGGCCAGCAGCTGGGGCGGCAGCGCCATCACCCGATCGATGGCGTGGCGCGTGCGGTCCTGCGCCCGAAAGCGGATGCGTCCGGCAGCGGCGCGAAGCGGCGAAATATCTGTCATGATGGGCCTTTAGGAAATGACGGGTAGGGCGATCATCTCGTAGCAGTGATTGATCGTCCGGCCCAGTCTGTCGTCGATCATTTCCATCCGGAAATAGCGGGACGGGCGCACGCCGCCCGAGAGGACCGCGAATGTGCCGCACATCATGGCCGTGCCGGCATTCAGGCGCAGTGCACCGGATGCCGCCGGCGAGGAGGCAACCAGTTCGCCCAGCGGGCGGATCGAGGCGAGCTTGCCGTCCTGGTAGGGGACCCACTCGGCGCTTGCATCGTCTCGGACGAAGGAGCGGATGTGGATCTCATCGAGATGGCCTTCCACCTCTTCGAACGGCCAGAGTACGGGCGCGACCGGTTTGGCGCAGATCTGCTTCGACAGGGCGACGGAGTGCGTTTCCAGAGAGCGGTCCGTGTGGTCGGAGCCGAGCCCCAAGTAAAGCCGTGTACCGTCATCGACCAGAACCGGCTCGGCTTCACCCGAAGAGGTCGCGTCCACCGTCTCGATGATCTCGTCGGTGGTGAACAGGCTGGCAGAGACGCGGTAGAAGAGGGGGACCGTGCTCGGCGGCGGGACACCGATCTCCTGCAGTTCCGCGATGTGGTGATTGACGGCGTCGGCATTGCGTCCTGTCCAGCCAGCAATGATGCCGCGGTCGATGCTGATCGTGGCCTTGCCGTGGCCCGCGATGTCGAATTCGATTTCGTGTGTCATGTGTGATTCCGTAAGATTGAATGAGTGCGGTCAGGCCGGGGCAAAGAAGAGGGCGATGCGCGGGAAGGCGACGAGCAGTGCCACCATCAGCAGCATGACGAAGACGAAGGGGATGACGCCGATCATCACCTCGCTCAGCCTGCCGTTCTTGCGCGCGCCCTGCACGACGTAGAGGTTCAGCCCGACCGGCGGCGTGATCAGCGCCATCTCGATCAGGACGATCATCAGGATGCCGAACCAGACCTTGTCGAAGCCAAGGTCAGCAATGATCGGAACGACGATCGGGATTGTCGCGATCATCAGCGCCAGGGTTTCGATGAAGAAGCCGAGGACGATGTACATCAGGATGATCACGAGCAGCATGCCGTAAGGCCCCAGCCCGAGATCGTTGAGGAAGGCCGTCAGTTGACGTCCGAGACCGGTGGCCCCGAGCGCATAGTTGAGGAAATAGGCTCCGACGATGACGAACATCACCATGGATGTGGTGCGGACGGTGCCGAGCAGGGCGGCCCGCATGTTGGCGACGGTGACCGCACCATGGAAGGCGGCGATCACCAGGGCCATGGCGACGCCGATGGCGGCCGCTTCCGTGGGTGTGGCCCAGCCGCGGTAGATCGAACCGATGATAACGGCAAAGACGAGGAAGACCGGCAAGAGATGCGGCAGGCCGGCAAGCCTCTGGCGCCAGGTGAAGGAGCGGCTCGGCCCACCCAATGAAGGCTTGATCTTGCAGATGATGGCGGTGATCAGCATGAAGCCGACGGCCATCATCAGGCCGGGGATGATGCCGGCCATGAACAGCTGCGGCACCGAGGTTTGCGTCAGGAAGCCGTAGACGATCAGGTTGATCGACGGCGGCAGCATGATCCCGAGCGTGCCACCGGCCGCGATGGCGCCGGCAAACAATTTGGGATCATAGCCCTGCCGTTCGGCCTGCGGCATGGCGACCGTTGCCACGGTGGCTGCGGTGGCGACCGATGAGCCGGAGGTGGCCGAAAACATGGTGGCCGTGCCGATGTTGGCATGCACCAGGCCTCCCGGGAGCCAGGAGAACCAGGTATCGAGCGTGGCATAGGTTCGTTCAGCGATGCCCGCCCGCACCAGGATCTCGCCCAGGAGAACGAAGAGCGGAATGGCGATCAGCAGAAAGCTGTCGGAGGACGAATAGACCATCTGGCCGAGCCCCCGCATCAGCGGCAGCGGCGAGAAGAAGACATCGAGCCCGAACCCGAGAATGAAGAGCGCGGCGCCGACCGGAATGGAGAGCGCCAGAAGCACGGCAAGGCCGACCGCGACATAGGTGATCATGCCACTTCTCCTGTTTCGGAGGGAATGCCGGTGAGGTCGGTGACCAGGCTCCACTGCCGCGCCAGGGCCAGAGTGACCGAGCAAGCCAGCATGACGGCGGACGTCAGCGCCATCCACGCCCAGCCGCCGAACCAGATCACCTGCGGGATCCAGAGCTGGATCGACATCGGTGTGTTGGATCGAGAGCCGCGGGCGACCGACTTCGCCAGGACGTCATAGGCGTAGTAGCTGACGAGCAGAGCGACGCAGAGAACGCTTGCCAGTGCGATCACGTCGAATAGGGCCCGACCGGGCGCCGGCAGCTTGGCGTGCACAAGGTCGATTCGCACATGGGCGCGCTCGACCAGGGCATAGGAAAATCCCCAGGTGGCGATGCCGGCCATGACATAGCCGGCAATCTCGTCGGCGCCGCCGATGCGGAAGAAGGCAACGCGGCGGCCGAGCACCTCGGAGAGAATGAGGGCGACGGTGATCATCAGGACCACGCCGCAGATGAGCGCCACCCATCGGTTCAGTGTTTTCACGAGGGCGGCGAGTTGCATCGCCGAGCCCGCAAGTGACCTTTGTTCAGACATCACGTCGCCCTCGATTTCAGCGTTACTGCGCGATGGTGACGTTGAAAGCCGTGCCGATGCTTTCGTTCCAGCGCTTTGCCCAGTCGCCGCCGGCACGCTCGGCCCAATCGGGAAGGATGGTCTCTTCCAGAACGGTGACAGCACGCGCCTTGTCCTCGTCGGACAGTTCGACCAGGGTCATGGAAGCTGCCGCACCGGCCGCGCATTCGCCGCCCGTCAGGCAGGCAATGTCACGGTCCAGCGCACCGCCGGCATCCGCCCATGCTTTTGCTTCGAACTCTGTCGTGACTTGTTCCGTGAGGAAGGTCTGCACGGCGGGGTCGAGGCCTTCCCAGACATCGAGGTTGACGGCGGTGATGACCGGATCCCAGCCGCCGAGCGGCAGGTTGACGAGATGTGTCGAGGATTCAAACCAGCCCGAGGCATAGCCCGAGCCGGCGCCGGTGACGGCGCAATCGATGACGCCGCGCTCCAGTGCGCCCGGCACTTCGGAAAACGCCATCGTCACGCCTTCGGCGCCGAGAGCTTCCAGGAAAAGGGATGTCATGCGGCCGGAGCCGCGGATCTTCTTGCCCTCGAGATCTGCAAGGCTGGTGACTTCAGCATTGCAGAAGACGATCTGCGGCGGGTAGGGCGCGATGGCGAGTGCATGGGCATTGAAGCGGTCGCGCATGATGTCGCGGACCATCGGCTTGGCGGCCTCGGTCATGCGCTGCGCGGATTCCGCATCCGTGGCGATCAGCGGAACGTCGAGGCCTTCGAGTTCCGGCGCATCGCCGACGGTGTAATCGCCGACCGTCATGCCGATGTCGAAGACGCCGTCACCAAGCATCCGGAAGACGTCGCCATCGGTGACACCCATCTGGTCGAAGGTGGTCATGTTGACGGTGATCTTGCCGTTGGAGGCGGCCGGGATGGTTTCTTCCCAGAAGCTGCGCTCGAACTTCTGATAGAGCGGCAGGTTGCTCCAGCTGCCCACCACGTTGAGTGTCGTCTCCGGCAGTTCCTGAGCCGAGGCGGCAAAGGCGAGCGGGACCATTGCGGCGCCGGCGAGAAGAGTGCGTAGGATGGTTTTCATTTGTCATTCCCCTTGTTCTTGTTGACGGTGTTCATCGACCGGTTTGTTACGCCGGTTTGCGGTCAGGCAATCTCCGTTCGAAGGTCCGTGACCAACATATGGCCTGGAGCATGCGTGATCGCGATTTCCGGCTTTGCGTTCCGGATGGCAGTTTGCGGTGTGACACCGCAGGCCCAGAAGACGGTGACATCGCCTGGTTGAATGATGGGTGCATCGCCGTAATCCGGCTTCGACAAGTCGCTGATGCCGATCTGCGCAGGGTCGCCGATATGGACCGGCGCACCATGCGCCTGGGGCAGATGCGAGGACAGAATGATGGCGCGGATCGCGTCCTGTGGCTTGAACGAACGCATGGAGACCACCATGGGACCGGCGAACGGTCCAGCTGGCGTTGTGTCGATGTTGGTCTCGTACATTGCGACATTGCGGCCGGCCTCGATGTGGCGCACCGGAATGTCGGCGCGCAGCAATGCCGTCTCGAAGGAGAACGAGCAGCCCAGGACGAAGGTGACAAAGTCATCGCGCCAGATTGTATCAATCTCTGTCACGGTGTCGACGGCTTCTCCGTTCCTGAAGACACGATAACGCGGCGCGTCGAAGCGGATGTCGAGATCGTTACCCAGCGACGGAAGTCGCGGATCCCCGACTTCCGAGATGTCCAGGATCGGCGCCGGCTTCGGATTGCGAACGCAGTAACGCAGGAAGTCATCCGCAAGGGCAGCCGGTAGGATGACGATGTTACCCTGCTGGTATCCTTCGGCAAGTCCGCTGGTCGGTGCACTGAACTGCCCATTGCGGCAGGCCAGCCGGAGCTCTCTGGCCGTCTTGAAGTGCGGAGTGTCTATCGCGCCTGAATGCAGCATCTGGCCTTCACCATGTCTCTGCCCTGTCGCAGTTTTTTCGCGACGTCCGGCTTTCCTCGATTAAGGCAAGAGAATGGGGATAAGTCGAATTTTAAGATTTCATCGAGTCCGATCAATTCCTTTCATGGCGACCTTTGGCAAAATGTTCCTCGGCTGTGCGGTTTAGCATCCAGGGCAATTCATGTTGAGCTTAATAATTACACGGCTGCTAATGTAGCGTGAAATAATTCGAGATGGAGCTGCTGTATTCATTCAATAATTTGAGATCAATGAAGATAATTTTCGCGATATCGATATAGTATTTCTTCGGGTCCACAGCGTGAAATAGTACACGTTAATTTAGCGCAATGAGATTTTAACACATTCTTAAATTCAAGGGGCCAGACAGGACAGCGGCAAAGCTGCCAAATTTCCTGTGTGCGGATGAACGCACTGAACCGAGGACTTCATGATGAAGTATTCCATTGCGGCTACAGCGACCACCGTCGCGCTCCTGCTCTCCCCTACCATGGCACTATCCCAAACAGCGACCGGCAACATGGGCCTGTCGTTGACGGTTGCGGCGGAATGCACGCTGGCCACCACTGATCTCGCCTTCGGCACCACCGGTATTGTCGATGCCGATATCGATGTCGCAGCCGAACTCACCGTGCAATGCACGGCAGGTTCGCCCTACGAGATCTCGCTCAGCGATGGTGCCGGCGTTGGCGCAACGACAGCGGCACGCCTTCTCACCAACACGGTCACCGTCGCCGATACGGCGACCTATTCGCTCTACCAGAATGCTGATCACACCACCGTGTGGGGCAGCATCGCAGGAACCGACACTGTCGACAGCCCGGCTGCAACCGGCGCCGATGAAGTGATCACGGTCTACGGACGCGTCGATGGGGGCCAGAACATCGCCACCGGTACTTACGGCGACACCGTGGTTGCAACGATCACCTACGGCACTGACCTCTGATCGATCAACCACAAGGATAGTGACATGATGCACTTGCGCCTTATTGCGGCTGGCATGGCTCTGTGCCTGTCGGCTGGGATCGTCAACGCGGCTGAGCTGCGTGTCTCGCCGATCACGCTGGACCTGAAAGCGGGAACCTCCGCCTCCACGGTTCGGGTGTGGAACGACGCAGCCAAGCCGACCACCGTCCAGGTGCGGGTGTTCCGCTGGACCAAGGTGAACGGCAAGGACCATCTCGAACCCACGCAGGACGTGGTGGCGAGCCCGCCGGTCACCAAGCTGGCGCCGGGAACAGAAAACCTCATCCGCGTCGTGCGGGTGGGCAAGGCACCGGTCCGCGGCGTGGAGGCTTACCGGCTGCTGATCGATGAACTGCCGGATGCCTCCAAAAAGGTACCGGGCCAGATCAACGTGATGATCCGGCACTCGATCCCCGTCCGTTTCTCCGAATAGGGCCGGTGCAGAGTTCCATCGGCACGGCGTTGGCCTTCTGGGGCCTCGCCATGCTCGTCTGGCCGACGCACGTCATGGCAGGGCCCGGGGATCTGTCCCTGGGCTCTCCGCCGGCGGCGGACGGGGGAGGGGCCGCAGCTGCGGCCGGTCGCGACCTGTTCCTGGCCGTCACGATCAACGGCAAAGACACAGATTTGGTCGCCGCGTTCCACGAGGATGCAGACGGCATCTTGACGATTGAAGCCGAGCAGCTGCGCAACAGCGGCATCCTGCCCCAGCCGCGCGCCGTCATGCCCGACAAGCGGATCCGGATCGACCGCCTGGATGCGGTCCGCTACGCCTATGACGAATTGAACCAGAGCATTGCCTTTACCGCTGCGAACGACCAGCGCACGCCGCGCCGCATCGATGCCAAGGCACCTGCCGGCGGCGCTGCCGCCAAGCGCGAGCGGTTGCCGGCCCAATCCGCCCTTGGCGCGGTGCTGAACTATTCGCTGGTCGGCGCCACGGACAATTCCGATGTCGACGGGCGTTATGCTTTTTCAGGCCTGAGCGGCGCCTTCGAGGCACGGATCTTCGGTCCGCTCGGGGTTTTCGACACGTCGTTCATTGCCAGCACTTCCAATGATTTCTATTCCGACTCCACCCGGCTCAACAGCACCTGGCGCTACTCCGACCCATCCACCATGATCACCTACAGCGCCGGCGACGTCATCACCGGCGGATTGGGCTGGACCCGGCCGACGCGGCTGGGCGGCATCCAGATGCAGCGCAATTTTGCCCTGCGCTCCGACCTCGTCACCTTTCCGGTGCCCGAGCTGTCCGGCAGCGCCGCGGTGCCTTCGACCGTCGAGGTTTATCTCGACAATGCCCGCCGCTTCTCCGGCCGCGTCGACGCCGGCCCCTTCGAGATCGCCAACCTGCCGGTGGTCGATGGTGCCGGCAATGCCCGGGTCGTCGTCACGGACGCACAGGGCCAGCAGGTCACCACCCAGAGCAGTTTCATCGCCTCCAACCAGCTGTTGTCGCCCGGGCTCAGCGACTTTTCCGTCGAGCTCGGCTTTGCGCGCCAGAACTACGGTGTCCATTCCAACGATTATGACGATCGCCCCTATGGCGCGGCGACGCTGCGCACCGGCATCAGCGACTGGCTGACGCTCGAGGGCCATGCGGAAGGCGGGCTGGACCTTCT
>JBKBXP010000057.1:282-14592 GCA_046314035.1 Pseudorhizobium sp. | reverse complement strand
GTCCCTTGTCGATGGCCCGGCGGACGAGAGCGGGCGCATCATAGGCCTTGTAGAGGGCTACGAGATCCGCGAGGCCATCCGAGCAGAGGATTGCGTGGGCGCCACCGCCGCGCAGGGGCACGTCGCGACGGAAGAGATGGTCTGCGGCTTCCGGGACGATGCCGAAAGTCCAGGTGATGCCGCCCGGCGTGTTCTGCAGCGCTCTTCCCACGCGCAGCTCTTCCAGCGTCACCGGGTCGGTCTTGTCGCCCCGGATCAGGCCTATGCCGCCGAGCCGAGCGATGTGGCGGGCGGCCTGCTGCTGTTCCCATTTGTAGGCGCCGGGGATGGGGATCAGGAAATCGCTCGTTCCGTCGTCGTGGAGGACGTAGAGGCAGCTGTCGCCGAGACCGAAATACTCAAAGCCAGCCTCCGTCGCGCGCAGCGCCGTCAGGCTGCAGAGCGGCCAGGCGTAGCGCGGCTGATCGCCCGCTGCCGCCAGGAACGCATCCCGGGCTTCGCTTGAAATCTGTTTGAGAAGCATGCCCGGATCGATGCTTGCGTCCAGTCGCTCCGACAGTCGGGTGACGGCAAGTTCGGCGATCCATGCCGCATCCGAGCCATAACCCTCTATGAACTGCCGGTCACCCAACCCGGTCGCCCCATCCAGCACGAAGGCGGCGCAGGCGTTGAAGCCGAGCCTGTCCTCGTTCGGCCGGCCGGGCTTGCCCGGGTCGGTGATCGTGTCGAGGATCTCCAGCGTGAAGCGGTGGCTCATGGGCTGTCTTTCAGGCTGAGGGGCCGATGCGTCAGTCGCGCACCACGAGCAGGTCGCCGGCCGAGAACCGCAGCGTCACGACTTCGCCCGGCGCGGGCATCGTCAAGATCGGGTCGTTGAACATGTCGAAGGAGACCGTGTTGGCACCGATGGCGAGTTTGGTGCGGATGACGGAGCCGAGGAAGCTCGACGACAGCACCTTGCCCTGGAGAGCGGTGTCGCCGACGTCGGACAGGCTGCCGGCTTCCGGGCGAAGGGCGAGCGATATGCTGTCGCCACCCTTCCTGTCCGCAATCGCATCCTTCAGCGCGATCAACTGGTCGCCGATCCGCACGGTGTTCGCCGCGGGGTCGGCCACGACGGCGTCGATCATGTTGAGGGTGCCGACGAAAGAGGCGACGAAGCGGGTGGCGGGGCGGTTGTATATTTCCGAGGGCGTGCCGATCTGGTCGGCGCGGCCTGCGTTCATCACGACGATGCGGTCGGAGATCGACAGCGCCTCCTCCTGGTCATGGGTGACGAAGACGGTGGTGATGCCGAGTTGGCGCTGGATCTGCCGGATTTCCTCGCGCAGCGAGATGCGGATCTTGGCGTCGAGCGCCGACAGCGGCTCGTCGAGAAGCAGCACGCGCGGCTTCGGCGCCAGAGCCCGGGCAAGCGCCACGCGCTGTTGCTGTCCGCCCGACATCTGGTAGGGGTAGCGATCGGCCAGATGTTCGAGCCGGATCAGCGCCAGCATCTCGTTTACGCGCTCGGAGATCTCGGCCTTCGGCTTGCCGGCGACCTTCAGCCCGAAGGCGACATTGTCGAAGACGTTCATGTTGGGGAAGAGCGCATAGGCCTGGAAGACCATGCCGATGTTGCGCTGGTTGGACTTCAGCCGGTTCTGGTCCTGACCGTCGATGGTGATGGTGCCGCCGCTCGGCATCTCGAAGCCGGCGATCATTCGCAGCACGGTGGTCTTGCCGCAGCCGGAGGGTCCGAGGAATGAGACGAACTCGCCCTTCTCGATGGACATGTTGAAGTCTTTCACCACCTGCACCGGGCCAAAGCTCTTCTGGAGGTTGTCGAGAACCAGGAACGACATGGGCGGATCAATCCTTAGAAGCGGGCGGGTGCCGCCTTGCTGAAGCGGGAAACGAGCTGGATCAGCACAAGGCAGCCCCAGGTGATGGCGAAGGCGATGACCGAAAGCGCAAAGGGCTCATAGGCCTTGTTGGCGCCTATGCGCTGGAGATAGGGGCCGAAGGCCGGTCGGTCGAGCAGTGCGGCGAAAGTGAATTCGCCGATGACGATGGCGAACGTCAGAAAGGCACCCGACAGAACGGCGGGAACGACGTTCGGGAGGATGATGCGGCTCAGGATCGTGAACCAGCCGGCGCCGAGGATTTGCGCCGCCTCCGTCAGGGTGGCAACGTCGATCGTCCGCAGGCCGGTGTCCACGGCCCGGTACATGTAGGGCAGGGCGAGCACCGTATAGCCGAAGGCCAGCAGCACGTTGGTGCCGAAGACGGAGCCGGTCAGCGGCAGGAAGCTTGAGGTGTTGTAGAGACGGATATAGCCGAAGACGATGACAATGGCGGGAATGACCAGCGGCAGCAGGGTCATGAACTCGACGTAGGGCCGCGCCCAGGGCATCTTCAACCGCACCCAGAAGGCGGTGGGGACGACGATGACGATGCCGATGACGATCGTTGCCAGTGCCATGATCACGGAATAGCCGAAGGTCGCCTGGAACTGCGGATCGGCCCAGACGCGGGCGTAGGCATCCAGACTGTAGACGCCGCGCCGAGCCTTCAACGAGAACTCGAAGAGGCCGCCCAGCGGCACGAAGAAATAGAGGAGGCCGAAGATCAGCACTCCCCAGCCGATGATGCGCGCGCCGAGACTCATTTCAACCACCTCTCGGCGCGGATGCGCAGCCAGATGTAGACGACATTGGCGATGGCGGTGACGACGATCATGCCGAAGGCCATGGCATAGCCAAGGTGCGGGTTGCCGAGAACGTCGCCGCGTATCTGCGCATAGAGCTGAATCGGCACGATGTTGAGGCTGGAGCCGGTCAGCGCGATGGCGGTGGCGACGGCGCCGAAAGCATTGGCGAAGAGCAGCGCGAAGGTGCCGAGCAGCGACGGGAAGAGGATCGGCATGGCGACCATCCTCCAGTACTGCAGGGTGGTGGCACCCAGCACCTGAGCGGCTTCCCGCCATTCGCGGCGCAGGCCCTCCAGGGCTGGCGTGATGATCAGGATCATCAGCGGGATCTGGAAGAACAGATAGGTGACCGTCAGGCCCCAGAAGCTGAGGATGTTGAAGCCGAGGTCGCGCTGCAGCACGAGGCCGAAGTTGTTGCGCAGGAATATGGTGACGAGGCCCACCGGCCCGAAGGTTGCCAAGAAGGCGAAGGCGAGCGGCACACCCGCGAAGTTCGACGCAACGCCGGAAAAGGTCATCAGCGGCGAGCGGACCCAGCGCGGTACCGCGCCGAAGACGACGGCTGCGGCCATGCCGAACCCGATCAGGCATCCGAGGGCAGCGGAGGCGACGGAAATCTTGATCGAGATCCAATAGCTGGACGGGATCGTGCCGCTGTTGAGGTCGGCGATGTTCTGGAGTGTGAAAGAGCCGTCGCGGGTCTGGAAGGCGCCGATGACGATGTGCATGGTGGGCAGCACCATGAACAGCATGACGAAGATCACGAAGGGCATGAGGCCCAGCCAGGTGAACGACAGGCGCAGCCGGGGGGCGGGTGAAGCTTGGTTCATCGCGGCAGGATTTTCCCGTCAGGCTCTGGTGGCGCGTGGTGCGAACTTATGGCGTAAGCGCTCCGGCTGGCAAGTCCCGGCCCCCTTGAGAGGCCGGGACAAGGTGAAACGAATTACTGGACGTTGGCGCCGACGACGCTGTCCCAGCCGGCGGTGACAGCGGCCTTGTTGGCGTTCTGCTGCTCAACGGTCGGGAAGACAGCCGCTTCGTAGCTTTCGGCCGGCGGTAGGGCATCCAAGAGATCCTGCGGGACCTTGCCGTCCCTGACCATGGCGTTGAAGCGAGCCGGGTGGCAATAGCCCTTCAGCCAGAGGTTCTGGCCTTCGTCGGAGTAGAGGTATTCCATCCACAGCTTGGCGGCGTTTGGATGCGGCGCATAGGCCGAGATGCCCTGGACGTAGACGCCGGCGAGAACACCGGTCTTGGGAACGACGACTTCGACTGGCGGGTTGCCGGCCAGCTCGTCGCGCCATGCCAGAACGTTATAGTCCCAGGCGATGGCGATCGGCGTCGCGCCCTGTGCGATCGTGCCGGCCTTGGCGATGACCGGGACGAAGTTGCCGGCCTTGTTCAATTCGGCAAAATACTCCAGACCGGCCTTGCCGGAGGCTTCGCCGGCTTCGGCACCCTTGTGGAGACCGGCAGCAAGAACGCCGAGGATGGCTTGGTTGGAGGCGCGCGGGTCACCGGCAAGTGCGACCTGGCTTGCATATTCCGGCTTCAGAAGGTCTGCCCAGTCGGTCGGCGTGTTCTCGACGAGGTCCTTGTTCACGATGAACGACAGCACGCCGTAGTAGTCGCCGTACCAGTAGCCGTCGGCATCCTTGATGTCGTCCGGGATCTCGTCCCAGGTCGAGACCTTGTAGGGCTGCAGCAGGCCTTCGTCCTTCATCTGCGGTCCGAAGGCGAGGCCGACGTCGACCACGTCAGGGGCCTGCGGGCCCTTGTTGTCCTTGTTGGCCTTGATGGCCTCGACCTCGTCGGCCGAGCCGGCGTCCGGGTTCAGCTCGTTGACCTCAATCTCGGGATACTTCGCCTTGAAGCCGGCGATGACCTCACCGTAGCCGCACCAGCTGTGGGGCAGGGCGATGGTGGTCAGCATGCCTTCTGCCTTTGCGGCTGCAATCAGTTCCGCGCTCGGCTCGGCAAAGGCGAGGCTGGTCGAAGCCATGACGATGGCTGTCGTCAGAGACAGCAAACGGTGGGTCTTGGTGATCACGGTATTCCTCCTGAGGTTTGTGGTGTGGCGCGACTCGTAGAGCCAGTTGATGTAGCGTATGTGACAGCCTGCGAAGGTGAGTGATCGCTCATGAAGCCCTTGCGCAGAAGGCATTTTCGTCTGCCATGGTCATTTCGACCCATGGCGATTGTGGCGGCGAAACAGCCGGGACCGCTCGAACAGATCCTCCAGCGAATTCATGCGCTCGCGTGTCCTGTCCCAGGCCGCACTCTGCACCGCCTCGATCAGCGCCTCGACGACGAACAATGTCACGACGGAGGAGTCCCAGGCGCTGGGCGCCTCGATCCGCACGCGGAAGCAGTGGCTGGCATGCTTGGCGACCGGCGAGCCCCACACATCGCTCAGCAGAATGATGACGACGCCGTTTGCCTTGGCGACCTCGGCAAGCGTCGCCATCTCCTGTTCGTAGCGGCGGATATCGAAGATCACCAGAACGTCGCCGGGGTTCATATTGAGGACGTGCTGCGGCCATGAGCTGGAGTTGGTCGAGATCAGCGTCGTCTTCGGGCGGATTACCTGCATGTGGGTGAAGAAGTATTCAGCCAGCGCCCCCGTGATGCGGCCGCCGACGAAATAGATGCCGCGCTTGGGGTCCCCCAGCAGGGAAGCCGCTTCCTCGAAGGTCCGCGTGTCGAGGTCCGACAGCGTCTCGCGCAGGTTGGCGGTGATGGCATCGGCAAAGCGATTGAGGATGTGCATGCCAGGCGCGTTGGACGCCCAGCGATCGTGCTTGGCGATGGGGTTGGAGATCGTCGCCTCCAGCTCCTGGTGCAAATGTGACTGGAATTCCGGATAGCCCTTGAAGCCGAGCTTCTGCACCATGCGGGCAACCGTCGGCGTCGAGACGCCGGCGTTCTCCGCGATGGTGGTGATGCTGCCGAGGCCGGACACCGGATAATTCTCCAAAATCCTGTCGGCCAACTGCCGTTCCGCGCGGGTCAGACTGTCGTAGCGGGTGCGGATGACATCTGAGACGGTGCGGGCTGTCGTTGGCACTGAAGCTGTTCCCTCCGGTCTTCGCCGGTTGATGAAGATTTAAAAGTTTTTTCGGTTTCGGAGTCAATGGAGGCGATGAAGAGAAATTTTCAGAACTGCATTGACGGGCCGCCGAAGATGAAGAATTCTCTTCTAAGTTTTCCCCTGAGTGATGACATCTTCGAATGCAGGCTGAGACAACATTCTTCACTGAGGCCGATGGTGATCCCGTTGCTGTCGAGAACCCGGACGGGAAGGGCGAGGTGCTGCTCGTCTGCGAACATGCCTCGCGACGGCTGCCGCAGCGTTATGGCACCCTCGGCCTCTCCGGCGATGCTCTTGCATCCCATATCGCCTGGGATCCCGGCGCGTTGGCGGTGGCGCAGGGTATATCGCGGCAGCTCGACGCGACGCTGATCTACCAGCGCTTCTCCCGGCTGATCTACGATTGCAACCGTCCGCCGGACTCGCCGGCTGCCATGCGCGACGTCAGCGAGATCTTCCGCATCCCCGGCAACGAGAACCTGACGGAGGAGGAGCGATCGCTGCGGACCTCGTCCCTCTACCTCCCGTTCCAGGGCCGCATCCGCGAGGATCTCGAGAGGCGCAGGGCTCAGGGCCGGCCGACGGTGATGGTGACGGTGCACAGCTTCACGCCCGTCTATTTCGGACAGCAGAGACAGGTCGAAATCGGCATTCTCCACGAGCGGGATCGCCGTCTCGCCGATGCCATGCTGAAGATTGCCGAAGGTGGCACGCTCTATCGGGTGGCACGCAACGAGCCTTACGGGCCGGCAGATGGCGTTACCCATACGCTCGAGCTGCACGCCATGCCGGCGGGCATGCCGAACGTGATGATCGAGATCCGCAACGACCTGATCGCCGACGAGGCGGGACAGGGCCGTGCGGCGGACGTCCTCAGCGGCCTGCTGAGACAAAGCATCGAAGCCCTGACCAATCAGAACAATAATGGCGGGGCGTAACGAGGTGGAACGGACTGGGAGAACGAAGGGATGCCTGCGAATGTGAGTGCCGCGCCGGGTCGGGCTGATGGCTGAGGCGCTGAAGACCTATGTCCGCACCGTCGATCGCTTCAACCGGGGCGTCGGTCGCGTGACCATGTACCTGATCTTCGTGATGATGGGCATCCTGCTCTGGTCGTCGATCTCGAAGACCTTCTTCCTGCCGTCGCTCTGGACGCTGGAGATGGCGCAGTTCGTGATGTCGGCCTATTACCTCCTCGGCGGCGCCTATTCGCTGCAGATGGATTCCCACGTGCGCATGGATCTCGCCTATGGCCGCTGGTCGCCGAAGACCAAGGCCGTGGTCGACGCGATCACCATCTTCATGCTGTTCACCTACCTGTTCTTCCTGCTCTACGGCGGCATCTCCAGCACGACCTACGCGCTGCAATACACCGAGACCAGCTACTCCTCCTGGTCGCCCTACATGGCACCGATCAAGATCATCATGGTGGTCGGCATCTTCCTGACGCTGCTGCAGGCGACCTCGATCTTCATAAAGGACATCGCGACGGCGATGGGGAGGTCGCTCGCATGAGCGCGGAAATGATCATCCTCTTCATGTTCTCCTCGATGCTGCTCAGCATGCTGACCGGGCAGCGCGTCTTTGCCGTCATCGGGTTCGTCGGCGTGGTCGCCGCAGCCATTCTCTGGGGCAACGGCGGTTTCGAGCTCGGGTTCTCCGCGGCCATGAAGCTGATGAAGTGGTATCCGCTGCTGACGCTGCCGCTGTTCATCTTCATGGGCTACCTGCTGTCGGAATCCGGCATCGCAGAGGACCTCTACAAGGCCTTCCATGTCTGGATGGGGGGCTTGCGCGGCGGTCTTGCCGTCGGCACGATCGGGCTGATGGTGGTGATCTCTGCGATGAACGGCCTCTCGGTCGCCGGCATGGCGATCGGCGCCACGATCGCGCTGCCGGAACTGCTGAAACGCGGCTACGACAAGACGATGGTCACCGGCGTCATCCAGGCGGGGAGTTCCCTCGGCATCCTGGTGCCGCCAAGCGTGGTGCTGGTTCTCTACGGCATGATCGCCCGCCAGCCGGTCGGCCAGCTCTGGCTTGCCGGTGCGCTGCCCGGTCTCATGCTTGCCACGCTCTTCATCATCTACATCGTCATCCGCTGCCAGCTCAACCCGGCGCTCGGTCCGGTTCTGCCGAAGGAGGAAAGAGACATTCCTCTTCGCGAGAAGCTCCTGCTCCTGCGGGCGGGGATCCTGCCGTTCCTGATCTTCTTCCTGATGATGGGCCTGTTCCTGATGGGCTACACGAGCCTGGTGGAGAGCTCGGCCGTCGGGGCCCTCTCGGCGCTGGTGGTGGCAGGGCTCAAGGGCCGTCTCGGCAACGGCGTCCTGACCCAGACCATCGAGCAGACGCTCGGTATCTCCTGCATGTTCATGTGGATCATCCTCGCCGCCCTCTGCTTCGGTGCCGTCTTCGACGGGCTGGGCGCCGTTCGTGCGATCGAGGGACTGCTGGTCAACGACTGGGGTCTGTCGCCATGGACCATACTGATCATGATGCAGATCTCGTTCATCCTGATGGGCATGTTCCTCGACGACACCGCCATGCTGGTGATCGTCGCGCCGCTCTACATTCCGCTCGTCGGCAAGCTCGGTTTCGACCTCGTCTGGTACGGCGTACTCTACACCATCACCTGCCAGATCTCGTACATGACGCCGCCCTTCGGCTACAATCTCTTCCTGATGCGGGCGATGGCGCCGAAGGAGATCTCGCTCGGCGACATCTACAGGTCGGTCTGGCCGTTCGTGATCATCATGATGATCGGGCTCGCCATCATCATGGCCTTTCCGCAGATCGCACTCTGGCTGCCGGAGACCGTCAATGTGCGCGGCTAGCCTCACAACACCAAGAGCAAGAGCCCCGGGAAAGGGGCCATTCCTCGTGCCGGATGAGCCGGCACGGCGTGACTGTGTCAATCAGCAACAGAGGGAACAGACATGACGAACAGACGCGAATTTCTGAAAAAAGCCGGGATGACGGCTGCTGCCGCAGGACCCGCCATGCTGGCGGCTCCGCACGTGAGAGCGCAGGCGCCGATCCGCTGGCGGCTGCAGACCTATGCCGGACCGGCGCTTGCCGAGCACGTCATCAAGCCGGCGATCGATTCGTTCAACAAGATCGCCGACGGACAGATGGAGATCGAACTCTTTACCGCCGACCAGCTGGTGCCGACGGGCGAGCTCTTCCGCGCCATGCAGGCCGGAACGATCGATGCGGTGCAGTCGGACGACGATTCCATGAACTCGCCGGTCGATATCAAGGTGTTCGGCGGCTACTTCCCGTTCGCCTCGCGCTACAGCCTCGACGTGCCCACCCTGTTCCACCAGTACGGGCTGAACGAGATCTGGCAGGAGGCCTATGACGAAGTCGGCGTGAAGTGGCTTTCCGCGGGCGCATGGGACCCCTGCAACTTCGCCACCAACAAGCCGCTCAACAGCCTGGAGGATCTGAAGGGGCTGCGGATCTTCACCTTCCCGACGGCCGGCCAGTTCCTGTCGCGCTTCGGCGTGGTGCCGGTGACGCTTCCCTGGGAAGACGTGCAGGTGGCCATGCAGACCGGTGAGATCGACGGCATCGCCTGGTCCGGCATCACCGAGGATTATACCGTCGGCTGGGCGGACGTGACGCAGTATTTTCTCACCAACAATATCTCGGGCGCCTGGTGCGGCTCCTTCTTCGCCAATGCGGACCGGTGGGCAGAGGTGCCGGACAATCTGAAGGAACTCTTCATGCTGACGATGGACTCGTCGCACTACTACCGCCAGCACTGGTACTGGGGTGGCGAGGCGAAGCTGCGCGTCGAGGGCACGAAGCTGGAACTGACGACCATCCCGGATGCGGAATGGAAGACGGTCGAGGCCGAGGCCCTGAAGTTCTGGGACGAGACCGCCCAGATCAGCCCGCGCTGCGCCAGGGTCGTGGAAATTCTCAAGACATACCGCGACACGATGGAGAAGGCGGGGCCGCCTTATCGTTACGGCTGATATCACTATCGCAAGGCAGACCCGGCGCGTCCGGGTCTGCCGTCACTTCCATATGCTTGTCCTGACGGAACCCACCCATGACCGCACCCTATACTTTCGATACCCTGAAGGCCGACGTCGACGCCGGCCGGATCGATACCGTCCTTGCCTGCCTCGTCGACATGCAGGGCCGGCTGATGGGCAAGCGCTTCCAGGCCGAGTTCTTCGTCGAGAGCGCCTTCGAGGAAACGCACGGCTGCAACTATCTGCTGGCGACCGACATGGAAATGGAGACCATCTCCGGCTACAAGGCGACAAGCTGGGAGACGGGCTACGGCGACTACACGATGAAGCCGGATCTTTCGACGCTTCGCCGCGTGCCATGGCTGGAAGGCACCGCGCTCGTGCTCTGCGACGTGCTCGATCACCACACGCATGAGGAGGTGGCCCATTCCCCGCGTGCCATCCTCAAGAAGCAGGTCGCGCGGCTGGAAGCCATGGGCATGAAGGCCTTCATGGCGACCGAGCTCGAGTTCTTCCTGTTCGACCAGACCTACGAGCAGGCGCAGGCCTCCGGCTACCGCAACCTGAAGCTCGCCGGCACCTACAACGAGGACTACCACATCTTCCAGACCACCAAGGAGGAGGATGTGATGCGGGCAATCCGCAACGGTCTGCAGGGCGCCGGCATCCCTGTGGAGAATTCAAAAGGGGAAGCCTCGGCCGGGCAGGCGGAGATCAACGTCCGCTACGCCGATGCACTGACCATGGCCGACCGCCACGTCGTCATCAAGAACGCCTGCAAGGAGATCGCCTGGTCGAAGGGCAAGGCGATCACCTTCCTGGCCAAGTGGCACTACAGCGCCGCCGGTTCGTCGTCGCATATCCACCAGTCGCTCTGGAGCGCCGACGGCAAGACGCCGCTCTTCTTCGACAAGGAGAGCGAATACGGCATGTCGGAGACGATGCGGCACTATGTGGCCGGACTGCTCGCCCATGCCGGCGAGATCACCTATTTCCTCGCACCCTACATCAACTCCTACAAACGCTTCATGGCAGGCACCTTCGCCCCGACCAAGGCGATCTGGTCGAAGGACAACCGCACCGCCGGCTACCGTCTCTGCGGCGAGGAGACGAAGGGCATCCGGATCGAATGCCGGGTCGGCGGCTCCGATCTCAACCCTTATCTCGCCATGGCGGCGCTTCTGGCGGCCGGCATCGACGGCATCGAGAAGAAGATGGCGCTGGAGCCTGCCTTCGTCGGCGACGCCTATGGCGGCAAGGACATCCGCGAGATCCCCAACACCCTGCGGGGCGCGACCACGCTGATGAACGGTTCGGCCATGCTGCGCGCAGCCTTCGGGGACGACGTCATCGATCACTACACACGGGCGGCGCAATGGGAGCAGGAGGAATACGACCGTCGCATCACCGATTGGGAGGTGGCGCGCGGGTTCGAGAGGGCCTAGTGCTCAAACCACAAGTTCATAAACGACAGGAAGCGCGATCATGACGATGATCCAATGTATTTCGCCGGTCGACGGCTCGGTCTACGCCGAGCGGCAGGCTATGAGTGTCGAAGAGGCCGCAGTTGTCGTCGATGGGGCGCGCAAGGCACAGAAGGCCTGGGCGAAGCGGCCCCTGGAGGAGCGCGTTCAGCTCGTCATGAAGGGCGTCGCCCGCCTGAACGAGATGGCCGACGAGATCGTCCCGGAGCTCGCCTGGATGATGGGCCGGCCGATCCGCTACGGCGGCGAGTTCAAGGGCTTCAACGAGCGCTCCAACTATGTCGCATCCATCGCCGCGGATGCGCTGGCACCGTTGGTGGTGGAAGAGAGCGGCGCCTTCGAGCGGCGCATCGAGCGGGAGGCGCACGGCGTCGTCCTCGTCATCGCGCCCTGGAACTACCCCTATATGACGGCGATCAACACGATTGCGCTGGCGCTGATGGCCGGCAATACGGTCGTCATCAAGCACGCGTCTCAGACCCTGCTGGTCGGCGAGCGCATGGTGCGCGCCTTTGTGGAAGCCGGCGTTCCCGACGATGTCTTCGTCAACCTGTTCCTCGACCATGACACGACCTCCGCATTGATCGCCGCGGGCAAGTTCAACTTCATCAACTTTACCGGCTCGGTTGCGGGCGGACGCGCCATCGAACGGGCTGCGGCGGGCACCTTCACCGGCCTCGGCCTCGAACTCGGCGGCAAGGATCCGGGCTATGTGATGGAGGACGCCGATCTCGACGCCGCCGTCGACACGCTGATGGACGGGGCCACCTACAATTCCGGCCAGTGCTGCTGCGGGATCGAGCGCATCTATGTGCACGAGTCTCTCTACGACAAGTTTGTCGAGAATTCGGTCGCCTGGGTGTCTAACTACAAGCTCGGCAACCCGCTGGAGCAGGAGACGACGCTGGGCCCCATGGCCAACAAGCGGTTTGCAAAAGTCGTGCGCGAGCAGGTGGCCGATGCAGTCTCGCGCGGTGCCCAGGCGCTGATCGATCCGAAGCTGTTTCCGGCCGATGACGGCGGTGCCTATCTGGCGCCGCAGGTCCTGGTGGATGTCGATCATTCGATGACCTTCATGACCGAGGAGACCTTCGGTCCTGCCGTCGGCATCATGAAGGTGAAGAGCGACGAGGAAGCCATCGCGCTGATGAACGACAGCAAGTACGGGCTGACGGCGTCGCTGTGGACGCAGGACGCGGAGCGGGCAGGGCGGCTTGGCCGCGAGATCGAAACGGGCACCGTCTTCATGAACCGTGCAGATTACCTCGACCCGGCGCTCTGCTGGAACGGCGTCAAGGAGACCGGCCGCGGCGGCTCGCTCTCGGTCCTCGGCTTCCACAACCTCACAAGACCCAAGTCCTACCATCTGAAGAAGGTGACCTCATGAACATCGTCGCGAACTGGAGCTATCCGACGGCCGTCAAACTCGGTCGCGGGCGCATCAAGGAACTGGCGGAGGCCTGCAAGACGCTCGGCATCACGAAGCCGCTGCTGGTCACCGACCGGGGGCTGGCGACGATGGCGATCACCGCCCATGCGCTCGACGTGCTCGAGGAGGCCGGTCTCGGCCGGGCGATCTTCTCCGAGGTCGATCCGAACCCGAACGAGAAGAACCTCGAGGCGGGTGTCCGGGCGTACAAGGACGGCGGGCATGACGGCGTCGTCGCCTTCGGCGGCGGCTCCGGCCTCGACCTCGGCAAGGCGGTCGCCTTCATGGCCGGGCAGACCCGTCCGGTCTGGGACTTCGAGGACGTGGGCGACTGGTGGACGCGGGCGAATGCGGACGCCATCGCGCCCATCGTGGCCGTGCCGACCACCGCCGGCACGGGCTCGGAAGTCGGGCGCGCCTCGGTCATCACCAATTCCCAGACGCATGTGAAGAAGATCATCTTCCACCCGAAGTTCCTGCCGGGCGTCGTCATCTGCGATCCGGACCTGACGGTCGGCATGCCGAAGGTGATCACCGCCGGCACCGGCATGGACGCCTTCGCCCATTGCCTCGAAGCCTATTGCTCGCCGTTCTTCCATCCGATGAGCCAGGGGATCGCGCTGGAGGGCATGCGGCTGGTGAAGGAGTTCCTGCCGCGCGCCTACAGGGACGGCACGGATATCGAATCGCGCACCAACATGATGGCGGCTGCCGCCATGGGAGCCGTCGCCTTCCAGAAGGGGCTCGGCGCGATCCACGCGCTGTCGCATCCGATCGGCGCCGTCTACAACACCCACCACGGCATGACGAACGCCGTGGTGATGCCCGCGGTGCTCCGCTTCAACCGCTCGGCGGTCGAGGACAAGATCGCCCGGGCTGCCGCCTATCTCGGCATCTCCGGCGGTTTTGACGGGTTCTACGACTATGTGCTGTCGCTGCGCGCCGAACTTGGCGTGCCGGATACGCTTACGGCGATGGGAATTGCGGCTGACAGAATCGACGAGCTCTCGGCCATGGCGATCGAGGATCCGAGCTGTGGCGGCAATCCCGTGCCGATGACGCTGGAGAACACCCGCCAGCTCTTTTCCGATTGCTTTTAGTCAGTCGAAAATTCGAAGTGAAGCGAAGCCCCAGATCAACAATCCGGGGCTTTATTTGTCGCAGGCCCACATCTCGTGGATCAATTAAGAGATCGCTGATTTAACCGTTCGTTAACCATGACTAAGCAGGATGCCGGCAATGCACCATGCCTTCGCCGGTGCGTCTTCCGAGCGATGCGGCTCATATTCCCTCCTGAGGACCGAGAATGCCCGTAATTTCCTTCGCCAATGCCAAGGGTGGTGCCGGAAAGACCACCGCTGCGCTGCTGCTCGCCACGGAACTCGCCCATCAGGGCTTTCGTGTCGCGATCATCGATTGCGATCCGCAGCATTGGATTACCCAATGGGCAGAGATCTCCGGTCCGGTCCGCAATCTGGAGGTCATTTCTGAGGCCTCGGTGGCCTCGCTGCAGTGTCATCTGCGGGAGCTTGCCTCCGTTGCAGACTTCGTCGTCATCGACCTCGCCGGCGCCAAGGATGCGCTTGTGACCACGGCCATCGGCCTTTCGGATCACGTCATGATCC
>JBKBXP010000057.1:0-272 GCA_046314035.1 Pseudorhizobium sp. | reverse complement strand
CGCCGCCCAGATCCTCGATCTTCTGGCGCTGATGAAGGAAAAGGCAGGCCTCGACATTGCGCATTCGGTCGTCTTGACCCGCGTCTCCTCGATGGTGACCACCAAGGCGCTGCTCGCCATCAAGGGTCTGCTCGCCGCCCGCGGCGTCAATGTCCTCAACACGCCGATCGGCGAGCGCAATGCCTTTCGGGATCTCTTCGAGGTCGGCGGCACGCTGCACACACTGGATGCGGCCAAGGTCAGCAATGTCGACAAGGCCAAGGAAAATGCGG
>JBKBXP010000056.1:0-14749 GCA_046314035.1 Pseudorhizobium sp. | reverse complement strand
AAGGTCGCCAAGTACTACTACTACCCGGCCTTCTGGGAAGGCGGCCCGGTCATTCACTCCTTCGTCAATCTGGACAAGTGGAACGCCCTGCCCAAGAACTATCAGGCTATCCTGCAGGACGCCTGCTCCTTTGCCAACACCAACATGATGGCGAAGTACGACATGAAGAACCCGGGCGCGGTCAAGCAGCTCGTCGCCGACGGCACGATCCTGCGTCCGTTCAGCCAGGAGATCCTCGAGGCCTGCTTCAACGCGGCCCAGGAAGTCTACGCCGAGATCTCGGGCTCCAACGAGTGGTTCAAGCGGATCTACGAAGACCAGGTCGCCTTCAAGCGCGAAGGCTATCTCTGGATGCAGCTGTCGGAATACACCTTCGACACCTTCATGATGATCCAGCAGCGCAACGGCAAGCTCTGATCGCCACCATTGAGCCTCAACAAAAAACCCGGGTCGCAAGACCCGGGTTTTTCGTTTCTGAAGTCACGATCGTCTCGAACAAGACGCTCCAGGCTGTGCCGGGGCTTCTTGCGTTTTTAGGGGTTGATCTGCGGCGGCTGGCTGAGGTCCGGCGTCGCGGGTTGTGCGGGCGCCGGAGGCTCTGCGGGTGCCGGGGCTGGCGGATCGCCGCCGAGGTTCAGCGGTGGCAGGCCGAAGGCGGGTGGTGCTGCGGGGGCCGCCGGTGCCGCGCCATCCGTCGGCGACGAACCGCCGAGGTTGAGCGGTGGCAGGCCGAAGGACGGCGGTGCTGCCGGCGGAGCCGTCGTGCCGCCGGTGCCCGGCTGTCCGCCGATCGGCGGCAGGCCGAAGTTCGGCATGGTGTCGCTCTGCCCGCCAAAGCCCGGGATGTCGATCTGGATGGTGGACGGATCGACCGTCGGAGTGTCCGTCCTGTAGTGCATCACCAGGCCGGGGAAGAAGATCACCACCAGGATCATGGTGAACTGGATGACGATATAGGGGAAGACGCCCTTGTAGATGTCCGTCGTCTTCATTGCCGGCATCGTCTTCCTCGTCACCTTGTCCACCCATGGCGAGGCGGGTGCGATGGAGCGGAGGAAGAATAGCGAGAAGCCGAAGGGCGGGGTCAGGAAGGAGGTCTGCAGGTTGATGCTGAGGATGATCCCGAACCAGACGAGGTCGATGCCGTGGGCTTCGGCCACCGGCGCCAGGAGCGGCACCATGATGAAGGCGATCTCGAAGAAGTCGAGGAAGCAGCCTAGGATGAAGACGATGATCGTCACCACGATCAGGAAGCCGTAGTCTCCGCCCGGCAGTGCCAGCAGCAGTTCCTCGATCCAGACGTTGCCGTTGATGCCGTAGAAGGTCAGGCCGAAGACGCGGGCACCGATCAGGATCATCATCACGAAGGCAGAAAGCTTGGTCGTCGCCTCCAGGGCGTTCTTGACGATGCCGAAGTTCAGACGCCCCTTGGCGATCGCCAGAAGCAGGGCGCCGGTGGCGCCCATGGCGCCGCCTTCGGTCGGCGTGGCGATGCCGAGGAAGATCGTGCCGAGCACGAGGAAGATCAGCGCCAGCGGCGGCACCAGCACGATGATGACCTGCTGGGCAAGCCGGGAGATGATCTGCTTCTCAAGCCGGCCGTTGATCAGCGCGATGATGTAGACCACGCCCACGGCAAATGCCATGGCGGTCACCAGCTGCCATTCCGGGCTTGCGATGCCGGTAAACAGCACGTTCATGCCCAGATAGTAGAGGGCGATCGACAAGAGCATCATGACGCCGAGCGAGGTGACGCCATTGCCGAGCGTGCGGGCTTCCATTGGAAGCGCCGGCGCCCACTGCGGCTTCACCATCGAGACGGCGAAGATGTAGAGGCAGTAGGCCGCGACGATCATCAGCGCCGGGTAGAGGGCGCCGACATACATGTCGCCGACGGAGCGGCCAAGCTGGTCGGCCATGACGATCAGGACGAGCGAGGGCGGGACGATCTGGGCGAGCGTGCCGGAGGCGGCGATGGTGCCGGCGACCAGCGGCCGCTGATAGCCGTAGCGCATCATGATCGGCAGCGAGATGAGACCCATGGCCATGACCGACGCGGCGACGACCCCGGTGGTGGCGCCGAGCAGCGCGCCGACCAGGATGACCGCATAGGCAAGGCCGCCGCGCACGGGACCGAACAGCTGGCCGATCGTGTCGAGCAGGTCCTCGGCCATGCGCGACCGTTCCAGGATGATCCCCATGAAGGTGAAGAAGGGGATCGCCAGCAGCGTGTCGTTGTACATGATGCCGTAGATGCGCTCCGGATGGGATTGCAGCAGCGGCCAGAAGAGCCGGATTTCCGGCGAGATAGCCGAGAGCTCGACGCCGACGATGAAGTAGATGAGGCCACCAGCCGCCAGCGTGAAAGCGACCGGATAGCCCAGCAGCAGCATCAGCATGACGCTGGAGAACATCAGCAGCGGCAGATTGTGGGCAATGAAGTCGATCACGCTCATACCTCCGTCGCAGCCGGCGGCATTTCGCCGACGGTGTCTTCACGCGGATCGACGATGCGTCCGGTGATGACGGCAACTCGCTTGATGATCTCGGAGAAGGCCTGCAGCAGCAGCAGGCCGAAGCCGAGCAGCACCACCAGCTTGGCCGGCCAGATGATGAGGCCACCGGCATTGGACGAGACTTCGCCGGAGTTGAAGGACAGCCAGAACCACGGCCAGGCCAGATAGGCCATCAGACCGGCGAAGGGGATGAGAAAGATGGTGTGCAGGACGACGTCGATGATGTCGCGCGTCCGCTTGCTCCACATCGACGAGAGGATGTCGATGCGCACATGCTCGTTCTTGAGCAGGGCGTAGGCGGCGGCCATCATGAAGACCGTGCCGAAAAGGTACCACTGTATCTCGAGCCAGGCGTTGGACGACATGTCCATGGCCTTGCGCAGAATGGCGTTTCCGGCGCTGATCAGGACAGCGGCCAGAAGCAGCCATGAAACCGATTTTCCGATGACCGTCGTTACGGCATCAATCGCGCGACTGAGCGCGAGAAGCGCAGCCATTTCGTCCCCTCCTACCGAAGCCTGTGGCGTTTCCTGCCGCCCACATGGATCAGGATTTGCGAGGGGGCGCCACAATTATTATTGGTCGGCGACCTCTATTGGCTGAAGCTGCAAAAATCAATCGGCGTCAAGGGAGAATACACCGGATTTGCAGGCTTTGCGGCCTATGTCATTGCACGAACAGCCTGCAGGGTGCGAGCGCACGTTGCGGTGGGAACCGATGGTTCCCGCACACGTTGCGCGTCGCGATGCGGAGAATTTTTGGAGGCTCTGCGATTTTAGGTCGCCTTGTTTGACACTTGTTAAGCAAGGCATGAAAAACCCCTATGGTCTCAGGGGGGAAGACTTACAGAATCACTCTAAATTAAAGGGTTTGTCGAAGGGTGGCGATGAATCAAGGGGCGATGCGATGAAGGCACGCGAGGCGAGTACGCTACCGACGGACGTCTATTTGTCGTTCGTCAGCTCGCTGTTTGGAAATCGGGGAACGTTGTTCACGGGAATGGTCGTCCATATCCTGTCGTGCTTCCTTGTCTACGGTTATGCCGGTGCGGTCTTCTATCTGTATCTGGCGGCAGTCTTTGCCGCCGTCTTCGCCTATCGGCTTTACTGGTTCCGCCGTTTCGACGGCGTCGACAAGAGCGCGCTGTCCTTCCGCGATATCGCGGCCTGGGAGCTGAGCTATGTCTACGGGGCCGCGACGACCGCCCTGTTGCTGGGAATTGCCAGCGGCTATGCCGTCATGGTGCTGCGCGATACCTTCGCCGCCTTCATGTGCATTGCCGTGACGATGGCCTCGATGGTGTCGATCGTCGGCCGCAACTACGGTTCGCAGCTGGCCGTTTCGCTCCAGACGCTCGGATGCTGCGTCCCGATCATCGTCGCCTGCCTCTTCACCCGTCAGGTGCATCTGATCCTGATGTCTCTGCTGCTGATCCCCTATGGGCTGACGACCCTGTCGATGGCCAATGGCGTACGCGCTTTCCTCTACAAGAATGTGTTGGCCTCGCGCGATCTGGCGCGCATCGTCGACCGTTTCGATACGGCATTGAAGACGATCTCGCACGGCCTGATCATGGTCGACGATGAGGGCACGATCCAGGTCGTCAACCGCCGGGCCCCGGACCTGCTGCGCCTTTCCGGTGAGCCGCTGGCGGGGAAAGCTCTCCTGCCGTTGCTGCAGCAGAGCCTTGGACAGTCCTTCGAGACCATCAAGGCGACGCTCCAGACGCTTGGCGACAGCGGTCGCGCCCAGACCGTCGTTCAGCTTCCGGATGCTTCCTATCTGGACTTTACCGTCAGCCGTCGATCCGACGGCGGTCTTGTCCTCGTCTTCGAGGACGTGACGGCGCGGATCACGGCAGACGAGCGGATCCGGCACATGGCGTGCTACGATGCGCTGACGAACCTGCCGAACGCCCGCTATTTTGCCGAACTGTGCCAGGAACATCTTGTCGGTGCAGAGCAGCAGGCGGGCCTGCTGCTGCTCGACGTCGAGGGCTTCCGCCACGTCAACGATGTGCGCGGCCACCGGGTGGGCGACGAGTTGCTGCAGGCCGTCGCCGAGCGTCTCGTGGCGCGGATGGCGGGAGATTCCGTCGTCGGGCGGATGATTGGCGACCGTTTCGCCGTCCTCGTCCGGGGCGACGTGCAATCCGTTCCCTATGACCGCATTCGCGAGTTTCACGCGGCCGTCCAGGGAAGCTATTCCATCGGCAGCCATCGCATCCTCGTTTCCGTCAGCGGCGGGTACCTGATCCATCCGGCTCCGGAATTCGATATGGAACGCTGGCAGATCAAGGCCGATCTCGCGCTCAACGATGCGAAACTGGCGGGCAATGGCCGGCTCAGCTCCTTCGTGCCGGAGATGGATGCCGTCTATTTCGAGGGGCAGAAACTGCGGGCCGATCTGCGCCAGGCGCTTCACGACAAGACGCTGACGGTCGTCTACCAGCCGATGTTCCGGCCGGATGGCCTAGTGATCGAGAACTGCGAGGCGCTGGCGCGCTGGGACCACCCGGAGAAAGGGCAGATCGCTCCCAATATCTTCGTGGCACTGGCCGAAGACATGGGGCTGGTGTCGGAGATCACTCGGTTCGTCATCGACGAGGCTTGCCGCGAATGCGTCGGCTGGCCCAGCGAGGTGGCCGTCTCCGTCAACCTGTCCGTCAACGACCTGCGCAGCAGCGAAGTCGTCGGCTGGGTGTCCGACGCGCTGGCCCGCTACGGCCTCCCAGCGCAGCGACTGCATGTCGAGGTAACCGAAGGCTTCTTCATGGATGAGCCGGCCGCAGTCTGCGCCATCCTGGAGCAGTTGCGAGAAATGGGTCTGACGATTTCCATCGATGATTTCGGGACAGGGTTCTCCAGCCTCAGCTATCTGGATTCCCTTCCGCTCGACGTGGTGAAGATCGACCGCGCCTTCGTGCGCGACATCGGCAGCCAGCCGAAGCGCTTGAAGCTGCTGCGCGGCATCGTGCAGCTGACCCGCGAACTTGGCTTGAAGATCGTCGTCGAGGGCGTCGAGACCGCCCAGCAGCTTGCCCTTATCAACAAGCACAAGCTCGCCGACATCATCCAGGGCTATGTCTTCTCGCCGCCGGTCTCAAAAGAGGTGATCTGGCAGATGCTATCCGACCAGGCTGAGTCGCAGAAAGCTTCAGGGCGCGGATAGGCGCCTGTTTCTCCCTTCGATCTCGAGGTTTCAGCCTTGCGCCCCACGTTTCGCCGGGCGTCGCCGTTAACCATGTTCATTGTTAGTCTGTTAACTCTCTTCTGAACTGTTGCGCGCGCAATCCTAATCAGCGTTAATTATCCGTAAATGTCATGGGTATTGCGTTGTCATGGATCAGGTTCTCTCTGAAGGAAGCTTCAGCCAAAAACTGTTGAACGTTCTCGACCGCATCGAATATCGGCGGATCGAGGATCAGGAGGATTTCGAGGACATCGCGCGGTTGCGCTTCAAGGCCTACAAGGCCCGGGACGTTCTGCCCGTATCGGCCGTCAACATGCTGGACGAGGTGGATTTCGATCCGCAGGCCTATGTCTTCGGCATCTACTACTACGAGGAGCTGATCAGCACCTTGCGGGTCCATCACGTGACCCCGGACCACAGGGTCTGCCAATCGAGCGGCATCTTCCCGGAAGCGGTCAACGCCTTCCTCGACGCCGGCATGTCGCTGATCGACCCGGCGCGATTTGCTGCGGATCCGGACGTCGTCGGCGAACTGCCGTCAATCTCCTACCTGACGCTTCGGCCGAGCATCATGGCGGCGATCCATTTCGACACGGATCGGGTGCTCCAGCACATACGGCCGGCCCATGCGGCCTTCTACCGCCGTGTCTTTCGAGCCGAAACCGTTGTCGCACCCACCATGACCGACACCTACGGTTTCGAATTGACGCTGCTTGCGTCGCGCCCGCGGGAGGTTCGCCCCAGGCTGATGGAGCGCTTTCCCTTCTTCGATTCCAAACCGTACGAGCGCCGCCTGATGTTCGATCGTGCGCCACCGGGCGGCATGCCGCCGCTGACGATCCTGCCGACGGCGCGGTCTGCGCAGGCAAGCGCGCTTCGATCCCTGCTGCCGAGCTGAGATATCCTGCAAAGGCGGGCGGACAGGTCGCCTGCGCCATTCGGTGGCATTGCGCTTTCGGACCGCTTTGTGTAAGGGCTGAGGCATGGTCGGGCCCGTTTCTTTCGGCGATACGGGCCGGACAAGAACATGGTTTCGAGGGCCGTTGCCGCGCTTGATCGGCGCGCGCGCGCCGCGCAAGGGAGACGACACATGGACGACCACAACACAGCGCCCGTCGAAACAGGCGCCCAGATGGATTACGTCGAGCACGAAAGAACCTACGAGAGGTTCCTGGCCGCTTCCAAGTGGGTAACGGTCCACCTCGTGGTGCTGATGATTGCCATGGCGGCCGGCTTCTTCGGCGGCGCCGGCTTCTTCGGCGCACTGTTCATCTTCATCGTTCTCAACGCTGCGGCCATCTACCTGCTTCGCTGATACTTGCGCCAACTGAGGTCGGCGAGGGGCGGACACGACAGTTGTCGGGTCCGCGAGGTGAGACTGGAGGGCGTATTTTGGCGAACATGATTTTCATTCCCCGGGAGGGGGAAGGCGAACGGCGGGTTGCAGCATCCGCCGACACGGTCAAGCGATTGACCGCGCTGGGCTTCGATCTCGTCGTCGAAGCCGGAGCGGGCGCGACATCCGGCATTCTCGACAGCGACTATGCGACGGCGGGTGCGCGCATCGGCACTCTCGCCGACGCCGCATCGGCCGACATCGTGCTGAAGGTAAACCGCCCGGGCGCGCAAGAGATTTCCCGCTACAAATCGGGCGCGGCGGTGTTTGCCAGCATGGACCCCTATGGCAACGAGGCGGCGCTTGCCGCCATGGCGAGCGCCGGTCTCACCACCTTCGCCATGGAACTGATGCCGCGCATCACCCGCGCCCAGTCGATGGACGTGCTGTCGTCGCAGGCCAACCTGGCCGGCTACCGCGCCGTGATCGATGCATCCCATGAATATGGCCGCGCCTTGCCGATGATGATGACAGCTGCCGGCACGGTTCCTGCCGCCAAGGTCTTCGTCATGGGCGCCGGTGTTGCCGGGCTGCAGGCGATCGCCACGGCGCGCCGCCTCGGTGCCGTCGTGACCGCCACGGACGTGCGTCGCGCCGCAAAGGAGCAGGTCGCTTCGCTTGGCGCCAAGTTCATCGCCGTCGAGGACGACGAGTTCAAGGCTGCCGAGACGGCCGGCGGCTACGCCAGGCAGATGTCGGAAGATTATCAGGCAAAGCAGGCGGCGCTCGTCGCCGAGCACATTGCCAAGCAGGACATCGTCATCACCACGGCGCTCATTCCGGGCCGTCCGGCGCCGCGCCTTGTGACGCGCGCCATGCTCGCCGCCATGAAGCCCGGCTCCGTCGCCGTGGATCTCGCCGTCGAGCGCGGCGGCAACATCGAAGGTTCGATCAGGGGCTCCGTTGCCACGGTCGAGGGCGTCACGGTGATCGGCTACGACAACGTGCCCGGCCGCGTCGCAGCGTCGGCCTCCGCGCTCTACGCCAGGAACCTTTTTGCCTTCCTCGAGACCATGATCGACAAGGAGACGAAGACGTTTTCCGTCGATGTCGAGGACGAACTCGTCAAGGCGACCATGCTGACCCACGGCGGCAAGGTGGTGCATCCCAATTTCGCCGAAGCAGCGCTTGCGGCTGATGGCGCGCCTGCCGTAGCCCAGCCAATGCCTGCGCCAGCGGCTCCTGGCGAGGCAGCGGTCAAGCCGAAACGGGCACGCAAGGCGCCCGCCACCGCAACGCCTGACAAGAAGGAGGAGCTGTGATGGCGAGCGACCTGATGAATTCCGCGCTGGAGCAGCTCGATCAGGCGGTGCAGTCCGTCAAGATCGCGGCCGAGCAGGCGCCGGATGCCGTGGCCATGGCCGCGCATGGCGTCTCCGGTGGCGCGATCGATCCCTTCGTCTTCCGGCTGGCGATCTTCGTGCTGTCGATCTTCGTCGGCTATTACGTCGTCTGGTCGGTGACGCCGGCGCTGCACACGCCGCTGATGGCCGTTACCAATGCGATCTCCTCGGTCATCGTCGTCGGCGCGCTGCTGGCGGTCGGCATTTCCGCCAGCGGCTATGCCATAGGCTTCGGCTTCATTGCTCTGGTGCTCGTCTCGGTCAACATCTTCGGCGGCTTCCTGGTGACCAGCCGGATGCTCGCCATGTACAAGAAAAAAGAACGCTGAGGGTCCTGGGAAAATGTCACAGAACCTTGCAGCCTTCCTCTACCTCGTCTCCGGCGTCCTCTTCATCATGGCGCTGCGCGGCCTCTCCCATCCGACCACAAGCCGCCAGGGCAATGTCTACGGCATGGTCGGCATGGGGATTGCCATCGGCACGACGCTGCTTTTGGCCACCCCGAGCTTCGGCGGCCTCGTCCTGATCGTCGTGGCGCTCGCCATCGGCGGCGGTGCCGGCGCCTACATCGCCCGCACGATCCCGATGACGGCCATGCCGCAGCTGGTTGCCGGCTTCCATTCGCTGGTCGGGCTTGCCGCCGTCATGGTGGCGGCCGCCGCGCTCTATGATCCGGTCTCCTTCGGGATCGGTGCCGTCGGCGGGATCCCCGGCCAGGCGCTCATCGAAATGGCGCTCGGTGCCGCGATCGGCGCGATCACCTTCACCGGATCGATCATCGCCTACCTGAAGCTCGACGGGCGCATGTCCGGCAAGCCGATCCTGCTGCCCTACCGGCACTGGATCAACATCGGCCTTCTGGTGGCGATCGTCCTCTTCATCATCGGCCTGACGCTCTCGGAAAGCCATTTCGACTTCTGGCTCATCGTCGTGCTGGCGCTGGCGCTCGGCGTGCTTCTGATCGTGCCGATCGGCGGCGCCGACATGCCTGTGGTCGTCTCGATGCTGAACTCCTATTCCGGCTGGGCAGCGGCCGGCATCGGCTTCACGCTCGGCAATCTGGCACTGATCATCACCGGGGCGCTGGTCGGCTCGTCGGGGGCGATCCTCTCCTACATCATGTGCAAGGGGATGAACCGTTCGTTCGTTTCGGTCATCCTCGGCGGCTTCGGCGGCGAGGCGGCGGCAGCCGGCGCCGACGACGGCGTGCAGCGGTCGGTGAAGCAGGGATCGGCCGAAGACGCCGCCTTCCTGATGCAGAACGCCCAGAAAGTGATCATCGTGCCGGGCTACGGCATGGCGGTCGCCCAGGCGCAGCACGCGCTGCGGGAACTGGCCGACACGCTGAAGGCGCATGGCGTCGAGGTGAAATATGCGATCCACCCGGTGGCGGGCCGCATGCCCGGCCACATGAACGTACTGCTGGCCGAAGCCAACGTCCCCTATGACGAGGTCTTCGAACTCGAGGACATTAACGGCGAGTTCGCCCAGGCCGACGTGGCCTATGTCATCGGCGCCAACGATGTTACCAATCCCGCCGCGCGCGACGACAAGTCCTCGCCGATCTACGGCATGCCGATCCTCGACGTCGACAAGGCCAGAACCTGCCTCTTCGTCAAGCGCTCGCTCGGCTCCGGCTATGCCGGCATCGACAACACGCTGTTCTACAAGGACGGCACGATGATGTTGCTCGGCGACGCCAAGAAGATGACCGACGACATTGTCAAGGCGATGAAGCACTGATTGATCGCTGGCGAGTAGCGAGTAGAGGGAGAGCCCGGCTTTGTGCCGGGGTTTTCTGTCTGCTGGGATCGTGCCACACTGTCAGCAAAGGAGGTCAGCATGGCAAGCTTGACGATATTACTTCCAGATGCGGCCAAAGACTGGATCGATGAACAGGTCCGCAGCGGCCGATACGCCAGCGCCGGTGCGTATCTGAGCGAACTCGTCGTTTATGAGCGGGTTCGGCACGGGGAAGAGCTTTCGGTCGATGAACTGCGCGATCTTTTGGCTGCGTCCCGCGGCAGCGGCGTGAGTACACGCAGCATAACGCACATTCTGGACGAGGCGAAGTCCATCGTATCGCAGCGGAAGGTTGATCGTGCCTGAGTTCAGGCTGACGCAGCAGGCTGACAGGGACCTGCTGGACATTTTCATCTACGGACTGGAAGTCTTCGGCACACTTCAGGCTGAACGCTACGGCGACGGTCTGCACGCATGCTTGCAGCTTCTGGCGGACAATCCGCGAATGGGACGTCTGGCGCCGGCGCTCGGCGAACAGGTGCGACGGCATGAGCACCAGAGCCATGTCGTCCTCTATGAAGAGGACACCTATGGGATACTCGTCCTTGCGATCGTACACAGCCGCGTCGTCCGGCGGCTGAAATCTCTGTGAGATACCGCTGAAACGATCCAAAAGTCTGTCGGCAGAGCCTCAGCTTCCGCGGGTGCGCGAAAGGCCGTCCTTGGCGGGCTGGTAGTTCGGGTCGAGGCCGACCGCATGCGAGTAGGAGCGGGCGGCGCGCTGGGTGTCGCCGCGGCGCTCGTAGACGAGGCCCTGGTTGGTCCAGGATTCGGCCAGCTTGTCGTTCAGCTCGATCGCATGGTTGATGTCGGCGAAGGCGTTCTCGTCGTCGCCGAGCGCGAGGTAGGAGACGGCGCGGCCGTTGTAGGGTTCGGCGGCCGTCGACGACAGCGAGATGGCCTTGGAGAAGTCCTCGATCGCCTGCGCGTGCTGGCCCCGCAGCTGATAGATCAGGCCGCGGTTGTGGTAGGCGCGGCCATCCGTGGTGTCGAGCTGGATGGCGCGGTTGAAGTCGTTGAAGGCCTCGTCGTTGCGGCCGGCCTGGCGGTAGATATTGCCGCGACCGATATAGGCGACGTCATAGTTCGAATTGATCTGCAGCGAGCGGTTGTAGTCGCTGGCGGCCTCGACCGGCTTGCCCATGTTGCGGTAGACGAGGGCGCGGTTGGCATAGGCCTGGTAGAACTGCGGGTTCAGCTGGATCGCCTGGTTGAAATCGTCGAGTGCACGACGGAACTCGCCGGCACGACCGTAGGCGGAGCCACGCACATTGTAGCCTTCCGGATCCTGCGGATTGGCCGCGATGACGGAGGTCAGCGATGCGATGTTCTGCTCCGAGCCCTGGGCGCGGTCGACGGTGATCAGGTCGGTGGTCTGGGAGGTGGTCGAGCAGCCTGCCAGCAGGACGGCAGATGCGAGCGCCAGGGCCGAGAGGGCCGACCTGCTTCTGAATGGTGCGGTAAGATCCGAAAAACCGAATGTTGCGGGAGAAGGAGCAGCAGTCTTGAAGGCCATCAGGCGCAGTTCCTCGAATGTTGGCATGAGCAGTCGGCTTGTGTCAGCTAAAGTAAAAGGCGGCGGCGCCCAAGTCGCCCCCGCCTTATAAACACTCAAATAACGTCTAAAAAACGACCGATTAGCGGCTTGCGCTCGGGGCCGGACGGGCCGGAGCTGCAATCAGGCCTTCGCGCTGCATGCGCTTGCGGGCCAGCTTGCGAACGCGACGAACGGCCTCGGCCTTTTCGCGAGCACGCTTTTCGGAAGGCTTTTCGTAGTAGTCGCGCATCTTCATTTCCCGGAAGATGCCTTCACGCTGCATCTTCTTCTTGAGAGCGCGGAGAGCCTGATCAACGTTGTTGTCGCGGACAAGTACCTGCACGTGTAATCCCGTTCCTTTGGTTGTTGTTCGCCGCAATCGGGCTGATTCGAGGCGAAAGAATATGCTGCCCGGCGCGCAGCCGTGCGATTGGCTCAGGCAGATATCAGAAAGCAGGCCGGAAGTCCATATGGCACAGGGGTTGTGGCGTTTAAAATCTTGCAGATCGGCGGCCCGCCTTTCAAGCATGGCCGGGCTCACTATATCCGGTTCGAAAGACGGGCGGTGCGTCTGCCCCCGTCGTGTCAAACAAGGAGACGTCCATGCTCAGTGCAACCCATTCCCGATTCGGCAATCCGGCCGAGGTGCTGGAGGTCCGCGAGGCGGATCTGCCGGTCCCCGCAGCCGGCCAGATCCGCGTCAAGATGATCATGGCCTCGATCCACAATCATGACCTGCTGACGGTCAGCGGCGACTACGGCTACAAGCCGGAGCTGCCGGCCGCCGCGGGAACCGAGGCCATGGGCGTCGTCGATGCGCTGGGCGAGGGCGTCACCCATCTGAAAATCGGCCAGCGGGTCGCCGTGTCGGGGTCGGGTACCTGGTCGCAGTATTATCTCGCCGCCGCCGCCATGGCCGTTCCCCTGCCGGACGGGATTTCCGACGAGGCCGGCGCGCAACTGATCTCGATGCCGCTGAGCGCGCTGGTGCTGCTCGATTTCGTCGGCGTCGAACGGGGCGGCTGGATCATCCAGAATGCCGCCAATGGTGCGGTCGGCAAGGCGTTGGCGCTGTTTGCCAAGCCGCGCGGCGTCAATGTCATCAATCTTGTCCGACGGCCGGATGCCGTTTCCGAGCTCGAGGCGCTCGGCATCGACCATGCCGTCTCCACGTCGGAAGACGGCTGGCAGGAGAAGGTGGCCTCCTTGACTGGCGGCTCACGCATCGAGGCCGCCATCGACGGCGTGGGTGGGTCTGCGGCCGGCGACATGCTGTCGCTCCTGGGCGAGAACGGCGTGCTGGTTTCCTTCGGCCTGATGTCCGGCCGGCCGCTGGAGCTTTCGGCCAGTGACCTGATCTTCAAGCAGGCCGTGGTGAAGGGCTTCTGGCTCTCCAAGATCGCCCCGACGCTCGGACCGGAAAAGCTGATGGCGATGATCGGCGAGATCATCCAGCGGGTGATGTCGGGCGAGCTGACGCTGTCGGTCTCGGAGGTGTTCGCGCTTCCCGATATCCGCCAGGCTGCCGCGGCGGCAGGTGAACCCGGGCGCAAGGGCAAGGTGCTGCTGAAGGCCTGATGATCCTCGACACCGGTCGCCGTGCCCGCGGCCGGTGTCGAAACAAATTGTCGTGGCGTCGCAAAACAGCCATTGCGGGCCAAGTTGATTTGCGATGGGTATGTCTCTAACAGACCTCCGATTGTCCTGGGAGATGAAGGCGACATGCGCAAATATTCGGTCTTCGCCGTGGCCCGCGAGGCGCTTCGGGCGCACAAGGGATGGGAGCCGCAATGGTCGTCGCCGGAGCCGCGGTCGAGCTATGACGTCATCATCATCGGCGGTGGCGGGCACGGGCTGGGGGCCGCCTACTACCTTGCCAAGGAGCACGGCATCAACAATGTCGCCGTCCTGGAAAAGGGCTGGATCGGCGGCGGCAACACCGGCCGCAACACGACGATCATCCGCTCCAACTATCTCTACGAAGAGAGCATGGACATCTACGAGCACTCGCTGAAGCTCTGGGAGGGCTTGAGCCAGGAGCTCAACTACAACGTCATGTATTCGCCGCGCGGCGTGATGATGCTGTCGCACAACACCCACGACCAGCAGAGCTTCAAGCGCCACATCAACGCCAACCGCCTCTACGGGATCGACAACGAGTGGCTGACGCCGGAGCAGGCGAAGGCCTATTGCCCGCCGCTCGATATCTCCAAGACCGCCCGCTATGCCATCAACGGCGCGGCGCTGCAGCGGCGCGGCGGTACGGCGCGCCACGACGCGGTCGCCTGGGGCTATGCGCGCGCAGCCTCCGACCGCGGCGTCCACATCATCCAGAACACCGAGGTCACCGGCATCCGCCGCGGGGCCAATGGCGAGGTGACCGGCGTCGAGACCAACCGCGGCTTCATCGGCGCCAAGAAGATCGGGGTTTCGGCGGCCGGGCATTCGTCGGTGGTGATGCAGATGGCGGGCGTGCGCGTGCCGCTGGCGTCGAACCCGCTGCAGGCGCTGGTCTCGGAGCCGCTCAAACCCATCTTCCCCTGCGTCGTGATGTCGAACACGGTGCATGCCTATATCTCGCAGTCCGACAAGGGCGAGCTCGTCATCGGGGCCGGCACCGACCAGTATAATTCCTACAGCCAGACCGGCGGGCTGCAGATAATCACCCATACGCTCGATGCCATCTGCGAGCTCTTCCCGATGTTCCGGCGGGTGAAGATGATGCGCCAGTGGGGCGGCATCACCGACAATACTCCCGACCGCTCGGCGATCCAGAGCGTGACGCCGGTGAAGAACCTCTTCGTCAACTGCGGCTGGGGCACCGGCGGCTTCAAGGCGACACCGGGCTCGGCGGACCTCTTCGCCCACCTTATTGCCAAGGGCGAGCCGCACCGGCTGGCGTCGGGCCTCACCCTCGACCGGTTCCGCACCGGCCGCCTGATCGATGAGGCTGCCGCTGCCG
>JBKBXP010000055.1:6176-14825 GCA_046314035.1 Pseudorhizobium sp. | reverse complement strand
CTCGACGCCGACGCCAAGCACAAGGCAGTGCTCGCCGCGATGGCCGATGTTGCCTTGCCCGATCCGGAACGCATCGCGCGCGCCTATCCGCACGAGATTTCCGGCGGCCAGCGGCAGCGCGTTGCCATCGGACGGGCGCTGGTGCGCGATGTCGACGTCTTCCTGTTCGACGAGCCGCTTTCCAACCTCGATGCCAAGCTGCGCTCTGAGCTGCGCGTCGAAATCAAGCGGCTGCACCATGCGCTTAAGAACACGATGATCTACGTCACCCACGACCAGATCGAGGCGCTGACGCTGGCCGACCGCATTGCCATCATGAAGAGCGGCGTGATCCAGCAGCTCGACGATCCGATGACGATCTACAATCGCCCGGTAAACCTCTTCGTCGCCGGCTTCATCGGCTCGCCGTCGATGAACTTCCTGCGCGGCGAGCTGGCAGAGGAGGGTGGTCGGCCGGTCTTCCAGACCCACGGCGTGTCGTTCTCCCTGGAGGGCTACGAGGCAGCGGAGCCGCTCACGGCGGCCCGCAAGGTGGTGCTGGGGCTGCGCCCCGAACACATCCACGTCGACAATCATCAGGCCGGGGCCGAGATGCACGATGCGGTCGTCGATATCGAAGAGCCGATGGGGGCCGACAATCTGCTCTGGCTGAAGCACGCCGGACATACGATGTCGGTTAGAATCAGTGGCGCGAAACGCTACTCGCCTGGCGCGAAGCTGCAGCTGTCCTTCGACATGACAGTCGCTTCCCTGTTCGACGCCGAGACAGAAGAACGGATCTGAAGCACGCAATAACCACATCTGCGACCTCTATTCCTGCCTCTCGGCAGGGTTGACCCTTTTTGAATGACGGGCCGCCGGCCCAGGAGGATGACATGACGAAACTCGGTTTCCAGGTCTACAGTGCGCGCAATTTCCCGCCGCTCGCCGATACACTCGCCGCGCTCGGCAAGGCCGGCTATGGGGAAGTGGAAGGCTATGGCGCTCTCTACGCCACCTTCGACGAAAGCCATCTGAAGGCGATGAAGGCCGATCTCGACGCGAACGGGCTGACGATGCCGACCGGTCATTTCGGCCTGGATCTCCTGGAGAAGGAGCCGGAGCAGGCACTTCTGATCGCCAAGACCCTTGGCATGGAAGCGATCTACTGCCCGCATCTCGCGGCGGATCTGCGGCCTAGCGATACCGCCGGCTGGCAGGCCTTCGGTAAGCGCCTGGCGGCGGCCGGCAAGCGCTATCAGGACGCCGGCTATACCTTCGGCTGGCACAACCACGACTTCGAATTCCAGGCGCTGGAAGACGGCACGACACCGCAGGAGCAGATCCTCGAGAGCGGGCCTGATCTGGCCTGGGAGGCGGACATCGCCTGGGTCATCCGCGGCGGTGCCGATCCATTCGCCTGGATCGAACGCTACGGCGACCGGATCACCGCGGTGCATGTCAAGGACATCGCGCCGGCAGGCGAAAATGCCGACGAGGATGGCTGGGCGGATGTGGGCCACGGCACCGTCGACTGGAAATCTCTAATGGCAGCGCTGCGCAAGACCCCGGTGAAGCACTACGTCGTCGAACACGACAATCCCAACGACCTCGAACGGTTGATCGCGCGCTCGATCGCTGCCTTCAAGACCTACTGAAAACTCTGATCGGAGCCTCGCATGGCCAAGGAACTCGGTGTCGGCATCATTGGATGCGGCAATATTTCAATCACCTATCTGGCGCTGGGGCCACTGTTCAACGGCTTCAGGATCCTGGCCTGCGCCGATCTCAACCGCAATGCCGCCGAACTTCGAGCGGAAGAATACGGTGTGAAGGCGCAGTCCATCGAGGAACTGCTTGCCAATGACGAGCTCGACCTCATCGTCAACCTGACGATCCCGGACGCGCATTTCCTGGTCTCCAAGGCCATTCTGGAAGCCGGCAAGCACGTCTATTCGGAAAAGCCGCTGGTGCTGTCGCTCGAGGAGGGCGAGGAGTTGCGGCGGATCGCCAAGGAGAAGAACCTGGCGATCGGCTGCGCTCCGGATACCTTCCTTGGTGGCGCTCATCAGCTTGCGCGCAAATATGTCGATGAGGGTGGCGTCGGGCGCATCACGTCGGGCACCTGCCACGTGATGAGCGCCGGAATGGAGATGTGGCACCCCAATCCGGGCTTCTTCTTCCTCAAGGGCGGCGGGCCGATCCTCGACCTTGGTCCCTATTACGTCGCCAACCTGATCAACCTGATCGGCCCGGTGAAGCGAGTCGGCGCATTGACCTCCATGGCCAGCCCCACCCGGACGGTCACCAGCCAGCCGCTCGCCGGCCAGACGATCCCGGTCGAGACGCCGACCAACATCCACGCACTGCTTGAGTTCGTCAGCGGCGCGACGATCACCCTGTCGGCGAGCTGGGATGTGTGGTCGCACCGTCATGCCAACATGGAGCTCTACGGCACGGAGGGGTCGCTCTACGTGCCCGATCCGAACTTCTTCGGCGGACTGGTGGAGGCGTCGGGCCGGGACAAGGAGATCAAGGCCTTGCCCGAATGGGATCATCCGTTCTCGAAGGCGAACCAGGAACACCCGAACGGTCCGCGCGCCAACTATCGGGCGGCCGGCCTTGCCGACATGGCGATGGCGCTGATCGAGACGCGCGATCCGCGCTGCTCGCTCGACCGCTCGTTGCACGGCATCGACGTGCTGACGTCCATCCTGACGTCCGGCGAGGAGGGGCGTTTCATCGACATGACGACCACCTGCACCCAGCCGGAACCGCTCGGGATCGACGAGGCGCTGGCCTTGCTGCGCTGATCCGCTAAGTATGCGATGCGGGCCGCTCGCGCCCGCGTCGCATTTCCAAAGACAGGAGGATGTCATGGCCTGGCAACCGGCAGACGACCGTTATTCCACCATGAAGTACAACCGCTGCGGCCATTCCGGCCTGAAGCTTCCCGCGATTTCTCTCGGTCTGTGGCACAATTTCGGCCATGACACGCCGCATGAGCGCAAGCAGGCGATCTGCCGCAAGGCCTTCGACCTCGGCATTACCCATTTCGACCTTGCCAATAACTATGGTCCGCCGGCCGGCAGCGCGGAAACCGCCTTCGGCGAGATCCTGCGCACTGATTTCGCCGGCTACCGTGACGAGATGATCATTTCGTCCAAGGCCGGCTACAACATGTGGCCAGGGCCGTATGGCGAATGGGGCAGCCGCAAGTATCTGATTTCGTCCTGCGACCAGAGCCTGAAGCGCATGGGTCTCGACTATGTCGACATCTTCTATTCGCACCGCTTCGACCCTGAAACGCCTTTGGAGGAGACCTGCGGCGCGCTCGACCAGATCGTGCGGTCGGGCAGGGCGCTCTACGTCGGCATCTCGTCCTACAATTCGAAGCGCACCCGCGAGGCCATGGCGATCCTGAAGGAGCTCGGCACGCCGATCCTGATCCATCAGCCGAGCTATTCGATGATCAACCGCTGGGTGGAGGAGGACGGCCTCTTCGACACGCTGGACGATCTAGGCATCGGCTCGATCGTCTTCTCGCCGCTGGCGCAGGGGATGCTGACCTCCAAATATCTGGGAGGGATACCGGACGACAGCCGGGCCGCCCAGGGCAAGTCGCTGCGTCCGGCCTTCCTCAACGACCGCAATATCGAAAACCTGCGCTCGCTCAACGCCATCGCCGAGCGGCGGGGCCAGACGCTGGCGCAGATGGCGATCGCCTGGGTGCTGCGCCGCGGTCGCGTCACGACGGCGCTCATCGGTGCCAGCCGGCCGGAGCAGGTCGAGGATTGCGTCAAGGCGCTGGAGAAGCCCGATTTCACACCGGAGGAACTGGCTGAAATCGACAGCTTTGCCAGGGATGCCGACATCAATCTCTGGGCTGCCTCGGCCGAGCGCGAGGGGCCGGCACGCTGATGGGCAGCGAGAGCTGCCCCTCACCCTCACCCTAACCCTCTCCCCGCAGTCGGGGCGAGGGGACGCGCCCTACCGGAGCGTCGAAGGGATGGAGACGGTACCGCGTTCGTCCTTCTCCCCATCTTGATGGGGAGAAGGTCCCGGCAGGCGGATGAGGGGAATTTGTAAATATTCGACTTTGGAGGAGAGACACCATGATCCGCAACCCGATCCTGCCGGGGTTCAACCCCGATCCCTCGATCTGCCGTGTCGGCGACGACTACTATATCGCCACCTCCACCTTCGAATGGTATCCGGGCGTGCAGATCCATCACTCCAAGGATCTGGTCAACTGGACTTTGGTGCGCCGGCCGCTGGAGCGGGCAAGCCAACTCGACATGCGCGGCAATCCCGACAGCTGCGGCATATGGGCGCCATGCCTCTCCCATGCGGATGGCCAGTTCTGGCTCGTCTATACGGACGTCAAGCGCCTCGACGGCAACTTCAAGGACGCGCACAACTATATCGTCACTGCGCCCACGATCGAGGGCGACTGGTCCGACCCCATCTATGTGAACTCCTCCGGTTTCGACCCATCGCTCTTTCACGACGAGGATGACCGCAAGTGGTTCCTCAACATGCAGTGGAACCACCGCACGGAAAGTTATGGCGGTGCGCCGAAGCATCCCGCCTTCGACGGCATCCTGCTGCAGGAATGGGATCCGGAGACGAAGTCGCTGAAGGGGCCGATCAAGAACATCTTTGCCGGCAGCCCACTCGGTCTCGTCGAGGGGCCGCATCTCTTCAAGCGCAACGGCTGGTACTATCTGACGACGGCGGAGGGCGGCACCGGATACGACCATGCGGTGACAATGGCACGGTCGCGGTCGATCGACGGCCCCTATGAGATGCACCCCAACATGCATCTCATCACCTCCAAGGATCACCCCGAGGCGGTTCTTCAGCGGGCAGGGCATGGACAGTATGTCGAGACACCCGAGGGCGAGGCCTACCATACGCATCTCTGCGGCCGGCCGATGCCGCCCAACCGCCGCTGCACATTGGGGCGGGAAACGGCGCTGCAGAAATGTGTCTGGAAGGACGACGACTGGCTTTATCTTGCTCAAGGTGGGGTGGTGCCGAATGTCGACGTGCCGGCGCCGACGGAGGTCGAGCCGGTTGAAAGGCCTCTGCGCATCGAAAGCCGCTTCGACGGTGACACTCTGCCCATCGAGTTCCAGTGGCTGCGGACGCCTGAGCCCGAGCGCATCTTCAGCCTGTCGGAGCGTCCCGGCCATCTTCGCCTCTTCGGCCGCGAGAGCATCGGCTCGTGGTTCGAGCAGGCGTTGGTGGCGCGGCGGCAGGAGCATCATGCCTTTCGCGCGGAAACGATCTGCGACTTCACGCCCGACACCTATCAGCAGTGCGCCGGCCTGACCCACTATTACAACCGGCACAAGTTCCATGCGCTGGTGGTAACGCTGCACGAGAAGCTCGGACGCGTCGTGACGATCTTCTCCTGCCCAGGGGACTTCCCGCATGGCCGGATGAGCTTCCCCGTAGAAAGCGGTATCGCCGTTCCGGAGGGTCCGGTTCATCTCGCGATGGAGGTTCGCCACAACGACCTGCAATTCTTCTGGCGCATGTCACCGCAGGAGGAATGGCAGTCTGTGGGACCCGTGCTCGACGCGAGCGTGATCTCCGACGAGGGCGGGCGCGGCGAACACGGGTCGTTCACCGGCGCCTTTGTCGGCATGTTTGCCATCGATACCTCAGGACGTGCCCGTGCTGCGGACTTCGACAGCTTCGTCTACACACGGCCAAGGGAATGAAAGTCTAGATGAGCTCTCGCACGTAACCACCTGCGATCATTACTGAAGTGTAATCTGAGGTTCATCTGCCATTCATCGGTCTGGGCCTAGCGTCCTCCTTGTGAACACCACCTGGAGAGACCGATGAAGAAGCTAGCCGCCCTGATGCTTGCCGCTACCGTCCTTGCCGCGCCGATGGCGCAGGCGCGTGACAACGACCGTGGGCCTGACCGCAGCCGCCAAGTGGAGCGCCAGGTCAAGGTCGAGAAGAAGGTCGTGGTCCAAAAGCACCGCTGGAGCAAGGGTCAGCGCTTGTCTGCTGCCGAGCGTCGCCAGATGCGCGAGGTCCGCGACTACCGTAGCCAACGTCTGTCGGCGCCGCCGCGCGGCTATCGCTGGGTGCAGGTCGACAAGGATTTCCTGCTGATCGGCATTACGTCGGGCGTCATTTCCAGCATCCTTGCCGGTCGATGACAGAATGGGAAAGGGCGGCCCATGCCGCCCTTTCTTCAAACGCTGGTCTGAGCCTTGCCGTCAGGTGGCGGAGAGGCAGTCCTTGAGACCGGTGGCAATCGATCGCATCAACTCGAAATACAGTTCGGGGCCTTCCGTCAGCGTGGCGCCTTCCGGATCCAAGGTGCCGGCGCGCGCCGAGGTGCCTTCGATGACCACCTGGACGAGCTTCGGTTCGAACTGCGGTTCGGCAAACACACAGGCGGCGCCGAGTTCCTTAACCTTCGCGTGGATATCCTGTACCCGTTCGGCGCCAGGGATGACCTCTGGGCTGACGGTGATGGAACCGGCAACGCGCACACCGTAATGCTGCTCGAAATACTGGTAGGCGTCGTGGAAGACGATGAAGGGCTTGTCCTTCACCGGCGCCAGCGTCTCGGCGATTTCGCTGTTGAGTGCGTCTATCTTCGTGTTCAGGCTTTCCAGATTGGAAGCATAGGCTGCGGCATTGTCCGGATCTGCCTGCGCAAGTGCCCCTTGGATGGCGGCCGCCATCACCTTGGCATTTTCGGGATCCAGCCAGAGGTGGGTGTCAAATGCGCCATGGGCATGCTCATGTCCTTCATGGGAGCTGGCGGAATGATCGTGGTCGTGATCGTCATGATCGTCACTGGCCGTTTCTGCATGACCATGTCCATGGTCATCTTCTTCCGCATGCGCCTCGTGTGCATCGCCATCGTCGTGGCCTTCGAAGGCGCCGCCTTCGCGGAAGGGCAACTTGGTCAATCCGTGTACGTCTCCGAGTTCGACGACCGTCGCGTTGGATGCCAGCGCTTCAAGCGGCTTTTCCAGGAATGCTTCCATGCCGGGTCCCATCCAGAAGACGACATCAGCGCCTTCGACCGCGCGCGCATTGGAGGGCCGCATGGTAAAGGTGTGGGGTGAGGCCGCACCGTCGACGATCAGGCCGGGCTCGCCGACGCCCTGCATGATCGCGGCAACCAGCGAGTGGATCGGCTTGATCGAGACCACGACATCGGGTGCTGCCATGACCGCATTGGCAGAAAACAGAACAGAGGTGGCGAGGAGAAGGGTTGAGGTTTTCATGGCGGCTTCCTTGGAGTGGCGCTGACATTACTTGGTAATGTTATTACATAGATTGCGTTATGCTATAACGTGTGTCATAGCCTCAGGCAACAGGGCGGCAGAAAAAGATGCTGATGGATTCCAGAGCAGGGTCGAAGGCCCCTACGCAACTCGTCAAGCTTCAGAAGGCAGGCATTCGGCGCAGTGGGCGCTGGCTCGTGCGCGGCGTCGATCTCGATATCGGACGCGGGGAGATCCTGACGCTGATCGGCCCGAACGGCGCCGGCAAGTCGACGACGGCCAAGTTGGTGACAGGTGTCCTGCGGGCCGACGAAGGATCCGTACATCGCGCTGCGGATCTGCGCGTCGGCTACGTTCCCCAGAAGCTTTCCATCGACTGGACCATGCCGCTCACCGTGCGCCGGTTGATGCGGCTGACGGGCGGTCTTGCCGATGGCGACCTGAAAGATGCGCTGGCAGCAACTGGCATTACCCATCTGATTGACGCCGAGGTGCGCCATCTGTCCGGCGGCGAGTTCCAGCGTACGCTTCTTGCTCGGGCGATTGCCCGCAAGCCCGACCTCCTGGTGCTCGACGAGCCGGTTCAGGGGGTGGATTTTGCGGGTGAAACGGCACTCTACGATTTGATCCGTGACATCCGGACATCCACCGGATGCGGCATTCTCCTGATCTCGCACGACCTCCATATGGTGATGGCCGGGACGGATACCGTCATCTGCCTGAACGGCCACGTCTGCTGCCGCGGCACGCCGGAAACCGTCAGCCGCAGCGATGACTACCAGCGGCTGTTCGGGGGCAATGCCCGGGGCCTTGCCATCTACAGTCACCGCCACGACCACACTCATCTCGACGACGGTCGCGTCCTGCACGGTGACGGCTCCGTCACCGATCACTGCCACCCCGATGACGGGCACCATCATCACGGGCACGACCATCCCGATGGCGACCACGACCATCATCATGCCGCACCCGCCGGAGAGGGGGGCCGCCATGCTTGACGATTTCTTCGTTCGTGCGCTGGTGGCCGGAGTGGGGGTCGCGATCACTGCCGGGCCGCTCGGCTGTTTCGTCGTCTGGAGGCGGATGGCCTATTTCGGCGACACGATGGCCCATTCGGCCCTTCTCGGCGTTGCAATATCGCTGCTCTTCGATCTCAACCTCCTCATCAGCGTCTTTGCCGTGGCGGTTGCCGTATCGCTGCTCCTCCTGTTCCTGCAGAAGCGGCAGGCGCTCTCTTCCGATGCGCTTCTCGGCATCCTGTCGCATTCGACGCTGGCGATCGGGCTCGTCCTCGTCGCCTTCATGAGCTGGGTGCGGATCGATCTCATGGCCTTCCTGTTCGGCGACATCCTGGCGGTGACGCGAGGCGACATCGCCCTGATCTGGGGGGGCGGACTGG
>JBKBXP010000055.1:0-6079 GCA_046314035.1 Pseudorhizobium sp. | reverse complement strand
GGTCGTTCTGGCAGTCGTGATCTGGCTCTGGCGTCCTCTCGTCGCCTCGACCGTCAGCGAGGATATCGCCGAGGCGGAGGGGATGAAACCGGAGCGGGCCCGTCTTCTGTTCATGCTGCTGATGGCGCTCGTCATCGCGATCTCCATGAAGATCGTCGGCATCCTGCTGATCACCGCGCTCCTGATCATCCCGGCTGCAACCGCGCGGCGATATTCGGCAAGTCCCGAGCGGATGGCGGTCTTTGCTTCGCTGATCGGTGCGCTGGCGGTTGTCGGCGGGCTGTTCGGATCCCTACATTATGATACGCCGTCCGGGCCATCGATCGTCGTTGCCGCGTTGCTGCTGTTCATATTCAGCCTTCTGCCGGTCAGCCGCGCGAGCCGGGCCGAGACGGCCGCCAACAGAGGAGTGCGCCCATGATTGCGCCCGCTTTGACCAAGAACCAGGCGCTGGTCTTCGATGTGCTGACGCATTCGGACGCGCCGCTCAGCGCCTACACGATCCTGGACAAGCTTCGGGACCAGGGGTTTCGTGCGCCGCTTCAGGTGTATCGGGCACTGGAAAAGCTGCTCGAACGGGGCATGGTCCATCGGCTGGAAAGCCTGAACGCTTTCGTGGCCTGTGCTCACCAGGAGAAGGCATGCTGCGGAGCCCATAGTCATGGGACGGTCGCATTTGCCATCTGCGACAGCTGCGGCCATGTGGTCGAGTTCCACGACCATACCGTCGATCACCAGCTCGAACACTGGGCCAAGCAGCGCAAGTTCAAGCCGGCAAAAACCACCATCGAGATCCGGGGCCTTTGCGAGACCTGCAGCACATAACCAGTTCTCCGATGTCCTCCGGTAGACGTCACAGCCTGTCTGGGTCGCAGCTGAAAAATCTTGCAATTTCGGCTCCAAAGGCGCAAGGTGGACCGTCAGCAGCCGGATCAAGGGCGCTGTTGCTTCGGGGATCACAGCCCTGGCCCCAACGAAAGGAGGACAAATGTCTTCCGACCTTCATACTTACAGCCTGTCCCGTAACCTCGCTGGTATCAGCGGCTTCGGTTATCGTGAAAATATCCAGGATCGACAGGAGCGCCGTTGCGTGCAGTCGTTGATCTGGGCGAACCAGCGCGTCGATGTTGCCGCCGCAGGACCCCGAATCGCGCTTCCTTTGTCCGAGACGTTCATTCTCGGGAAGCTGGGCGTGGCCCCCGTTCCTTCCATTCTCTAGAGAACGCTTCTGTCTCCGCTGGTGGCGGAGCGTCCCGACTGACGAATATCTCGGTCTTCGGGGAGGGGCATCCAGCGAACAACCTTCAACATCATCAGGAGGGCCAGATGGCCAAGGGTCAGGCGAAAAGCAACAAGGAAGTGCGAAAACCGAAGAAGGACAAGAGTGCTGCGGCAGGTGCCGCTCCTCAGGGTTCGCAGGTTAAATTCGCCAATAGCACGAGCGACTTCGGCAAGAAGAAGTAGCTTTGACATGCATGAACCCATCGCGGCCCGCATCGATGGTCGCCGGGTTCGAATCCGCGCCGCCTTGCAGGCGGCGCCGACGACCACCATATATCATCTGCGTTTCGCTCTCTGGCTTGCATTGGCAATCCGAATTGGACCACATGTGGTGGTTACCGGTTTTGCGGAACTTACGGCTTCGCTCGATGCGAAGAGCACAGCAGGTTCTGCCTCAGGCGAGCCTCATCTGGATTTTTAGGATACTCTCATGATCGACATTACCCGCCATTCGGCGGAAAGCCTGTTCCGGCGCCCGGCCGCCGAAGGCTCAAATGCTGCAAAGCTCGAGGAAGTTCGTGCACGTCAGGTGCTCAAGAGCCGCGAACGCAAGCCGGCCGAGCGCCAGGAGCGGTTGCAAAGACGCACCGAGACTCCCGGCAGCACGGTGTTCAGCAAGAAGAAGGAACGGGCTCATGCGGATGTTTGACTACAACGCCAGCGCTGGCCTGTACCCCTGCAAGACGGTGAAAAGAACCAGTCGGCTTCGGTATCGCAGGTTTGATTCGGTCGCGGAAGCGCTTCGCTTCGCGATGGAAGACATGCCGTCGGCATTGCTTCGCGGATCCGTTCTTGAAGTCGAAGAGGCGCGATACGACGGACAGCAGATGCAGAGGCTCTACGAGTCGGAAGCCTATCCGTTGCCCAGGCGCAGCCTCTGAGGATGGAGAGGTGGGCAATCGCAAACCGCAGCGCGGTCTGCTTTTGCATCTACACCAGCTTGCTGCCGCGCCGCCAAACTTCCGGGCCTTCGTGTCTTTGGCCCGAAACAAGTTGACGTCGTGCAAGCGGGCGCGTATACAAAGACCTCGATACTTTGTTTGCCGATATTTGTTTTTGATGCGCTTTGCGCTCCGTAACGAACTTCCTTCTCTCAAAAGTCGAAAACCCCGTTGGGCGTCGTCCAGCGGTGATCAATGTTGCTAAGAAAGGGTTCGTTATGGCCACTGGCACAGTTAAATGGTTCAACGCCACTAAGGGCTTCGGCTTCATCCAGCCAGACGACGGCAGCGCCGACGTTTTCGTTCACATCTCTGCCGTAGAGCGCGCAGGCATGGGCTCGATCGTGGAAGGCCAGAAGCTCGCGTTCGAACTCGAGCGTGACAACAAGTCGGGCAAGATGTCCGCAGGCCAGCTCCGCGCTGCCTAAAGCTTTGGCCGCCGATGACCACGGAAGTACTGGCATGGCGGCAATAAGTTTCAAAAGGCCAGGCGCAAGTCTGGCCTTTTTGCGTTCACCATTCCCTGCCGGACGGTGATCCGCATCGCTCCAGTCCGTAAGCGGGTGGGATACTAGACCGCCAACCTAAACGAGACCCAAAGGAATATCTGTTGAAACACCCTAACGATAACGGCTTTGCCGAACGCCGCACGACGGCTGCAGAAGCGAAGCGTCAGCTTCTGGCAAAGTTTGCATCGGCTCCAAAGCCTACCGATCCTGAAATGCAGGAAAAACTGGCTGCCCGCGAAGCTGTGAGCGCTGCGCGCGAAGCGCGCCGCGCCGAACGCGAAGCGCAGAAGACGGCGGAGAACGAGCGACTGCTGGCCGAGGCCAACGCCCAGGCGGTCGCCGCCGAGGCGGAAGAAAAGGCGGCTGCGGAAGCCCGTCAGGCCGAAGTTGCCGACCGCGTTTCGCGTGTCGTGGCCGACGAAGCAGCCCGCAAGGCGGAACGCGACCGCCGCTATGCAGCCCGCAAGGCCCGCAACTCCTGATCCATTGCTGTTGCGCCCGCATGTCGGGCGCAATCAACCATTCTGGCAGGCAGCTGCCGATCCATCAAATACCGGAAAATTATGCAAATGAACGCCCGCGTCCAGACATCTGCTCCACCCACCGACGACAATGCCGGGGCATGGTTGAAGATTCTTGCACGCTACCGGCAGCCCGATGTCGGTCGCAGCGCATTTGAACTCGTTGTCACGGTCATACCTTTTGCGATCTTCTGGGCGCTTGCCTATTTCTCATATGCCAATGGTTTCTGGATTGGTCTTCTGGCCATCATCCCGGCCGGCGCGGCCTTGCTGAGGCTGTTCATGATCCAGCATGATTGCGGCCATGGATCCTTCTTCGCCCACCGCCGTCTCGACGACTGGACAGGACGTGTCCTCGGGGTGCTGACACTCACACCCTATGACTACTGGCGCCGGGCGCACGCCGCTCACCATGCCAGCGCCGGCAATCTCGACGAGCGCGGCATTGGCGACATCACGACCCTGACGATTGCCGAGTACCAGGCGATGTCGATCTATGGACGCCTCGGCTATCGCCTTTATCGGCATCCGCTCGTGATGTTCGGCATCGGCCCGGCCTGGCTGTTTCTCTTCAAGCAGCGGTTGCCGTTCGGCATGATGAAGTCGGGGGCACAGCCCTGGATTTCGACCATGTCGACTAACCTTGCTGTCGCGGTGCTTTCTGGTCTGATGATGTGGGCGATCGGCGTCGTGCCGTTCCTCGTCATTCACCTGCCGATCGTGCTTCTGGCCGGCGCTGCAGGCATCTGGCTCTTCTATGTGCAGCACCAGTTCGAAGAAACCCATTGGTCTGCCGGCGAGGACTGGAAGTTCCCTCAGGCCGCCCTGCACGGTGCCTCGCATTACGACCTTCCGCCGGTGCTGCGGTGGGTGACCGGCAATATCGGTATCCACCATATCCACCATCTGGCGAGCCGCATTCCCTATTACCGGCTTCCGGAGGTGCTGCGTGACCACCCGCAACTTGCCAATATTGGCCGCATCACCATCCGCGACAGTCTCCGCTGCGTGAAGCTCGTCCTGTGGGACGACCAGCGCCAGAAGCTTGTTTCCTTCCGCGACGCAGCCTCGATGGCGGCGGCGCGCCCGTAACCGACGGCCCCGGTCGGCATCTCCGATCGCCGTGCTGCCATCACCGACCTGATTGACGAAAGACGAGAACATGATTGAACTGACGCCGACCCAGATCCGCGGCCTGAAGCTTGCCAAGGACGGCGATGTCTATCCGCAGGCCGGGAAGAAGTGGACGCATCTCAACGCCGAGATCACCTATGCAAGAACCGACCGCTTCAAGGAGCGACCGCAGAAGATCAAGTTCCTGACCACGACAACGGTGACGGAACTGCGCGAGCACGGCTTGATCAAGCCGGTCGACGCGGACGTTGCGCCTGAGGAATCGGCGCACGCCATCACCATGGCCGGCAAGATCCTGCTTCTCAAGATCAAGTAGCTTCCTTCGCCTAGGCCCCATTGCTGTCGGACAGCGAAGGGGCCGACGGCTGTCAGAGTTCTCGTAGCTCCTGCTTGAACAGCTTCCAACGCTCCACATAATGGGCCGCCGATCTGCGAAGGGCTGCCACCGCCTCATCGTCCAGCGTTCGGATCGCCTTTGCCGGGGATCCGACGATCAGCGTATTGTCGGGATAGGTCTTACCCTCCGTGACCAGTGCGTTGGCACCGACGAGGCAGTTGTTTCCGATCCGCGCACCGTTCAGAATTGTCGCCCCCATGCCGATCAGACTGTTGTCGCCAATCACGCAGCCGTGGATGATGGCACGATGACCGATGGTGCAGCCACGCCCGATGCTGACCGGATAGCCGACATCATTGTGGATGATGACGCCTTCCTGGATATTGGTCCCGGCGCCAAGCAGGATCGGCTCGTTGTCGCCGCGCAGGACGGCACCGAACCAAATTCCGACGTCTTCTCCGATGTCGACATCGCCGATGACGGTGGCATTCGGGGCGACCCAGTAGCGGTCGGGGCCAGGGGTTTTGGGCTCGGCCTGGCCAAGAGCGTAGAGCGGCATGATTTCTCCTTCCTCATGTCGACGGCAGAACCGACTTCGACAATCGATTCCCGATCCTAGCGCCTTCCGCCGACTGGCAGAACTGGCGATGACGCCACAGTTGCTGCATGTGGCGCCAACGAAAGGATCCCTATGTGCGCCGATGCACTCAAGATCATTGCCGTTGCGCCAACTTCAACTGCCCGCGATGACGATGCTATCCGGTGATTGATAAAAGATCTGGATCAAAAAAGCCCCGCGTGCTTCCCAGCGGTGGTCCGAACACATCGTTTGCCCAATGGCGCCTCCGACCCTCCACCAAACGGTCGATTGCGCAGCGACTTCCCAGCGCGCAGAGTTGCACCTCGTATCAAAACGCGGTCAGGCTGGAGAGGAACGACCGGTATGCCTTCTCTGCGAATTTCGCCTGTAACCTGGTTTCCGTGTTTCGCGCCACCGCCATTTCTGCTGGCGGCAAGCTTTGTTGCGCTCGGGTGGCTGGCTATCTTCGGTATGCTCAGGACGGCGATCTTCTTGCCCGGAAGCGGGTCACTTGGCCCCGGTATGGCGACCGCCAGTGGTATCGTCCTTATGATGACGGGTATCCCCGTTGAACTCTGGCAATCGCTTTGTATCACGGATGTTGCATCCACCTTCTCGTGGCCTGTCTGGAGCCAGTATTGTGGCATGGGTGCAGTCATGACGCTGGCGATGATGTTGCCCTGTGCGACGCCCGCGTGGCGGATGCTCAGAACAGGAGGTTCGGCTACCGCTGCCTTTGGCTTCCTCAGCGGCTACGGCGTCATCTGGATCATGTT
>JBKBXP010000054.1:0-14885 GCA_046314035.1 Pseudorhizobium sp. | reverse complement strand
GGTGGCGGCGACGGCTACAAGGTCTTCGCGACCAATGCCGTCAACCCCTACGACTTCGGCCCCAACCTGGAACAGACCGTCGCCGACTACCTGACGGCCAACAATCCCTACAGGCCGATCACCGAAGGCCGCATCACCGACGTGACGCCGGCCGACTACACGCCGCCCGCCGCAGAGGAAGCAGCCCCGGCAGCAACACCTGCAGCGCCCGCTCCGGCTGCCACACCGGCTCCGGCGACACCGGCTCCTGCGCCTGCCGCAGAAGCACCAGCCACTCAGGCCCCAGCAGCTGCCGCACCGGCCAGCCAGGAACCGGCGGCAGCCGCGACCGACGCCCCGCGCACCTACGTGGTCGTCCGTGGCGACTCGCTGTGGAGGATTGCGGTTGCCACCTATGGCGAGGGTGAGATGTGGACGCAGCTCGCCGAAACCAACAACCTGCGCAATCCGAACCTTCTCGCGATCGGCCAGGAGCTGGAACTGCCCGCCAACTAAGACGATTTGTCTCGTCGGACGAAGCGGCCCGGGGCTTCCCCGGGCCGCTTTTTGTTCCTAGACAGAACCAAACCTCTCGCGGCACCGTAGTAGCCGCTGAAACAGCAATCGGATTATTCAGATGGACGCGACTGCCCCTCACATTCCGCCCGGTCACCCGCAGGTCAAATTCGGAAAGGTGGGCGTCCTGCTCGTCAACCTCGGCACGCCGGACGGCACCGATTACTGGTCGATGCGGCGCTATCTGGCGGAATTCCTGTCCGACAAGCGCGTCATCGAATGGTCGCGGTTCTACTGGTTTCCGATCCTCTACGGCATCGTCCTCAACAAGCGCCCCCAGAAGGTCGGCAAGGCCTATGAGGAGATCTGGAACAAGGATCTCGACGAGAGCTACCTGCGCACCTACACGCGCAACCAGGCGGAACTGATGGCGGCCTCGATGAAGGACCTGCCCAACGTCGTGGTCGACTGGGGCATGCGCTACGGCAATCCGTCGATCGCCTCCAAGATCGACGAACTCTACGCACAGGGCTGCGAAAAGATCCTGCTGTTCCCGCTCTACCCGCAATACGCTGCCTCGACGACGGCGACCGTCAACGACAAGGCCTTCGAGCACCTGATGAAGATGCGCTGGCAGCCGGCGCTGCGCACCGTGCCGCGCTACCACGACGATCCGACCTATATCGACGCGCTCGCCGTTTCGGTGGAGAAGGCGCTGGCGAAGATCGACTGGGAACCCGAGATGCTGGTCGCTTCCTTCCACGGCATCCCGCAGTCCTACTTCAAGAAGGGCGACCCCTACCACTGCCATTGCCAGAAGACCGGCCGACTGCTGCGGGAGCGCCTCGGCCTGCCGAAGGAGAAGTTCATGGTCACCTTCCAGTCCCGCTTCGGACCGGAGGAATGGCTGCAGCCCTATACCGACAAGACCATGGAGAAGCTTGCCAGCGAAGGCATGAAGCGCATTGCCGTGATGAACCCCGGCTTCGTCTCCGACTGCCTCGAGACGCTCGAGGAAATCGCCGGCGAGGCCGGAGAGATCTTCGAACACGCCGGCGGCGAGAAATTCCTGCACATCCCCTGTCTCAACGACAGCCCCGAAGGCATGCGGGTGTTGGAGACGGTCGTGCGCCGGGAGCTGCAGGGCTGGGTCTGAGGCCCTCCGAAGTCGCCGTTTCCCTCTTTGGAGTGAACATGGTAGGTCACACCTCTCGAATTGAGTTGGAGGATTGAACATGTTTCTTGGCGGCTTCGACATCGTGGTCATTGCCATAGTGGTGCTGGTGATCCTCGTGCTGTTTGCGGGGATCAAGACGGTGCCGCAGGGCACTCGCTATACCGTCGAGCGGTTTGGCCGCTACACGCGTACGCTGGATCCCGGCCTCAACCTGATCACGCCTTTCATCGAGCGCATCGGCGCTAGGCTGAACGTCATGGAGCAGGTGCTCGACATCCCGACCCAGGAGGTCATCACCAAGGACAATGCCAGCGTCTCCGCCGACGCCGTGGCCTTCTATCAGATCCTGAACCCGGCACAGGCCGCCTACCAGATCTCCAACCTCGAGAACGCCATCCAGAACCTGACGATGACCAACATCCGCTCGGTCATGGGCTCGATGGACCTCGACGAACTGCTGTCGAACCGCGAGGTGATCAACGAACGGCTGCTGCGGGTCGTCGACGAGGCCGTCGGCCCCTGGGGCATCAAGGTCACACGCGTCGAGATCAAGGATATCCAGCCGCCCCGCGACCTCGTCGAATCCATGGGCCGCCAGATGAAGGCCGAGCGCGAGAAGCGCGCTCAGGTGCTGGAAGCCGAAGGTTCGCGCAACGCCCAGATCCTGCGCGCCGAAGGCGCCAAGCAGGCGGCCGTCCTCCACGCGGAAGGCCAGCGGGAAGCGGCATTCCGCGACGCCGAGGCCCGCGAGCGTCTGGCCGAAGCCGAAGCCAAGGCCACCATGGTGGTGTCCCAGGCGATCGCTTCGGGCGACGTCCAGGCGATCAACTACTTCGTCGCCCAGCGCTACACCGAGGCGCTCGCCGAAATCGGCAAGGCGCCGAACTCCAAGATCGTGCTGATGCCGATGGAAGCCTCCGCGCTGATCGGCTCGCTGGCCGGCATCGGAGCGATCGCCAAGGAAGTCTTCGGCGATGGTGACGGTCCGACCCGCACCCGCTCCGCCGTCCCGCCGCAGCCGGCCGCTACCCCAGCGCGCTCGACGCCGCCGGCACCGGCCTCCCCGGCCCGTCCGGTCAACCCCTTCGCCCCGCGCGACGAGACCTAAGCCATGCTTCAGGCGCTCGCTCTCACCCTCGGACCATGGAGCTGGTGGATCTTCGGGCTTCTGCTGCTCGCAGCCGAATTGCTGGTGCCCGGCGTCTTCCTGATCTGGATGGGCGCCTCGGCGATCATCGTCGGCGCGCTGTCGCTGCTCTTCTGGGAATCAGGCTTCTGGTCCTGGCAACTGCAGTTCGTGCTGTTTGCGGCACTCGCCGCCGTGCTCGCCCTCTTCGGCCGGCGCTTCTACTCCAGGAACCAGGAAACCGACGAGCCGCTTCTGAACCGGCGAGGCGAGAGCCTTGTCGGGCGCACGGCGACGCTTCACGAGCCGATCCGCGAAGGCCGCGGCCGGATCTTCCTTGATGATACCTGGTGGTCGGTGATGGGCCCGGACCTGCCGGCCGGAACCCAGGTCAGGATAGCATCGGCCGAGGGCCGCGACATCCGGGTCGAAGCGGCCTGATCAGGCGACCCCGACGCGCAGCAGGTCGTGGAAGTGGACGATGCCGATCGGGTGTCCGCCGTCGTCCGTCACCATCAACGACGAGATATTGTGCTTGTTGAGGAGCGCCATCGCAGCGGTCGCCAGCGTCTTCTCGCTCACCGTCTTCGGCGAACGGGTCATGATGTCGTCGACCATCATGGCGCCGAGATTGAGGTTGAGGCCACGCGCCAGGTCGCCGTCGGTGACGATGCCGCAGAGCCGGCCCTCGTCATCCAGCACGCCGACGCAGCCGAAGCGTCGCTCCGACAGCACCATGACCGCCTGCGGCAGTGGCGTGCCCTGGGCCACCAGAGGAATGGTGTCGCCCGTGTGCATGATGTCGCCGATGTAGCTCAGCATCGCGCCGAGCTTGCCGCCCGGATGGAAGACCCGGAAGTCGAGCGCCGTAAAGCCCCGCGCCTCCAGCAGCGCGACCGTCAGCGCATCCCCTAACGCAAGCTGCATCAGCGTTGACGTGGTCGGCGCCAATCCGTGCGGGCAGGCTTCCTGCTCCTTCGGCAACAGCAGCACCACGTCGGATTCGCGCGCCAGCGTCGAGATCTCGCCGGCCGTCAGCGCGATCAGCGGAATGGAAAACCGCCGGCAGTAGGCGACGATGGTCTGCAGCTCCGCGGTTTCACCGCTCCACGAAACAGCCAGCACGGCGTCACCGGGGGAGATCATCCCGAGGTCGCCATGGCTGGCTTCGGCGGCATGGACGAAGGAGGCCGGCGTGCCGGTCGAGGCAAGCGAGGCGGCAAGCTTGGCGCCGATGTGGCCGCTCTTGCCGACCCCGGTGATGATCAGCCGGCCCGTCAGTCCGAGCACCAGCTCGACGGCGCGCTGGAAGGACGTCCCGAGCCCGTTCTGCAGGGCACGTTCAAGCGATTCGAGGCCGTTTCTCTCGATGCTGATGGTCCGAAGGGCGGATGTGATCACGTCCCGTTCGGCCGGCTGGGGTGCGCTCTTGGTCATCAGCGGCATGTATCGCCTTTGCCAAATGATGTCCACTGGCACGAGACCCGTCGCCGGCCTCCGCCAGGGACCTGGCGACACCAACTGTTAACCACAAGGCTTTACCTTTGCGAAACGATCGCGAGACGGGCACTCAGATGGCAGTGATGAAACAGCAAGGCGGACGACAGGCGCTGCACCGGCAAGCCGTGGCGATCCTGCTTGCCTGCTCGACGCTGTCTATCCCGGCGGTCGTCTCGGCCCAGACGCCCTATCCCGCTTCGGCCGCGCCGCCGGAACGCAACATCTACAGCCCGACCAATCCCGTGAACGATGACGGTCGCGAGGGCACCTGGGCAACGGCGCCGGCGATCGGCGTCACGCCGTTGCGGACCGGCCCCGCAACGGCTGCAAGGGCTGCCACATCCTCCAATCCCGCTGCCGCACCCGCCTCGACCGTCTTGCCGGGAACGCCCACCGACCAAGCCGGAGCAGCCACTGACACCGGCGACACGACCGATGCCGCAGACACCGCACTGCTGACGACCGGCGCGATCGGCTCCGGCAACAGCACGCCCGTCAACGACCCGCCCTATGTGGACGACCTGAACCAGCCCTTTCAGGACCTGCTCGATTCGCCGGCGGACGATCTGGTCACGGAGGAAGCTCCCGTGCGTCCCGAAGATTCGACCGGCATCCGGATCGGGACCCTCCTGCTGCGCCCCTCGATCGGCCAGTCGATCAACCGCGAGACGATCCGCGACGGCGACACGCAGACGAAGCGCAACTATTCGGCCACCACCATCCGCGGCACGCTGACCTCCGACTGGTCGCGCCATCAGCTCTCCGTGACCGGCGAGACGATCATCGAACGCAATTTCGGCGGCGGCGACCAACCCAAGCCGGAAGGCGAGATCGACGCCAACCTGCGGCTCGACCTCGCCAATGAGACCATCGCCAACATTTCCGCCGGCTACGACTTCGAACGGGAGGAAAACAGCGACCCGAACGCCATCGGCGGCGCCTCGGTCCAGTCCGGCGTCCACCAGTTCTCGGGCGGCGTTACCCTGGAACGCGATGCCGGCATCCTGCGCGGTTTGGCCGGCCTCGGGGTCAACCGCGAGATCTACGGCGATGCGCGGCTTCAGGACGGCTCCAGCCTCGACCTCGGCGACCGCGACCATACCCTGGTCGACGGGCGCCTGCGCCTCGGCTACGAGCTCTCGCCGGCTCTCATCCCCTTCGTGGAAGTCCGCGGCGGCCGCAATTTCTACGACCGGACCCGGGATTCGGCCGGCTACGAACGTTCCTCCTGGACCTATGGCGGTCGCGGTGGCGTCGAATTCGACTTCAGCGAGAAACTGAGGGGCGAGCTGGGGCTGGGCTACGAACGGGTCGACTACGACGACAGCCGTCTCGCAGCGCTCGATGGCCTGACCGTCGACGGCCGCACCGTGTGGTCGCCGCAGCGCGGCACGGAACTGGAGCTTGCCCTGCGCACGACGCTGCAGGACGCGACTGCACCGGGTGCAAGCGGCTGGGTGGAATACAATGCCGCAGCCACACTGACGCACCAGCTGCGACACAATCTCGTGGGCCGCCTGACGGGCGGCGCCACCGAGCGCGTCTTCCCGCAGGCCTCCGACGAGACCACCTGGATCACCGGTGCGGGCCTCACCTGGAGCCTCAACCGCTACCTCGACCTCACTAGCGCCGTGGAATACGAATACACCGACCGTGCCAGCACCGACACCAGGACACTGCGCGCCGGTCTGGGCCTGACGCTCCGCAGATAGCAAGACGCCCGGAACGAGGTTCCGGGCGCTTGTAGATTCCATGACTGACGGTGTCAGCCGAGCTTGGCAACCATCTCCCTGAGCGGGCCCTCGATGTCCGGACGGATGTCGTCGCGCTGGAGGGCAAAGGCGAGATTGGCGAGGATGAAGCCGTCCTTGGCGCCGCAGTCGAAGGTTTCGCCCTTGAAGTGGTAGGCGGCAAACTCCTGGCTCTTGGCAAGCGCCAGCATGCCGTCGGTGAGCTGGATCTCGTTGCCGGCGCCGCGCTCCTGCGTCTCCAGGATGCCGAAGATTTCCGGCTGCAGGATGTAGCGGCCGTTGATGTAGAAGTTGGAGGGCGCCGTGCCCTTGGCCGGCTTCTCCACCATCTCGGTGACCTTGAAGCCTTCGCCGACCGTGTCGCCGACACCGACGATCCCGTATTTGTGGGCCATCTCCGGGTCGCATTCCTCGACGGCCACGACGTTGCCGCCGGTCTGTTCGTAGATGTCGATCATGCCCTTCAGGCAGCTCTTCTCCGACGACATGATCATGTCGGGCAAAAGCACGGCGAACGGCTCGTTGCCGACGATGTCGCGGGCGCACCAGATCGCGTGACCAAGGCCGAGCGGCACCTGCTGGCGCGTGAAGCTCGCCGTCCCGGCGGTCGGCAGAAGATCGGCAAGCAGGCTCAGTTCGGCATTCTTGTTGCGCTCGCGCAGCATCTGCTCCAGCTCGAACTGGATGTCGAAATAGTCCTCGATGACGCCTTTGCCGCGTCCGGTCACGAACACGAAATGTTCAATACCGGCTTCCGCCGCCTCGTCGACGACGTACTGGATCACCGGCTTGTCGACCACCGTCAACATTTCCTTCGGCACGGCTTTGGTCGCCGGTAGGAAACGAGTGCCCAGTCCTGCAACGGGAAAAACAGCCTTACGAATTTTCGTTTGTGCCACGCACACCTCCTGAAGCACACATCATGGTGCCAATCACAATCCGGTTATCTAACCCTGATTTGCTACTGTTTAACAACCGGTGACGTCGCCTGCCTTGATATGGTAAAGAGTTTGTTGACTCTGATGTCTTATACATTCGTTAAGCCGGACACGACGCTCGGTGAAGTATGAACTTTAAGAGCAACGGACACGACTGCCGATGACAATGTCTACCATCAATCGCTTTCGCGGATTTGCCTTTGCCCTGATCGCAGGGGCAGCCCTCGCGACCAACCCGTTACATGCCCGTGCCGACACGGGTTTCAAGACTTGGGTTGCAGATTTCTATGCCACCGCCGCAAAAAGCGGCATCAGCCGATCGACATACCAGAAGGCCTTCGCCGGCATCGACAGCCCCGACAAGCGGGTTCTCGAGAAGGCGGCCTATCAGCCGGAATTCAGGTCGCAGATCTGGGACTACCTGGATTCGCGCGTGAACCCCTACACGGTCCGGATCGGCCAGGAGATGCTGGCCAAGCACGGCCGCACGCTGGCGTCGCTGGAAAACCACTTCGGCGTCGACAAGCACGTGCTCCTCGCCATCTGGTCGATGGAATCCAATTACGGCGCGGTTCTCGAAAAGCGGGATCGCCTGCACCATGTGCCGCAGGCCCTGGCGACGCTTGCCTGGGGCGACCCGAAGCGGGCCAAATTTGCCCGCACCCAGCTGATCTCGGCGCTCAAGATCCTGCAGTCTGGGGAAATCACGCCGGAACACCTCACCGGCTCCTGGGCCGGCGCCATGGGCCACACCCAGTTCATCCCGTCGAGCTATCTGCTCTACAAGGTCGATGCCGATGGGAGCGGCAGTGCCGACATCTGGGATTCGATCCCTGACGCGCTGGCCACCGCCGCCAACCTTCTGGCCAAGAACGGCTGGCAGACCGGCAAGACCTGGGGCTACGAGGCGGCGATGCCGCGCGGTGCTGCCAAATACGACGGCCAGACGAAGACGCTTGGTCAGTGGGCCGCACTCGGTTTCTCGCGGCCGAATGGCAAGCCCTTCCCACGTCCGGGCGATCGGGCAGAGTTGAAGCTGATGGCCGGTGCCAACGGCCCGGCCTTCCTGATGATGCGCAACTTCTTCGTCACCAAGCGCTACAACAACGCCGACAGCTACGCGCTCGGTGTCGGCCTGCTGGCCGACCAGATCGCCGGCTTCGGTGGCGTGCAGCAGCGCTGGCCGCGGCCGGACGGCACGCTCGACATGGTGGAAAAGTTCGAGCTGCAGACGAAGCTCAAGCAGCTCGGCTACTACGAGGGCGAGATCGACGGCAACTTCGGCTCCGGCTCGAAGGCCGCCGTTCAGGCCATCCAGCAGCGCCTCGGCATGCCGGCCGACGGCGAGCCCTCGCACAACCTTCTGCGCGCGCTTCGTTGACAAAGACATTCCCTTGCCCCAGATCGCCACTTTAAGCGCTCTGGGGCAAGGGCGCACCGCAAAAGCATGAAGGTTTTGCATTCCATGGGCGGCCGACGCATTTTCAGCCGGTGCACGGCGATCATCCTCACCCTGCTGCTGGCATGGCCCCTGCAGTGGTCGCCGGCGGCCGCGCAGGAACCCCTTCCCCGCCGCAACCTTCTCGACATGATCTTCGGCGGCGGCCGACGCTACATCGATCCTCCGCCTCCCGTCCGGGAGGTCGCGCCCCGACGTCAGCGCCAGCGCCAGAACCAGCAGGCACAGCCGCGGCGCAACCGCGCGCCCGCCGCCCGCGCCTCGGCGCCCCGCCCGGCAGCACCCGCCGCTCCCGCCAAACCTGATCCCGTCGCAAAGCTCGAGAACGCCCGCCCGGTGCTGGTGGTCGGCGACTTTCTGGCCGGTGGCCTCGGCGACGGACTGAAGACCGCCTTCGAACAATCACCGGGCGTCGTCGTCACCGAAAAGGGCAACGGCTCCTCCGGCCTCGTCCGCCAGGACTACTATGACTGGCCAGGGCAACTGCCCGCCATGATCGAGGAGGTGAAGCCGGCGCTGGTGGTGGTGATGATCGGCGCCAACGACCGCCAGCAGATGAAAGTGGGCAACAGCCGGGCGGAATTCCCCAGCGACGCCTGGTATGCGGAATACGAGACCCGCGTGCGCAACCTCGGCACCATCGTCACCAGCCGCAAGATACCGCTTCTCTGGGTCGGCCTGCCGTCCTTCCAGTCGCCGTCCCTGATGCGCGACGCCGCCAAGCTGAACAGCGTCTACCGCAGCGAGACCGAGAAGATCGGCGGCGAGTTCGTCGACATCTGGGATGGGTTCGTCGATGAGGAGGGCAAGTTCATCGTCACCGGCTCCGACATGAACGGCCAGCAGGCGCGCCTGCGCGGATCCGATGGCATCAACTTCACCACCGCCGGCAAACGCAAGCTCGCCTTCTATGTGGAGAAATTTGCCCGTCGCCACCTGGGTGAGATGGCCAGCACGGAACTGGTGACGCTCGATGCCAGCAACCTGCCGGAGCTGCAGATCCTGCCGCCTTCGCCGACCGCTGCCGTTCCCGTGCAGCCGATCAGCCTGACCGACCCGGAGCTGGATGGTGGCAGCGTGCTCCTCGGCGGTACACCGCCACCGGCTCCCATCATCGAGACCCCGCGCGACATGCTCGTCAAGCGCGGCGAAATGCCCCCCGCCCCTAAGGGCCGGATCGACGACTACACTCTGCCATCGACCCGGTAACGGATCGTGCTGCCTCAGGCCGGCAACACGGAAGCGCCCATCAGCGCCTCGTCTATGGCGCGTGCCGCCTGGCGGCCTTCGCGGATCGCCCAGACCACCAGCGACTGGCCGCGGCGCACGTCGCCGGCCACCCAGAACTTCTCCACCGAAGTCTTGTAGTCGCGGTCGTTGGCAACGACGTTGGTCGAGCCGCGGCGATCGACGTTGAGCGTCAGCTTGCCGTCCAGTTCGTCAAGGAGACCGCCCTGCAGCGGCCCCGAAAAGCCGATGGCGATGAAGGCGAGGTCCGCCTTGATGATGAAGTCGGTTCCCGGGATCGGCTGGCGGCGGTCGTCGACCTCGCAGCAGCGCACGCCGGTCAGATGCCCGTCCTCGCCGACGAACTCGAGCGTCGCCACCTGGAATTCGCGCAGTGCCCCTTCGGCCTGGCTCGACGACGTGCGCATCTTGGTGGCCCAGAACGGCCAGATCGCCAGCTTGTCTTCCTTCTCCGGCGGCTGCGGGCGGATGTCGAGCTGCGTGACCTTCACGGCTCCCTGGCGGAAGGCGGTGCCGACACAGTCGGAGGCCGTATCGCCGCCGCCGACGACGACCACATGCTTGGCGCCCGCCAGGATCGGATCCGCCGGCCAGCCGACGCTGTCGATGTTCTCGCGGCCGACGCGACGGTTCTGCTGGACGAGGTAGGGCATGGCATCATGGACGCCCTGCAGGTCGACGCCGGGGATGCCGGCGGCGCGGGGCGTTTCGGATCCGCCGCAGTAGAGCACCGCGTCGTGCTCGGCGAGCATCTGCTCGACCGGCATGTCGGTGCCGACGTTGACGCCGCAATGGAAGGTGACGCCCTCGCCCTTCATCTGTTCGACGCGGCGGTCGATGAAGTTCTTCTCCAGCTTGAAGTCCGGGATGCCGTAGCGCAGCAGCCCGCCGGGCTTGCTCTCGCGCTCGTAGACATGCACGTCGTGGCCGGCGCGGCCAAGCTGCTGCGCCGCGGCCAGGCCCGCAGGTCCCGAGCCGATGACGGCCACCTTGCGGCCGGTCTTCTCGGTTGCCGGCTGCGGGCCGACGAGACCGAGCTCATAGGCCTTATCGGCGATCGCCTGCTCGATCGTCTTGATCGCGACGGGCGCATCCTCGAGGTTCAGCGTGCAGGCTTCCTCGCAAGGGGCCGGGCACACGCGGCCGGTAAACTCTGGGAAGTTGTTGGTCGAATGCAGGTTGCGGATCGCCTCTTCCCACTTGCCGCTGTAGACGAGGTCGTTCCAGTCCGGGATCTGGTTGTGGATCGGGCAGCCGGTCGGCCCATGGCAATAGGGAATGCCGCAATCCATGCAGCGCGCCGCCTGCTTGGTCACCTCGGCATCCGACATCGGGATGGTAAACTCGCGGAAATGGCGGATTCTGTCCGACGCTGGCTGGTATTTCATCACCTGCCGGTCGATTTCCATGAAACCTGTAACCTTGCCCATGTCTTAAACCCTTGTCTCCGCTGCTACCGCAGCCAGTTCTCGATCTTTAATCCCGGAACTCGGGAAAATTCTTTTTCGTTGTCCGTCACAAGCACCGCATCCAGAGCGAGTGCGTGTGCCGCAATCCACAGGTCGTTTGGACCGATGTTTTGCCCTTGTCGCAGCGCCAGCCGCACCTCCGCGTAGCGCTGATCGCTAGGCAGTTGCAGCGGTGCCACGTGAAGTCGTCTCGTCACCGCAGACACTTTTTTTGCGAGATCTTCCGATCCATTCTTCCTGACGCCGTACCAGATCTCCCCATGGGTGATGATGCTGATAAAGACGTTCGCCTCCCCCACCTCGGCCAGACGTTCTGCCACTTTGCCCTGCGGATCCCTAACCATTGCCGAGACGATGTCTGTGTCCAGCATGAAGCGGGTCACAGATCGATCTCTCGCAGCGGCGCCAGCCCGTCATCGCCCGGCACGAAATCTTCACCCGTCCAGGCTTCTGCATGCTTTAGATACTCCGTCAGCCCGGCCGTCGCGGCAGTGCGCATCAGGATCGATCCGTCCGGCTGGCGGGTCATCACCACCTGACTGCCTTCTATTCCGAATTCCTTTGGAAGGCGAACCGCGCGGCTGCGACCGTTCTTGAAGACGTTGACCGTGATGTCTCCGCTTTCTGGCGGCTCCTTTACATGCTCGTTCATGGTGCCCTCCGTTGATGTGATAGGCCAACAGCATATCACATCAACGATGTCTGTCACGTCACTCCGCAGCCACGCCCATGCGCATCCGCTCCATCTCCTCCAGCGCACGCCGGTATTCCACCGGCATGACCTTGCGGAACTTCGGCCGGAACTCGGTCCAGCGGTCGAGGATGTCCTTGGCCCGCTCCGAACCCGTGTAGTGCAGATGGTTGGAGATCATCTGGTAGAGCCGCTCCTCGTCGTGGCGCGTCATGTCCTCGGACACGTCGACGCGTCCCTTGTGCATGAGGTCGCCGCCGTGGTGGTGCAGCTTCTCCAGCATGTCGTCCTCTTCCGGAACCGGCTCGAGCTCGACCATGGCCATGTTGCAGCGCTTGGCGAAATCGCCGATCTCGTCGAGCACATAGGCGACGCCACCCGACATGCCGGCCGCGAAGTTGCGGCCCGTTTCGCCGAGCACGACGACGATGCCGCCGGTCATGTATTCGCAACCGTGGTCGCCGACGCCCTCGACGACGGCGAGCGCCCCCGAGTTGCGCACCGCGAACCGCTCGCCGGCCACGCCGCGGAAGTAGCATTCCCCGGTGATGGCGCCGTAGAGCACCGTATTGCCGACGATGATCGCCTCTTCCGCCTTAAGCCTCGAGTTCTCCGGGGGCCGCACGATGATCCGGCCACCCGACAGGCCCTTGCCGACATAGTCGTTGCCGTCACCGACGAGATCGAAGGTGATGCCGCGGGCGAGGAAGGCCCCGAACGACTGGCCCGCCGTACCGCGCAGCGTCACGTGGATGGTGTCGTCCTTCAGCCCCTTGTGGCCCCAGCGCTTGGCAAGCTGACCCGAGAGCATCGCGCCGGCCGACCGGTCGACGTTCTTGATCGGCACCTCGAAGACCACCGGCTCCTTGTTTTCGAGCGCCGGCATCGACTTCTCGATCAGCTTGCGATCGAGAACGTCGTCGATCGGGTGCTTCTGCCGCTCGGTCCAATAGGTCGCTTCCTTCGGTGCCGCCACCTTGTGGAAGATCTTCGAGAAGTCGAGACCTTCGGACTTCCAGTGGGCGATCATGTCGTCCTTGGAGAGAAGCTCCGACATGCCGATGATGTCGTCGAGCCTGGTGTAGCCGAGCGCTGCCAGCATTTCGCGCACTTCTTCCGCCACGAAGAAGAAGTAGTTGATGACGTGCTCGGGCGTGCCCTTGAAGCGCTTGCGCAGGACCGGGTCCTGCGTCGCGACGCCCACCGGACAGGTGTTGAGGTGGCACTTGCGCATCATGATGCAGCCGGCGGCAATCAGCGGGGCCGTTGCAAAGCCGAACTCGTCGGCACCGAGCAGTGCGCCGATGATGACGTCGCGGCCGGTCTTCAGGCCGCCGTCGACCTGCAGCGCGATGCGCGACCGCAGCCCGTTCAGCACCAGCGTCTGCTGCGTCTCCGCAAGGCCGATCTCCCAGGGAGAACCCGCGTGCTTCAGCGAGGTCAGTGGCGAGGCACCCGTGCCACCGTCGAAGCCGGCGATGGTGATGTGATCGGCGCGCGCCTTGGCAACGCCCGCCGCAACCGTGCCGACGCCGACTTCCGAGACGAGCTTGACCGAGACATCCGCTTCCGGATTGACGTTCTTCAGGTCGTAGATGAGCTGCGCCAGATCCTCGATCGAATAGATGTCGTGGTGCGGCGGCGGCGAGATGAGACCGACACCCGGCGTCGAATGCCGGGTCTTGGCAACCGTCGCATCCACCTTGTGGCCGGGCAACTGGCCGCCCTCGCCGGGCTTGGCACCCTGCGCCACCTTGATCTGCAGCATGTCCGCATTGACCAGATATTCCGTCGTCACGCCGAAGCGGCCCGAGGCGATCTGCTTGATGGCCGAACGCTCGGGGTTCTGCGAGCCGTCGAGCAGCGGGGTATAGCGGTCGCTCTCCTCGCCGCCCTCGCCGGTGTTCGACTTGCCGCCGATCCGGTTCATGGCGATCGCCAGCGTCGTATGCGCCTCGCGGCTGATCGAGCCGAAGGACATCGCGCCCGTCGAGAAGCGCTTGACGATGTCGACGGCCGACTCCACCTCGTCGACCGACACCGGCTTGCGGCCGATCTCCTCTGCCGTCTTGATCTTGAACAGGCCGCGGATGGTGTTCATCCGGATGGCGGTGTCGTTGACCATTCCCGAGAATTCGCGGTAGCGCTCCTGGCTGTTGCCGCGCACGGCGTGCTGCAGCGAGGCCACCGCATCCGGCGTCCAGGCATGGCTCTCGCCGCGGATGCGATAGGCATATTCGCCGCCGATATCGAGCGTACGGGCCAGCACCGGATCCTTGCCGAAGGCAGCCTGGTGGCGCGTCACGGTCTCCTGGGCGATCTCGGCCAGGCCGACGCCCTCGATGGTGGTCGCCGTGCCGAAGAAGTACTTGTTGACGAGCTCCGTCGACAGACCGATGGCGTCGAAGATCTGCGCGCCGCAATAGGACTGGTAGGTCGAGATGCCCATCTTGGACATCACCTTCAGCATGCCCTTGCCGACCGCCTTGATGTAGCGGGTCACGACCTCGCTGGCATCGACCTCCTTCGGGAACTCGCCACGGGTGTGCATGTCGATCAGCGTATCGAAAGCGAGATAGGGGTTGATGGCTTCCGCGCCGAAACCGGCGAGACAGCAGAAGTGGTGGATTTCGCGCGGCTCGCCCGTCTCCACGACGAGGCCGACGGAGGTGCGAAGGCCCTTGCGGATCAGGTGGTGGTGGACAGCGGCCGTCGCCAGCAGCGCCGGAATGGCGATCCGGTCCGGCCCGACCTGACGGTCGGAAAGAACGATGATGTTGTAGCCGCCCTTGACCGCCGCTTCCGCCCGCTCGCAGAGGCGATCGAGCATTTCCGGCATGCCTTCGGCACCGCGCTCGATGTCATAGGTGAAGTCGAGCGTCTTGGTGTCGAACAGGTCTTCCGTATGGCCGATCGAGCGGATCTTCTCCAGGTCGCCGTTCGTCAGGATCGGTTGGCGCACTTCCAGCCGCTTGGCGCGCGAGGCGCCCTCGTGGTCGAGGATGTTCGGCCGCGGACCGATGAAGGAGAC